>DATIXH010000029.1:0-9773 GCA_035518775.1 Candidatus Acidiferrum sp.
CACCAAGGACGCCGGCAAGATCGCCGGCCTGGAAGTGCTGCGCATCATCAACGAGCCGACCGCGGCCGCCCTCGCCTACGGGCTCGAGAAGAAGGGCAGCGGCACCATCGCGGTCTATGACCTCGGCGGCGGCACCTTCGACATCTCTGTGCTCGAGATCGGCGACGGCGTGTTCGAGGTAAAGTCGACCAACGGCGACACCTTCCTCGGCGGCGAGGACTTCGACGCCCGCATCATCGACTATCTGGCCGACGAGTTCCGCAAGGAGCAGGGCATCGACCTACGCAAGGACAAGCTCGCGCTGCAGCGCCTGAAGGAGGCGGCGGAGAAGGCCAAGATCGAGCTGTCGAGCTCGATGCAGACCGAGGTCAACCTGCCGTTCATCACGGCCGACCAGGCCGGGCCGAAGCACCTCAATATCAAGCTGACGCGCGCCAAGCTCGAGGCGCTGGTCGACGAGCTCATCCAAAAGACCGTCGAGCCTTGCAAGGCCGCCCTCAAGGATGCCGGCCTCAAAGCCTCCGAGATCAACGAGGTCATCCTGGTCGGCGGCATGACCCGAATGCCCAAGGTGATCGAGACGGTGAAGCAGTTCTTCGGGCGCGAGCCGCATCGCGGCGTGAACCCGGATGAGGTCGTCGCCGTCGGCGCGGCCATCCAGGGCGGCGTGCTGAAGGGCGAGGTGAAGGATGTCCTGCTGCTCGACGTGACCCCGCTGTCGCTGGGCATCGAGACGCTGGGCGGCGTGTTCACCCGCCTGATCGATCGCAACACCACCATACCGACGAAGAAGAGCCAGACGTTCTCCACCGCCGAGGACGGCCAGACCGCGGTCACCATCCGGGTCTTCCAGGGCGAGCGCGAGATGGCGGCGGACAACAAGCTGCTGGGTCAGTTCGACCTCGTCGGCATCCCGCCGGCGCCGCGCGGTATGCCGCAGATCGAGGTCACCTTCGACATCGACGCCAACGGCATCGTCAACGTCCAGGCCAAGGACAAGGCGACCGGCAAGGAGCAGCAGATCCGCATCCAGGCGTCGGGCGGCCTCAGCGATGCCGACATCCAGCGCATGGTGAAGGATGCCGAGGCGCACGCGGCCGAGGACAAGAAGCGCAAGGCGACGGTCGAGGCCCGCAACCGCGCCGATCAGCTGATCCATGAGACGGAGAAGCAGCTGAAGGAGCACGGCGACAAGCTCGGCGCCGGCGACAAGCAGGCGATCGAGTCGGCCATCGCCGAGTTGAAATCGGTGAAGGACACGGACGACGCCGACGCCATCAAGACGAAGACCGATGCGCTGGCGCAGGCCTCGTTCAAGCTCGGCGAAGCGATGTACAAGGGCCAGCAGCAGGCGGGCGGCGCGGGTGCTGCCCCCGGCGGCAACGGTGCCGATGCCGGCGGTGGCGCCTCCGGGAAGGAAGGCGTTGTCGATGCCGACTTCGAAGAGGTCGACGAGAACCGGAAGGGCGGCGGCGCAGGATAAGGTAGCCCGTAGCAATCAGCGGTCAGCAGTCAGCAAGGAATGTCCGGTATGGTCCCCGACCCCAAGCTGATCGCTCACCGCTGATAGCTCGTTGCTGATCATGGCCAAGCAAGACTACTACGAGTCTCTCGGCGTCGCGCGCGGCGCCAGCGCCGACGACATCAAGAAGGCTTATCGCTCGCTGGCCATGAAATTTCACCCTGACCGCAATCAGGGCGACAAGGCGGCCGAGCACAAGTTCAAAGAGATCAGCGAAGCCTACGAAGTCCTCAAGGACGATCAGAAGCGCGCGGCCTATGACCGCTTCGGCCACGCCGCGTTCGAGAACGGCGCCGGCCGCGGGTTTGGCGGCTTCGAATTCACGGCCGGCGGGTTCGCCGACATCTTCGACGAGATGTTCGGCGAGTTCATCAACCCTGGGCGCAGCAACAAGGCGCGCGGCCGGGGCGGCGACCTCCGCTACAACATGACGATCTCCCTGCAGGAGGCGTTTGCCGGCAAGCAGACGACCATCCGCGTGCCGGGCTCGGCGCCGTGCGACGCCTGCAATGGCACCGGCGGCGAGAAGGGCGCCCAGCCCGTGACCTGCCCCACCTGCCGCGGCGCCGGCCGCGTGCGGGCCAGCCAGGGGTTCTTCACGGTGGAGCGCACCTGCCATGCCTGCGGCGGCGCCGGCAAGATCATCGAGAAGCCCTGCAAGAGCTGCAACGGGGCCGGCCGCGTGCGCAAGGAGAAGAACCTGCAGGTCAACATTCCCGCCGGGGTCGAGGACGGCAATCGCATCCGGCTCGCCGGCGAGGGCGAGGTCGGCATGCGCGGCGGGCCGCCGGGTGACCTCTACATTTTCCTGTCGATCGCGCAGCATCCGCTCTTCAAGCGCGAAGGCCCCCACCTCTATTGCGCGGTGCCGCTGCCCATCACGACAGCGGCGCTCGGCGGCACGATCGAGGTGCCCGGTATCGACGGCGCGCGCGTGAAGATCACGGTTCCCGCCGGCGCCCAGAACGGCCAGCAGTTCCGCCTGCGCAGCAAGGGCATGAGCGTGCTGCGCTCGGACGCGCGCGGCGATCTCTATGTCGAGCTGCAGGTCGAGACGCCAGTCAACCTGACCAAGCGCCAGCAGGAGCTGCTGCGCGAGTTCGAGACCGCGGGCAAGGGCAAGTCCCACAGCCCGGCCTCCGAAGGCTTCTTCGCCAAGGTCCGCGACTTCTTCGAAGACCTGAAGGAATAGCCCGCTACCGGGCGTAGTAGGCGGTCAGCGACGTCCGCCCGATCTCCGCGCTGTGCAGGATGAAGCCGATCAGCGCCGCCGACGCGTCGGCCGGCGGATCGAGCTTCTCGACCTTCAGCGCATGCACCGTGAAGACGTAGCGATGGGCGGGATCGCCGGCCGGCGGACAGGCGCCGCCGTAGCCGGGGCTGCCGAAGTCCGTGCGTCCCTGCTGGGCCCCGGGCGGCAGCTGCTTGCCGTCGGGGCTGCCGGCCCCGGATGGCAGCTCGCCCACCTTTGCGGGGATGTTGTAGACGACCCAGTGCCACCAGCCGGAGCCGGTCGGCGCATCCGGATCGTAGACCGTGACGGCGAAGCTCTTGGTCTCGGCCGGCGCCCCGCTCCAGGTCAGGGCCGGCGAGACGTTGCCGCCGGTGCAGCCGAAGCCGTTGAAGACCTGCTTGGCCGGCAGCTGGCTCCCGGTCGTGATCTCCGGGCTGGTCAGCGTGAAATCGGCCGCTCGTGCCGGCGAGGCGAACAGGGCCAAGGCGGCCATCGCCGCCGTCAGGATTCTGCGCATGCCGATGTCCTCCCTTGCGAGGCGTCGTTTGGGTCGACCGGCTCGTTTGCGCCGAGCCGTCGCGCCGCCCACGGAAGTATCGAGTGCCCCTCCGATGCAGGCAAGGCCCCGATCGGGTCGCCTTGTCGAGCGGGCCGGCAAGGGGCTAGAAGTGTCCTGGCGGACGGCGAGGAGCGGGTCATTGACAACGAAGCGCGCAAATCCCGAGCCTAGGAACACCGGGGGTAAGGCTACGGCCCTCAAGGTCGGCATCGTCGGCTGCGCCGGCCGCATGGGCCAGATGCTCGTGCGCACCGTGGCGGCCAGCGACCGCTGCCTCGTCGTCGGCGGCAGCGAGCAGCCGCGCTCGGCGGCAGTCGGCCGCGACCTCGGCCTGGTCGCCGGCATCGACGCGCTCGGCGTCAGCGTCACCGACGATCCCGCCGATCTCTTCACCCAGGCCGACGCGGTGCTGGAATTCACCAGCCCGGCGGCCACGATCCAGCATGTCGAGCTGGCCGCCAAGAAGAAGAAGATCCACATCATCGGCACGACCGGCTTCGAGCAGCCGCAGCTGGCCGCCCTCAACCGTGCCGGCAAGCAGACGGCCGTGGTGGTGGCGCCGAACATGAGCGTCGGCCTTAACCTGCTGCTGCGCATGGTCGAGCAGATGGGCCGCGCCCTCGATCCCGATTGGGACATCGAGATCCTGGAGATGCACCATCGCCACAAGGTCGATGCGCCCTCGGGCACTGCCCTGGCGCTCGGGCGTGCCGCCGCCGCCGGCCGCGGCACCGACCTCGAGCATGTCGCCAAGCGAGTGCGGGACGGCATCACCGGCGCCCGCAAGCGCGGCGACATCGGCTTCGCGGTGCTGCGCGGCGGCGACGTCGTCAGCGACCACCGCATCATCTTCGCCAGCGAGGGCGAGCGCGTGGAGCTCACGCACATCGCCACCAGCCGCGAGATCTACGCCCGCGGCGCCCTGCGCGCCGCCCTGTGGGCCCAGGGCAAGCCGCCCGGGCTCTACTCCATGGCCGACGTGCTGGGACTGACCGGCTAGCGAGCGCCAGGTCCGATCGCTGTCCGCCGGCCCGGCCACAGCCGCACCGCGGCGAGCCCGCCGAAGATCAGCAGCAGGCCGGCGAGGGCACGCGGCGACGGCCGCTCGCCCAGCAGCAGGGCGCCCCACATCACCCCGAACAGCGGCACCAGGAAGTTATTGAGCGAGGCGAAGCCGGCACCCGCCCGTATCACCAGGCGGAATAGCAGGAGATAACCGCCGGCCGTGTTGAGCACGCCCAGCAGGACGAGCGCCGCCAGCGACAGCGTGGACGGCGCCGCCTGCCAGGGGCGGTCGGCAACGAGGCTGAAGGGCAGCCCGACCAGCGTGGCGCAGAGCAGGCAGCCGGCGCTGATCACCTCGACCGGCATCGGCGGCAGCCGGCGCGCCACGAGCCCGTTCACGGCATAGCACAGCGTCGCGCCGGTGACGGCGATCTCACCCAGCAGCTCGCTATGCGCGCCCATCAGCGCGCCCGGCCCGATCAGCACGGCCACGCCGGCCATGCCGAGGACCACGCCCAGCAGCTTGCCCGGCGTGATCGGTTCGTCGCGCACGAAGGCCGGCGCCAGCATGATCGTTGCCAGCGGCACCGTCGACATCAGGATCGCCGTCAGCCCGCTGTCGATGTGCGTCTCGCCCCAGTTGATCAGGCTGAACGGAATGGCGTTGCCGATCGCGCCCATGACGAGGAGGAGCAGCCATTCGCGCCGCCCGCGCGGCCAGCTGCGCCCGCGCGCCGCCACGATGACCACCAGCATCAGCGCGCCGATGCCGATGCGCGCGGTGGCGACGGTGATCGGCGGGATCGTCGCGACCGCCAGCTTGATCAGCAGGAACGATGATCCCCAGACGAGGCCGAGCGCGGCCAGCAGGCCGTAGTCGTCGCGGTTCGGGTGCATGCAGGATCGGTCGACGCGCGCTCAGATGTCGGCGGCGCCTTGGGTCCGCAGCGCCCGGCGCAGGGCCTGCGCCAGGTCGAAGCGCTCGCCCGGCGACAGGAAGCTGCCGATGGTCAGGGTGCGGCCGTGCGAGCTCAGCACCAGCTGGCTGTGATGCTCGGGCGGATCGTCCATGACGATGCGCAGCCAATAGGGTTGGAAGCTCCAGCTTTCCTTGTGCCCGCGGGCGTCGTGGCGCTCGACGATCAGCTCGTCGGGCAGCAGGCGGACGCGCTCGAACATCTGCGCGCTGCGGTAGTTGAGGCGGAACATGACGTAGAACAGCAGCACGTCGAGCCCGCAGAAGCCGAAGATCGGCCACGCCCCCTGCAGCATGAACGACACGCCCAGACCGATGTTCACGGCCGCGACGACCGTCATGAGGACGGCAAAGCCGAACGGGTTCAGGCTGCGATGCGGGGTCAAGACCGCATCGAAGAGCACGGTGGCTCGTTCCTGGCGTTGGTCGTCGGGCGCCGGCATGACGGCCCCGACTATAAGCAGCCGGCCTGACTGCGGCAAAGCCTGTCGCGGCATGCTGCGGGCCGCTAGACTGCAGCCATGCCGAAGCCGAAGGTCGACGCCGAAGCGTTCTTTCGCCGCCTCGCGGACGCCAATCCCAATCCGCGCGGCGAGCTCGAGTACATCAATCCCTACACCCTTCTGGTCGCCGTCGTGCTTTCGGCGCAGGCGACCGACGCCAGCGTCAACAAGGCCACCGAGCCGCTGTTCAAGATCGCCGACACGCCGCAGAAGATGCTGAAGCTGGGCGAAGCCCGGCTGAAGGAGTTCATCCGCACCATCGGCCTCTATAACACCAAGGCGAAGAACATCATCCGGCTGTCGGATCTGCTGATCCGCGACCACGGCGGGCAGGTGCCGCAGGAGCGCGAGGCGCTCCAGGCGCTGCCGGGAGTCGGCCGCAAGACCGCCAATGTCGTCCTCAACGTCGCCTTCGGCCAGCCGACCATGGCCGTCGACACCCACATCTTCCGGCTCTGCAACCGCAGCGGCCTGGCGCCGGGCAAGACGCCCGACGCGGTCGAGCAGATGCTGATGAAGCGCGTGCCGGAGCATTACCGGCTCAACGCCCACCACTGGCTCATCCTGCACGGCCGCTACGTCTGCAAGGCGCGCAAGCCGGCCTGCCCGGCCTGCGTCGTGCTCGACCTCTGCGCCTACCGGGCGAAGACGCTCTAGCTGGTGGCCGAGCGCTTGCTCGTCAGCACGTCGCTGAGGCAGGGACCGGCCTGCGTCGGCTCTGCCGTCGGCGTGCGCGCCTCCGTGTAGACGACCCGCTGACCGCTCGACTGGTCGTAGAGCACGACGTCGAGCACGCAGCTGGCGGTGCGGTACTGCCAGACCTCGGCCGGCTCCTCGTGCCGGATCAGCCCGGGTTCGCCCAGCAGCTTGCGGACGGCGCCGCTGTCCAGCCCGAGGATCGAAGCGGAATGCACGGGATCGGGTGGCGGCGGAGCGGCTTGGCAGCCGGCGAGGAGGGCAAAAATCACAGCGGCCGGCCCGCGCAGGGCCGTCGTGTTCCACAAGCTCAATCGGCTGATCCGCCCATGCCGGGCGGGGCCGCATCGATAGTCCATGACACGCCTCTAACGGACGCTGCTGTCACCCTACTGCCGGCGTGGCGCCCCGAACGCGTCGCCGTTCATGCCGTGGGTGCCGAGCGTCTTCTTCTTGCCAATCATCGGGAACTCGGTTTCTTCGTTCTTGGTACGCGTACGCTAGGCTGGCGCCTCCCTGCGCCGGATCGTCTCGAAGATATGTACCATGAAGGCGGTGGCGATGACGGGCGCTATCAGGTTCAGGAGCGGCACTGTCAGCATCAGCGCGATGACCACTCCCGCCAGGAATATGCGTCCGTTATTGCGCCGTCTCAGTTCACCCGCCCGTTTCTCATCGAGGCGCCGGAGCGCCACGATCTCATAGTACTCCCGGCCGAAAAGATAACCGTTCAGCGCGTAAAATACAAAGGGGTTGAGGAAGGGCAAGAGAACAAGAGTAAAGATCAAATAGACGAACAAGGCGGCAAGATTAAGCATAATCGCCACCAGCGCGAATCTCAGGCCCGAGCGGATGGCGGCGCCGACCGACTGCCCGGCCGCCGCCGGCAATCCCGGGTAATGGCGGTCCTCGACCGCCTCGGCCACCCCTTCCAGATAGAGGCCGATCGTCGCGGAGACGGCAGCCGGGAACAGCAGCCACAGCAGGATTCCAATAATCAGCCCGGAGCCGATCTCGAAAGCCGTCTCCAGCCAGCCCCAAGAAAACAGGTGGAGCTGGACGACGGCAAACCAGAGCACGACGCCCAGGCCGAGCAGCACGGCCAGCGCCAGACCCAGGCCCAGCAGCAGGATGCGCTGGAGGCGCGGATCGTCGAGCTGGGCGAAGGCTTTGGCGAGGGCGTCGAACAATGGGTGAATAGTTAACGGCGGGGCTGGTGGTTATGTGGCCTTGCCGGTGGGTCGGCGCAAGGCCGCGGCAGCGCAACCTTGGCTTGTACCGGTCTCCTCGGTGGCTATACTCCGCCGCGCTCGGCGGGATCGCCGCAGCTGCACGGCAAGCGGGGCGGATCGCAGCATGACCGATAGGGTCTTCGATGTCGTCGGTATCGGCAATGCCATCGTCGACATCCTGAGCCACGCCGACGACGCTTTCCTGACCGCCCACGGGCTGGCCAAGGGCGCCATGACCCTGATCGATGCCGAGCGGGCCAGCGCCCTCTATCGGGCCATGGGACCGGCCGTCGAGTCCTCCGGCGGCTCGGCTGCCAACACCATCGCCGGCGTCGCCTCGCTCGGCGGCCGCGGCGCCTTCATCGGCAAGGTCAACAACGACCAGTTCGGCGGCGTCTTCCGCCACGATATCCGCTCCTCCGGCGTCACCTTCGAGACGGCGAGCGCCGAGGAGGGGCCGCCCACCGCACGCTGCCTGATCTTCGTCACCGGCGACGCCCAGCGCACCATGCAGACCTATCTCGGCGCCTGCCTCGAGCTGGGGCCGGAGGACGTCGATGTCCAGGTGATCTCCCATGCCCGCGTGACCTACCTCGAGGGCTATTTGTGGGACCCGCCGCGCGCCAAGCAGGCCTTCATCAAGGCGGCGGAGATCGCGCGCAACGCCGGCCACAAGGTCGCCCTCACCCTGTCCGACCCGTTCTGTGTCGACCGCCACCGCGCCGAGTTCCGGCAGCTGCTGGAGAAGCATGTCGACATCCTCTTCGCCAACGAGAACGAGATCTGCTCGCTGTGGCAGACCGAGCGCTTCGACGAGGCGCTGCAGGCGACCCGCGGCAAGTGCGAGGTCGCCGCCCTCACCCGCAGCGCCAAGGGCTCGATCGTCGTGACCGGCGAGGAGCTGCACGTCGTTGATGCCGCGCCGGTCAACCACGTCGTCGACACCACCGGCGCCGGCGATCTCTACGCCGCCGGGTTCCTCTACGGCTACACCGCCGGCAAGCCGCCCTATGAATGCGCCCGCATCGGCGCCCTTGCGGCCGCCGAGATCATCAGCCATTTCGGTGCCCGCCCGCAGACGCCGCTGACCGAGCTGCTGCTGGCGGAAATGCGTTAGGCACCCCATCTGTCGGGCATCATGCAGTTTCACAACTTCGCCATCATCGCCCACGTCGACCACGGCAAGACCACGCTGGTCGACCAGCTGCTGCGCCAGAGCGGCACGTTCCGCGCCAACCAGCAGGTGATGGAGCGCGCCATGGATTCGAACGACATCGAGCGCGAGCGCGGCATCACCATCCTGGCGAAATGCACCTCGGTGGCCTGGAAGGGCCACCGCCTCAACATCGTGGACACGCCCGGCCACGCCGATTTCGGCGGCGAGGTCGAGCGCATCCTCAGCATGGTCGACGGTGCGGTCGTGCTGGTCGATGCCGCCGAAGGGCCGATGCCGCAGACCAAGTTCGTCACCATGAAGGCGCTCGCCCTCGGGCTCAAGCCGATCGTCGTCATCAACAAGGTCGACCGCCCGGACGCCCGCCCGACCGAGGTCCACAACATGGTCTTCGACCTGTTCGCGGCCATCGGCGCCAATGACGAGCAGCTCGATTTCCCCACCCTCTTCGCCTCCTCGAAGCAGGGCTGGGCCGCCGCCCATCTCGACGACGAGCGCAAGGATCTGGCGCCTCTGTTCGACCTCATCGTCCGCCACGTACCCCCGGCCCAGGGCGATGCCGAGGCGCCTTTCGCCATGCTGGCGACGACGCTGGAATACGACTCCTATGTCGGGCGCGTGCTGACCGGACGCATCCACGCCGGCACCGCCAAGCTCAACATGCATGTCCGCTCCATGAGTCCGGACGGCCGCGTCATCGAGCATGCCCGCCTCACCAAGCTGCTGGCCTTCCGGGGGCTGGAGCGGGTGGCGATCGAGGAGGCGGTGGCCGGCGACATCATCGCCATCGCCGGCCTCACCGAAACGACCGTGGCCGACACCATCGCCGATCACCTGGTGGCGGCGCCGATCCCGACCCTGGCGATCGATCC
>DATIXH010000030.1:0-9300 GCA_035518775.1 Candidatus Acidiferrum sp.
CACGCTGACCTCCGGCAAGAAGGCGGCCGCCAATCCCTGGGGCGAAGGCGCCACGACCCTCGAATGGACGCTGCCCTCGCCGCCGCCGTTCCACTCCTACGAGGAGCTGCCGGTGATCAAGGCCAGCGGGCATCACTGATCGCAGGCTGTGACGGCGACTGTGCGTCCTTCGACAAGCTCAGGATGAGGTGTTTTCTTCGTGCCACCAAGATTGTCCCTCATCCTGAGCTTGTCGAAGGACGCCGGTTGCCGATGCCGCTGAACATGAAGCACTGGGACCAGAGCCTTGTCTGACGTTGCCATCTCCACGGAAGCGGTTGACGTCGCAGCACCGGCGGCCGGCGCGCGCGTCGCCGACTTCATCGAGCTGCTGAAGCCGCGCGTGATGTCGCTGGTCGTGTTCAGCGGCTTCGCCGGGCTGATGGTGGCGCCGGGCGACCTGCATCCGGTGTTGGCAGCCGTCGCCGTGCTCTGCATCGCGGTCGGGGCCGGCGCCTCCGGCGCCATCAACATGTGGTACGACCGCGACATCGACGCGATCATGCAGCGCACGCGCCGGCGGCCGTTGCCGGCCGGCCGCGTCGATCCGCAGGAGGCCGTCAGCTTCGGCATCGTGCTGGCGATCGGCGCGGTCACGCTGATGGCGGTGGCGGTCAACTGGCTCGCGGCCGGGCTGCTGGCGTTCACGATCGCGTTCTACGTCTTCGTCTACACCATGTGGCTGAAGCGACGCACGCCCCAGAACATCGTGATCGGGGGTGCCGCCGGCGCCTTCCCGCCGATGATCGGGTGGGCGGCGGTGACCGGGCAGATCAGCCTGGCCTCGGTCGCGCTCTTCCTGCTGATCTTCATGTGGACGCCGCCGCATTTCTGGGCGCTGGCGCTCTATCGGACCGGCGACTACGCCAAGGCCGGCGTGCCCATGCTGCCGGTGGTGGCGGGCGCGCGCGCCACCAAGCGGCAGATGCTGGTCTATACCGTCCTGCTGCTGCCGCTGGCGCTGGCGCCGTGGGCGCTCGGCCTGACCGGCGTCGTCTACGCGGCGGCGGCCGCTGTCCTCGGTCTGCTGTTCGTGCTGGCGGCGGTGCGCGTCTGGCTCGACGAGGGCGAGCGGGCGGCGCGCCAGATGTTCGCGTTCTCGATCCTCTATCTCTTCCTGCTGTTCACGCTGCTGATCGTCGATCGCGCGCCCGGCCTGATCGGCGGGAGCCTGGCATGACGGCGCAGGCGATGACCGGCCCGACCCCCCATGCGACCGAGCAGCGACGCCGCCAACGCGCCCGCAACCGCGCCGTGCTGCTGGTCCTGCTGCTTCTGGTGGTGCTGATCTACGTGATCTCGATCGTGCGCATGGGCGGGGGCTGAGGATGCCCATGCGGTTCCGCCCCAGACATCGCCTTCGCAACGCCATCGTCGCGCTGGCGTCCCTGGCCATCGTGGCCGGCATGGTCGGCCTCGCCTACGCGTCGGTGCCGCTCTATCGCCTGTTCTGCCAGGTCACCGGCTACCAGGGCGCGACCCGCACGGCCCTGCGCGCGCCCGATGCCGCGTCGACCGCGACCATCACCGTCCATCTCGACGCCAACGTGAACAGCAAGCTGCCCTGGAGCTTCGTCCCGGAGCAGCCGGAGGTGACGCTGCCGCTGGGCGAGAGCGTGACCGCCGTCTATCGCGTGAAGAACCTGTCGGACAAGCCGACCGTCGGCTCCGCCACCTTCAACGTCACGCCCTTCGACTCCGGGCAGTTCTTCAACAAGATCCAGTGCTTCTGCTTCACCGAGCATGCGCTGAAGCCGGGCGAGAGCGCGGAGCTGCCGGTCACCTTCTTCGTCGATCCGAAGATCCGCGAGAATCCGGATACGGCGGACATCCAGGTCATCACCCTCTCCTACACCTTCTTCCGGGACGGCGACGAAAGCGCGGCCGCCGCCGCGCAGACGGACGTCCCGGCCAACTGACGAACGCATTCGAGGCAAGGAAGACGAACCCATGAGCGACACCCACGCGGTCCACGAGGCCAAGCATCCCTACCATCTCGTCGATCCCAGCCCGTGGCCGATCGTCGGCGCCATCGCCGCCCTGCTGCTCACCGGCGGCACCGTCATGTTCATGCACGGCATCTGGGGCGTCGGCGGCAAGCTCGTGATGGCGCTGGGCATGCTCGGCATCCTCGGCACCATGTTCTTCTGGTGGCGCGACGTCGTGAAGGAGGGGACGTTCCAGGGCCATCACACGCCGGTGGTGCAGATCGGGCTGCGCTACGGCATGGCGCTCTTCATCGCCTCCGAGGTGATGTTCTTCGTGGCCTGGTTCTGGGCCTACTTCAACGCCTTCCTGTTCCCGACCGCGCAGATCGGCCACACCTGGCCGCCGAGCCTGCCGACACCGGTCCAGACCTTCGATCCGTTCGAGCTGCCGCTGCTGAACACGCTGATCCTGCTGATGTCCGGCGTCACCGTCACCTGGGCGCACCATGCGCTGCGCGAGGGCGACCGCAAGGGCATGCTGCAGGGGCTGGCGCTCACGATCCTGCTGGGCGCCACCTTCACCTGCGTGCAGGCCTATGAATACAGCCATGCGGCCTTCAGCTTCCGCGGCAACATCTACGGCTCGACCTTCTTCATGGCGACGGGCTTCCACGGCTTCCATGTGATCATCGGGACGATCTTCCTGATCGTCTGCTGGTTCCGCGCCTATGCGGGGCACTTCAAGCCCGACCATCATTTCGGCTTCGAGGCGGCCGCCTGGTACTGGCATTTCGTCGACGTAGTCTGGCTGTTCCTCTTCACGTGCATCTACGTGGCGGGCGCGGGCGGCGTGGCGGAGCACTGACGGCGATCGCCTCCTATCCTCCACCGTCTGCCTTCGGCGCGGGTATCGCCTGCAGATGCCCGCGCTGCGGGCGCGGCCGGCTGTTCGCCGGCTATCTGACGCTGGCGCCGCGCTGCGAGGTGTGCCAGCTCGACTACAGCAAGGCCGATTCCGGCGACGGCCCGGCCGTGTTCCTCATCTTCATCCTGGGTGCGCTCGCCGTGCTCCTGGCCTACCTGATGCTGTACGTGTTCGCGCTGCCGGAATGGCTGAGCTGGCTGGTGCTCGTCGTCGTGGTGATCGGCGGCGCGCTCCTGCTGCTGCGCCCGGCCAAGGGCATCATGGTCGCGCTGCAATACAAGCACCGCGCCGGCGATGTCGGAGAGGGGTGGCAGTGAGCCGTCGCCAGCCGGCACGCTGCCGCTCATCGATTGCCGATCGCTGACCAGTTCCTCCCATGCCGTTCCGTCCCACCTTCTGGCCGACCCTCTTCACGATCCCGGCGCTGATCGTGCTGCTGGGGCTCGGCACCTGGCAGGTGCAGCGTCTGCACTGGAAGGAGGGGCTGATCGCCGATCGCACGGCGCGCACGACGGCGGCGCCGATCGCGCTGCCGCCGGCGGGGCAGCCGCTCGCGCCGGCGGCGCTGGCCGAGCTCGACTTCCGCCACGCCGCGACGACCGGCGTCTTCCAGCACGAGCGCGAGATGTATCTCGCGGCCCGCACGATGGAAGGCTCGGTCGGCTACCAGGTGATTACCCCGCTGCAGCAGGCCGACGGCAGCGTCGTCCTGGTCAATCGCGGCTGGGTGCCGGAGACGCGCAAGGATCCGGCGAAGCGGGCCCAGGGCCAGGTCGCGGGGACCGTCGCCGTCGACGGTGCCATCCGCGCGCCGCGCCCGAAGAACTGGCTGGAAAGCAAGGTGGTTCCCGACGATCAGCCCGCGCAGAACCTCTGGTTCTGGGAGGACCTGACGACGATGGGCGCCCACGCTGGCGTGGCGCCTGAGAAGCTCGTTCCGGTGTTCCTCGAGGCCGGCGCCGCGCCCAACCCCGGCGGCCTGCCGATCGGGGGCCAGACCAGGGTCAACCTGCCCAACGACCACCTGCAGTACGCCATCACCTGGTACGCGCTGGCGGTCGCGCTGGTCGTGATCTACGTGGTCTACCACCTGCAGCAGCAGCGGGGCCGCCCGAACCGCTGACGTCCTGATCTCCCGCAACAGTTGTTGCAGTTCGATTCGGCGGCGGCCGCTACTTCCGGCGATCGTCCGGAAAGGCTCGCATCAGGCACAGGCGGGCGCCGAAGCCGCAGGCGAGGGCGAGGAGCGGGCCCGCGATCGTGAGTTCGCCGAGGGCGCGCGCCTGCGCGAACTGGAACTGCAGCCCGACCGCGAATACGGCGCTGCCGATGCCGACCGCCGCCAGGCAGGCGGCCAGCGCGATCAGGAAGGCGCGCGTCGGGCGGCCGAAGCGCAGGCTGTCGCCGATCAGCACCGCCGCGATGAGGGCGCCGGACAGCAGCAGATCGCCGTTCGCCGCAAGCCCGCCGGCGGCGTCCGCCTGCAGCACCCGCCAGAGCGCGCGCACGAACGGCGCCACCAGCAGGATCGCGATCAGCAGGGCGGTCCAGTTCAGGCTTTTCGGCTGTGGGGCGCGGGCGGGAGTCATCGGCGGCCTTCGATCACGGTTTACCGCCCCTGCATAGGGGCAACGGCTTAAGAAGCCGTAATCGCGCAATTCGCGCGATCGCTCGCGTGGCGATCTCAGTCGTCGAGCCGGACCGGCAGCTGCGTGGGCCGGAAACGATGGATGGCCGCGGCGAGCTCGGCCTCGCCGACGCTCAGGCCGGCGAGGGCGATGGCGTAGGGGGCGTAGCCGAAGCGCCGGTTGAGGCGCGCCAGAGCGCGTTGCGCGCGGCCGAGGCGGGCAAGGATGCGGTCCGGGTCGACCAGGCCGACCTCGATGACGCGCTGGCCAAAGATGCGCCGCCCGGCGATCCACTCGATCTCGTCCCAGGCGATCGTGTCACCGATCCGCGAATCGTGGATGCCGTCGGCATCGACGCGGATCCGGCGGAAGACGCGGCCGCTGTGCCGCAGCTGGGCGGCGCCCAGGACGGCGAAGGCGCCGAACACGATCGCGGCGAGCGGGCCGACGACGAAGCCGGCCCAGCCGAGCCCGCCGGTGGCGCTCGCCAGGGTCATCATGACCCCAGCGACCGCAAAGGCGACGCAGCCGGCGAGGGCGAGCGACGCCCAGACGTTGGAGTAGACCGCCTCGAGCGGGCCGCTCACACTGCCATGTCCCATTCCGCGGGCGCGCTGACCCGCGCGGCGCATCCCATGCAGTTCGTAGGCAAAAATCGCCGCGCAGCCGCCGAACATGATGGTGACGGCCAGCGACATCCAGAGCTGGCCGGCCTCGGCGCCGGCGGGATCGCGCAACGCATCGATGAGCATCCACAGTCCGCCAGCGACGAAGGCGAGCGCGCCCAGCAGCTGCAGCCAGGATTTCCAGAGCCTCAGCATCGCACGCCTCCCCCGTCAGCCCTCCGCCAAACGACTATCCGGTCGCCGGGCCGCCGACCTGCAAGGTAGGAAGATAAGGCGGCATCAGCCGGGCGATGGCCTGCAGCTGCTTGCCGACACTGCCGTCGAGGGCGTTGAGGTTGATCGAGATCGGCGGATGGCCGGAGCGCCATTCCGCCTCGAGCAGGCGCCGGTCGAGGGGCGCCAGGCGCGCCAGCATGCCGTCGATGTCGATGAGACGGAAGCGCAGGACCAGCCCGCCGTTGCCCCGCTCCACCAGGATGCGCTCGATCTCGTCCCAGGCGATCGCGACGGGCCGCGCGCCCAGCAGCATCAGCCCCTCGCGGCTGACCTCGACGATGTTCGGCCGCAGCATGCGCAGCACACCGTGCAGCAGCGGGCGGCCGGAGACGATGGTCCCGAGCGCGCCGATGGCGACGCCGTGCAGCCACACCAGCGGCGGCGCCGCGACCAGGCTCCAGACGCCGAACAGCGCATAGCCGACGACGATGGCGGCGGCGCAGAGGGCGAGCACCACCTTGTAGCGGAGCTCCGGCCGGAGCCGGATGCGGGCCGGCCCGGGACCCCGGGTCCCGGCGGCGAGCGCCGTGTCGATCTCGGCCATGCGCGCCTGCCGATGATGCGCGGCGAGGAAAGAGCCGATCCGGCTGCTGGCGAGGACCAGGAACGCGGAGAGCAGAACCGGGCCCAGGCCGGACAGGGCCGGTACGGCGGCCGGCGGCCGCCACGGCGCCAGCACGGTGCCCAGGCCATAGAGCAGGATGACGGCGACGGCGGCGAGCGCCGCATGCGTCCAGCGATGTCCGGTCATGACGAAGGCGTCCTCCCGACTCGGCGGTTCTTCGGCGCGCCGGACGTTCAGCCCGTCGTTCCGCCGCGATTATCTCGGATGTCGGTCGGCCTTCCTGTTCTTGGTTAATGCCGTCCTATCCGCTGCATCATACAGCAGCCTGCGATGTTTTTCGACTGCCCAGAGCGGCAGCCGTGGGTCGCGCCTCCCTTTGTGCGTCCCGAATCCGATGATATGGTCGGCGCCATTCGTTGAAATCCTTTGAGAAATCCCTGCCATGAAAGCCTACCGCGAGCTCGAATCCCGCTTCCATCGCCTGTATGCCCTGCGCAACGCCACCGGCGTGCTGCATTGGGACATGGCGACCATGATGCCATCCGGCGGGGCGGCGGCCCGGGCCGAGCAGGTGGCGGCCCTCAACGTCGTCTGCCACGGCGTGCTGGCCGACCCGGCGGCAGGCGACCTGCTCGACGAGGCCGAAGCCGACCGCGCCAATCTCGACGAATGGCAGCACGCCAATCTGGCGGAGATGCGCCGGCAATGGGTGCATGCCACGGCGCTCAATGCGGCGCTGGTGGAGGCGCTCTCCAAGGCCTGCTCGGCCTGCGAGCAAGTCTGGCGCAAGGCGCGGCCGGCCTCCGACTTCGCGATGGTGAAGCCGGCTCTGAGCGAGCTGCTGGCGCGCGTGCGCGAGGCGGCCGCGGCCAAGGCCGCCAAGCTCGGCTGCTCGCCCTACGACGCCCTGCTCGACGAATACGAGCCGGCCGGCCGCTCGGCCGAGATCGACGTGGTGTTCGACGATCTCGCCAAGTTCCTGCCGGCTTTTCGCGAGCGCGTGCTGGCGCACCAGGCGGCGCGACCGGCGCCGGTGAAGCCGGCCGGCCCGTTCCCGATCGAGAAGCAGCGCGCACTCGGCGAGAAGCTGATGCAGGCGCTCGGCTTCGATTTCGAGCACGGCCGGCTCGACATCAGCCTACATCCCTTCTGCGGCGGCGTGCCCGACGACGTCCGCATCACCACGCGCTACTACGACGACGATTTCGCCCATTCCCTCATGGCCGTGATCCACGAGACCGGCCATGCGCTCTACGAGCGCGGCCTGCCGCCGGACTGGCGCCACCAGCCGGTGGGGCAGGCGCGCGGCATGAGCCTGCATGAGAGCCAGTCGCTGCTGATGGAGATGCAGGCCTGCCGCTCGCGGCCGTTCATCGAATTCGTGACGCCGCTGGCGCGCGCGACCTTCGGCGGCAACGGCGCGGCCTGGGACCAGGAAAACATTCACCGCCTCTACACGCGCGTGAAGCCCGACTTCATCCGGGTCGACGCCGACGAGGTGACCTATCCCGCGCACGTCATCCTGCGCTACCGCCTGGAGCGCGCGCTGATCGCGGGCGAGATGGAGTTGGACGACCTGCCGGCGGCCTGGAATGCCGGCATGAAGGACCTGCTCGGCATCGTGCCGCCCTCGGACCGCGAGGGCTGCCTGCAGGACATCCACTGGTACGATGGCGCCTGGGGTTACTTCCCGACCTACACGCTGGGCGCCATGACCGCCGCGCAGCTGTTCGACGCCGCCCGCCGCGCCAAGCCGGAGATCCCCGAGGCCATCGGCCGGGGCGACTTCGCGCCGCTGCTCTCCTGGCTGCGCGACAACGTTCACGGCCACGGCTCCCGCCTCTCTAACCGCGAGCTGCTCACGCGCGCCACCGGCCGCCCGCTCGACCCGGCGGTGTTCAAGCGGCACCTGGAGACGCGGTATCTGAGTTGACCGAAACCGCCGGGAGCCGATGAGCGCCAGCCGTCATCACAACTCGGCCGTATCAAAGATCGGTGGCGCGTACAGCCACGCGGTCGTCGACGGCGACTACGTCTTTCTCTCCGGTCAGCTGGCAGACGATGCGAAGCACCGTCGGGTCGCGATCGGCGATATCGTCGACGAGACCCGCGCTGCCATGGAACTGCTGCAGGGCGTGCTTGCCGATCTCGGCCTCGATTTCGGCGACGTCGTGAAGGTCAACATCTACATGACCGACCTCGACCAGTTCGATCGCATGAACGAGATCTATGCCGCCTATTTCCCGGCGGGCCGCTTTCCGGCGCGCACCACCGTGGGCGTCGCGAGACTCCTGTTCGGCTGCCACATCGAGATCGACTGCGTCGCCCGCCGGCGGCAGTCGTAGCGCTTCGAGTTGGTCATGCTTGACCAATATTTGCCTCCATGGTATTGGTCAAGTCTGACCAACGAATTGCGATGGCATGGGCAACGTCATCAAGAACCTGTACGAGGCGAAGACGGAGCTGTCGGCGCTGGTCGAGCGCGCCGCCAAGGGTGAGGAGATCGTGATCGCCAAGAACGGCGAGCCGATGGCCAAGCTCGTGCGCTACGAGTCGACGAAGGGCCGCCGCGTGCCCGGCTGCGGCAAGGGAAAGATCTGGATCGCCGATGACTTCGACGCCCCGCTCCCCGACGACATCCTCGCCACGCTCGAAGAGCCGATCGAACCTGCTGCTGGACACGCACGTCTTCCTGTGGTGGTGCCAGGACAGCCCAAATCTAAGCCGGCGCGCCCGCGACGACATCGGCGCCGCTGACACGGTCTATGTCAGTCTGGCATCGGCCTGGGAAACGGCGATCAAGGTCAGCCTCGGCAAGCTGCGCTTCGAGATCCCGTTTGCATTCGGCGTGCAGACCAGCGGCTTCCATCCCCTCCCGATAACCTTCGAGCATGCCGAGCGGCTGACGACGCTGCCACCGCATCACGGCGATCCCTTCGACCGCATGCTGATCGCGCAGGCGCAGATCGAGGGCCTGTCGATCGTGACGCACGACGATCGGTTCGAGCCCTACGCTGTCGAGGTGGCTTGGGTGTAAGTACCAGCCACACCACGCCGTCCCTTCAGTGTGATGCCCGCACATGACGCGGGCATCCATCGAGCCGCTGCACGATGGATCGCCGGGTCGAGCCCGGCGATGACAGTCCGAAGGGTCTGACTACTAACTTATTGGAACGTCATAAGTTTTTCTTGACTACCCCGCCCTTGCACCACCGGGATGCGGCCAGTAGGGTAAGCGCCGCGCCACCTTAATTTGGCAATCGGAGTCGTCCGCCGTGCGCTACATCAGCACTCGGGGCGCCGCCCCGGCGCT
>DATIXH010000031.1:0-3015 GCA_035518775.1 Candidatus Acidiferrum sp.
GCGCCAGCGCCACCAGCGTGAGATTGCAGCCATCCGCCACCCGGCGCGCCAGGGCGGTCGGCGCGGAGATGGCGACCAGCACGGGGATGCCGACGGCGGCCGCCTTCTGCACCATCTCGACGCTGCAGCGGCTGGTGATGAGCGCGAAGCCGTCGGCCGGATCGAGGCCGCGCCAGGTCATGGCGCCGATCAGCTTGTCGAGGGCGTTGTGGCGGCCGACATCCTCGCGCACCAGCTCGATCTGGCCCGACCGATCGACCCAGGCGGCGGCATGGACGGAACGGGTGAGCCGGTTGACGGTTTGACGCCGGGGCAATTCGGCCAGTGCGGAATAGACGGCATCGACCGGTATCGTGGTGGCCGCGGTGACCGGCGGCACGGGGCGCACGGCCTGCTCCAGGCTCTCGACGCCGCAGATGCCGCAGCCGGTGCGGCCGGCCAGGGTGCGCCGGCGCTCGCGCAGCAGGCGGAAGCGCTCGATCGCAATGGCCATCTGGACTTCGATGCCGACCTCGCTCTCGGCGACACCGATGTCCATCAGCTCGTCCTTGCCGGCGAGGATGCCTTCACTGAGGCTGAAGCCGAGGCCGAAATCCGCGAGGTCGGCGGGCGTCGCCATCATTACGGCGTGACTGATGTTGTTGTAGACGAGAGCGACGGGCACCTCCTCGGCGATCATCTCTGTGATCGACGCAGAGGTGCCGTCCGGCTGCACGCGCTCCGCATTCGCCACGCTCGTGGAGCGGGCGATCGCGGACAGAGCCTTGATGTCGGGCGGGAGGGCGTTCATTCGGCGGCGGTCGCCTCGATCCGCCGGAGGTCGATGCTGTCGCGGCGGTAGCGCTCCTGCCATTCCGAGGGGTGGTTGGTGAGCCGCACCTGCACGGCCGTCACCTTGTATTCCGGGCAGCTCGTCGCCCAGTCCGAATACTCGGTCGTCACCACGTTCACGCCGGTGCCAGCGAAGTGGAAGGTGGTGTAGACGACGCCGGGCTGCATCCGCTCGGAGATCATGGCGCGAAGCGAGGTCTCGCCCGCGCGGCTGGCGAGCGCGACGATATCGCCGTCGCGGATGCCGCGCTGTTCGGCATCGAAGGGGTGGATCTCCAGCAGGTCCTCGTCGTGCCAGACGTTGTTCTCCGTCCGCCGCGTCTGCTGTCCCACGTTGTATTGCGAGAGGATGCGGCCGGTGGTGAGGATGAGCGGAAAGCGCGCGGTGGTGCGCTCGTCGGTCGGGATAAACTCGGTGATCATGAACTTGCCCTTGCCGCGCACGAAGCGGTCGATGTGCATGGTCGGCGTGCCCAGCGGCGCCTTCTCGTTGCAGGGCCACTGCACGCTGCCGAGCTCGTCGAGCTTGGCATAGCTGACGCCCGTGAAGGTCGGCGTCAGCCGCGCGATCTCATCCATGATCTCGGAAGGGTGCTTGTAGTTCATGGGATAGCCGAGGGCATTCGAGAGCGCCATCGTCACTTCCCAGTCGGCGAGGCCGGCCATCGGCGGCATCGCCTTGCGCACGGGGCTGATGCGGCGCTCGGCATTGGTGAAGGTGCCGTCCTTCTCCAGGAACGACGACCCCGGCAGGAACACGTGGGCGTAGTTGGCGGTCTCGTTCAGGAAGATGTCCTGCACGACCACGCATTCCATGGCGCGCAGGCCGTCCGTGACATGCCGGGTATTGGGGTCGGACTGGGCGATGTCCTCGCCCTGGATGTAGATGCCCTTGAAGCTGCCGTCGACGGCGGCGTCCAGCATGTTCGGGATGCGCAGGCCCGGCTCGCCCTCGAGATGCACGTTCCAGGCGCGCTCGAACAGCTCGCGGGTGGCGTCCTCGGAAACATGGCGGTAGCCGCTGAACTCGTGCGGGAAGGAGCCCATGTCGCAGGCGCCCTGCACGTTGTTCTGGCCGCGCAGCGGATTCACGCCGACGCCGACGCGGCCGATGTTGCCGGTCGCCATTGCCAGGTTCGCCATGCCCATGACCATGGTTGAGCCCTGGCTGTGCTCGGTGACGCCGAGGCCGTAATAGATGGCGGCGTTGCCGCCGGTGGCGTAGAGACGGGCGGCCGCGCGCAGCTCGGCCGCCGGCACGCCGGTCATGGACTCGACGGCCTCGGGCGAATTGCGCTCCTGCGCGATGAAGGCGCGCCAGGACTCGAAGTCGCCGGGCTCGCAGCGCTCGGCGACATACTTCTCTTTGACCAGCCCCTCGGTCACGATCACATGGGCGAGGGCATTGATGACGGCGACGTTGGTGCCGGGGCGCAGCTGCAGGTGGTACTGCGCCTGCACGTGCGGCGTGTGCACGAGGTCGATTTCGCGCGGATCGATGACGATCAGCTTCGCGCCCTCGCGCAGGCGCTTCTTCATGCGCGAGGCGAACACCGGGTGGGCATCCGTGGGATTGGCGCCGATGACCAGGATGACGTCGGCCTCCAGCACGGAGTCGAAATCCTGCGTGCCGGCGGAGGTGCCGAGCGTGGTCTTCAGGCCGTAGCCCGTCGGCGAGTGGCAGACGCGCGCGCAGGTATCGACGTTGTTGTTGCCGAAGGCGGCGCGGATCAGCTTCTGCACCAGGTAGGTCTCCTCGTTGGTGCAGCGCGAGGAGGTGATGCCGCCGATCGAGTCCTTGCCATACTTGGCCTGGATGCGGCGGAACTCCGACGCCGTGTGGGCGATCGCCTCCTCCCAGGTCACGATCCGCCAGGGATCGCTGATGCTGGCGCGGATCATCGGCTTGGTGATGCGGTCCTTGTGGGTGGCGTAGCCCCAGGCGAAGCGGCCCTTCACGCAGGAATGGCCGTGGTTCGCCTTGCCGTCCTTGTAGGGCACCATGCGCGCGACTTCCGTGCCCTTCATCTCCGCCTTGAAGGAGCAGCCGACGCCGCAATAGGCGCAGGTGGTGATGACGCTGTGCTCGGCCTGGCCCAGCTCGATGACGGACTTCTCCATCAGGGTCGCGGTCGGGCAGGCCTGCACGCAGGCGCCGCAGGAGACGCATTCGGAATCGAGGAA
>DATIXH010000032.1:0-17380 GCA_035518775.1 Candidatus Acidiferrum sp.
CGACGATTTGCGGGCAGCCCGCTGTCACGGTATCAGAAGCCTCTATCCCTCCGGCAAGGACTGCAGGCAATGCCCCAATCGGCGCCAAGAACGCTCTACGACAAGATCTTCGAGGACCACGTCGTCAACCGTCAATCCGACGGCACTTGCATCCTCTATATCGACCGCCACCTCGTCCACGAGGTGACGAGCCCGCAGGCCTTCGAGGGCCTGCGCGCGGCCGGCCGCAAGGTGCACCGTCCGCAGGCCACGCTTGCCGTCGCCGACCACAACGTGCCGACGACGGATCGCAGCAAGGGCATCACGGAGGAGGAGTCGCGCATCCAGGTCGAGACGCTGGAGAAGAACTGCCGCGACTTCGGCATCGAGTACTTCTCGATGACCGACGTCCGCCAGGGCATCGTCCACATCATCGGTCCCGAGCAGGGCCTGACCCAGCCCGGCCTCACCATCGTCTGCGGCGACAGCCACACGGCGACGCACGGCGCCTTCGGCGCGCTGGCCTTCGGCATCGGCACCTCGGAGGTGGAGCATGTGCTGGCCACGCAAACGCTGATCCAGCAGCCGGCCAAGAACATGCGCGTCACCGTCGACGGCGACCTGCCGCTCGGCCTGACGGCGAAGGACCTGATCCTCGCCATCATCGGCAAGATCGGCACCGCCGGCGGCACCGGCCACGTCATCGAATATGCGGGGAAGGCGATCCGCGGCCTCTCGATGGAGGGTCGCATGACCGTCTGCAACATGTCGATCGAAGGCGGCGCGCGCGCCGGCCTGATCGCGCCCGACGACACCACCTTCGACTATCTCAGGGGTCGCCCGATGGCGCCCAAGGCCGGCGCCTGGGAGCAGGCCGTCGCCTACTGGCGCACGCTCCCTTCCGATCCCGGCGCCTCCTACGACAAGGAGGCCGTGCTGCGCACCTCCGAGATCGCGCCGCAGGTCACCTGGGGCACCAGCCCGGAGGACGTGCTGCCGATCACCGGCGCCGTGCCCGATCCGGCCGCCGCGAGCGACGAGGCCAGGCGCCGTTCGATGGAGCGCGCGCTCGAATACATGGGCCTGAAGCCCGGCACGCCGCTGCGTGAGGTGAAGATCGATCGTGTCTTCATCGGCTCCTGCACCAACGGCCGCATCGAAGACCTGCGCGAGGCCGCGAAGGTCGCCCAGGGCCGCAAGGTCGCAGCCGGCGTCAGCGCCATGGTCGTGCCGGGCTCCGGCCTGGTGAAGCACCAGGCGGAGGAGGAGGGTCTCGACCGCATCCTCACCGAGGCCGGCTTCGAGTGGCGCGAGCCCGGCTGCTCCATGTGCCTGGCCATGAACCCGGACAAGCTGCAGCCCGGCGAGCGCTGCGCCTCCACCTCCAACCGCAACTTCGAAGGCCGCCAGGGCCGCGGCGGCCGCACGCACCTGATGAGCCCGGCCATGGCGGCGGCCGCCGCGGTCACGGGCCGGCTCACGGACATCCGCGAGTTGCTCTGAGCGCGTTTGGCGCTGCGTGGACTCTCAGGGAATGAGGTAGATCTCCGGCCCTCGTGTCCTCCCATGTCACCCCGACGAAAGTCGGGGTCCATATTCCAGAGGCCTGTGTTTATGGGCCCCGGCTTTCGCCGGGGTGACAACCGAGGTTTGAACTGTCCGATGGTGCCAGTTTCCTTTCAGTCCCGTTTTAGGCCCCGTTTTAGGCGCGATTGTCGCTGCCCACATATCCCCGCAGGGCCGACCGGATTCGGTCGAGCGGCGGAATGCTCGGATCCGGCCAGGCAAACTCCTCTCCGGTGATCGTCTCGAAGGCGCTGATATACACGGCGGCAGTGTGGAGCCGCATGTCGCGCGGGATCTCCGGGATCTGGCCTTCATAGGGATTGCAGCGCGCCCGGACCCAGTTGCGGATGACGTCCTTGTCGAAGCTCTCCGGGGGTGTCCCCGCCGCGAAGCGCTGCGCATAGCTGTCGAGCCGCCAATAGCGGCTGCTGTCGGGTGTGTGGATCTCGTCGGCCAGGATGATCTGGCCGTCGCCATCGACGCCGAATTCGTACTTCGTGTCGACCAGGATGAGTCCGCGCTCGTGCACGAGCGCACGCCCGCGCTCGAAGAGCGCCAGGGCGTAGTCGGAGACGGTCTGCCACTGCGCGCGCGTCATCAGGCCGCGCTCGACGATGTCGCGCGCGGAAAGCGGCTCGTCATGCCCGCCCTCCGCCGCCTTCGTGGTCGGCGTCACGATCGCCTGCGGCAGCATCTGGTTCTCGCGCAGCCCGTCGGGAAAGCGGATGCCGTACATCTCGCGGGCCCCCGCCTTGTACATCGGCCAGATCGACGTGTTGGTGGTGCCCGTGAGATAGCCGCGCACGACGATCTCGACGGGAAGGATCGACAGCCGGCGGCAGACCGTCACGTTGGGGTCCGGGTAGGACTCGATATGGTTCGGGCAGATCGCCTTCGTCGCATCGAACCAGAAGCGCGCGCTCTGCGTGAGCACCTGGCCCTTCAACGGGATCGTCGTGAGGATCCGGTCGAAGGCGCTCAACCGGTCGGTGGCGATGAGGATGCGGCGGCCATCCCTGAGATCGTAGCTGTCTCTGACCTTGCCCTGGCTGTGCTGCGGCAGCTCCGGGATCACGGCCGCCGACAGCGCCTGATCGAGGTAGGGCTCGATTCTCTTCGGATCGATCATGCGTCTCGGATGTCCTTCTGCCCTGCATCACGCCGTCGAGCTTGTGCAGCAATTCCTCCGGGCCCGCAAGTCGAGGCCTCCCGGCAACGACTTTCGCGCGCCGCTGATTCGTGGTCCAACACCGCGATGACGTGCGAATCCCATGACATTGTCATCCGCGCGGCCGCGCACGCGGACGCCGAAGCGATCCTGCAACTGCATCGCGCGTCGATCCGCGTCCTCGGCGCGGAACACTACAGCCTCGCCGAGGTCGAGAGCTGGGCGACCGGACTCGTGCCGGAACGCTATGTCACGGCGATGACCGATGGCGGGGAGACCTTCATCGTCGCCGCCGCCGCCGATGGCGATCTCGCGGGCTTCTGCTCGTTCAAGGACGACGAGGTGAAGGGGCTTTATGTGGCGCCGGGATGGGCCCGCCGCGGCGTCGGCAGCGCGCTGCTCCGCCGGGCCGAAGCCGCGATCGCTGCGACCGGCCGTCGTCGCATCCGCATCGGCGCCTCTCTCTCGGGTCAGGCTTTCTACGAGCGGCACGGATACCGCGTCACTGACCGGCATGGCTGGACGTCGCGCGGCGGCCTCGTGATGGCGGCCCTCGCCATGGAGAAGACCCTGCCATAGAGATACCGAGTCACGCCGGCCGTGGTTAACCTTCGCTAACCGCTTGCTCGCGCACAAATCAACCATCCCTGTCAGGTTCGCGTAAGCTTGCCCTGGCATAGTGGCATCGTCGGTTGAAGTTGTTGTCCCACTGAACTAGGAGGTTAAAGCAAGTTTCGCTGCCAGCGCACGGTCCTGGCCCCTGCATGGGGGCCGACACAGAGGCCCAGCGAAGCATTCCTTAAGTCCTCGTATCCCCTTCCTGATCCTCGCGTCGCTCCCCGCCTGCGGCCGATCCCCTCAAAGGATCGGCCGCAGTGCTTTTGGTTAATTATTCACCATTGCGTCCTAAGCTGCCGTGATGCGCGTCCTCCTCATCGAAGACAATGACCGGCTGGCCGACCTCGCCTCCAAGGGGCTGAAGGACGCCGGCTTCGTCGTCGACCGCGTGGCCCTGGTCGACGAGGCGCTCGCCGCCCTCCGCGCGACCCGTTACGACGCCGGCATTCTCGACCTCACCCTGCCCGACGGCGACGGCCTCCAGGTCCTCAAGACCCTGCGCCAGGGTGGCGACAGCACGCCGATCCTGATCCTCACCGCGCGCGACGGCGTCGCGCATCGCGTGCGCGGCCTCGACAGCGGCGCCGACGACTACCTGCAGAAGCCCTTCGCCATGGAGGAGCTGGTAGCGCGGCTGAAGGCGCTGCTGCGGCGCCCGGGCGGCGCCCTCGGCCTGCGGCTCGAGGCCGGCAACCTCGGCTTCGACACCGTGAACCGCGCCGTCGAGGTCGACGGCCATCCGGTCCTGCTGTCGCGCCGCGAGCTCGCGCTGCTCGAGCTGCTGTTGCGCAGCACCGGCCGCGTCGTCGCCAAGAGCGCGCTCGAGGAGGGTGTCTACAGCATGGAGGAGGCGGTCGGTTCCAACACCATCGAGGCGCACATGTCGCGCCTGCGCAAGAAGCTCGAGGCCACCGGCGCCACCTTCGACATCCACACCATCCGCGGCGTCGGCTACCTGCTGGCGGAGCGCGCGGCGTGACCGACCGCACGAGCTCGCTGCAGGCCCGCCTGTCGCTGCGGCTCGCGACGTTGTTCGTGCTCATGTTCGTGGCCGGCATGGTCATGCTGTCCACGCGCTACCGCGCTGATTCGATGGAGCTGCATGCCGAGCGTCTCGGCAACACGGTGAGGGCGGTTGCCGCCGCCGTCGCGAAGGACGCCGCGGGCCACGTGTCGGTGACGCTGCCCGACAACGTCGACGCTCCGGACTATGTCGTGCGGACGCCGGACGGGCAGCTGCTGGCCGCCTCCAGCCCGGAGGCCGCGGCGCGGCTGACGGCGCCGCCCGCCGGCTGGCGGCAGGGCGTCTTCACCGACGTCGGCCTGAACGAGGACGGGCTGGTGCGGTCGAGCGCCTTTGCGCGCCTGCCGACGGCCGCCGGCCTCGCCGTGATCCAGGTCTCCGATCTCCGCTCCGACGTCGATGTCAGCCGCCGCGGCATGCTCGACAGCCTGACCGGCAACGTGCTGCCGATCATGCTGCCGCTGATGGCGGCGGTGCTGATCATCGGCGTGCTCACCATCCGCGACAGCCTGGCGCCGATGCAGCAGCTCGCGCGCCGCGCCGCCCGCATCTCGCCGACCGCCACCGACGTGCGGCTGCCCGCCGCCGGCCTGCCGCCGGAGCTGAAGCCCATGGTCGTCGCCATCAACGGCGCGCTCGACCGGCTCGACGAGGGCTTCCGCATGCAGCGCGAGTTCACCGCCGACGCCGCCCACGAGCTGCGCACGCCGCTCGCCATCCTCGCCACCCATCTCGACAGCCTCGAGAACAAGCAGGTCGCCGCCGCCCTGCGCGCCGACGTCGAGCGCATGAGCCGGCTGGTCAACCAGCTGCTGTCCGTGGCTACCCTCGAAGCACTGGCTGTGGCGCCCGACGAGATCGCCGACCTGCAGGCCATCGCCGTGGATGTCGCGGGATCATTGGCGCCCCTCGCCCTCAAGCGCGGCCGCTCGATTGCCGTCACCGGCACGACCGAGCCGGTCGCCGTCCGCGGCAACGCCGAGTCCTTGCGTCAGGCCCTGCGCAACCTGATCGAGAACGCGCTGCAGCACACGCCGGCCGGCACCGAGGTCGAGATCGAGGTCACGCACGAGCCGGCCGTGCATGTCAGCGACCGCGGCCCGGGCGTGCCGCCGGAGCTGCGCAGCCGCGTGATCCAGCGCTTCTGGCGCGCCGACCGCCGCAAAGGCGAGGGCTCCGGCCTCGGCCTCGCGATCGTCAGCCGCATCCTCGCCGCCCACGGCGGCCGCCTCGCCGTCGACGACGCCGCCGGCGGCGGTGCCCGCTTCTCGCTCGTCCTCCCCGCCAAGGCCTGAGCACCCGCCGGGTTGCGGCCGGCGGCCCGGATCGCTAACGTCGGAGCATGAGACGCAAGTGGTCGATCTTGAGTGGCCTGGTCGCCGCGACGGCCGTCGCCGCGGGCGCGGCCGCGGCCGACAAGCTCAACGGGGCCCAGATCCGCGACACCGTCGTCGGCAACACGGTGCAGGGCACGATGGAAGGCACCGGCGACTACGCCGAGTTCTACGAGCAGGACGGCACGATCAAGGCCCAGGCGTACAGCGGAACCTGGACGATCGAGGGCGACGACATGTGCTTCCAGTACGGCTCCGATCCCAAGATGTGCTGGGAGGTCGCCAGGGAGGGCGACACCCTGCAATGGATCAGGGACGGCAAGGTCGAAGGCACCGGCACGATCGCGCCGGGCAATCCGCGCAATTTCTAGAAGGGCATCATGGAGAAGTTCACCAGCCTGACCGGCGTCGCGGCGCCCATGCCGATGATCAACGTCGATACCGACAAGATCATCCCCAAGCAGTTCCTGAAGACCATCAAGCGCACCGGCCTCGGCAAGAACCTGTTCGACGAGCTGCGCTACACGCCTGACGGCAAGGAGCGGCCCGACTTCGTGCTCAACAGGCCGGCCTACCGCAAGGCCGTGATCCTGGTCGCCGGCGCCAATTTCGGCTGCGGCTCCAGCCGCGAGCACGCGCCCTGGGCGCTGCTCGATTTCGGCATCCGCTGCGTCATCGCGCCCAGCTTCGCCGACATCTTCTACAACAACTGCTTCAAGAACGGCATCCTGCCGATCGCGCTGCCGCAGAGCGAGGTCGACAAGCTGATGGACGACGCCGAGCGCGGCGCCAACGCCATCATCTCCGTCGACCTCGAGAAGCAGGAGATCCGCGGCCCCGACGGCGGCTGCATCAATTTCGACCTCGATCCCTTCCGCAAGCACTGCCTCCTCAACGGCCTCGACGACATCGGCCTGACCCTGGAGAAGGCGCCCTCGATCGACTCCTTCGAAGCGAAGAACAAGGGCGCCCAGCCCTGGCTGTGGACGTAAGGGACACCGCGATTCGTCCGTAGCGGCGGACCCCATGTGGTCGCTCCGGGGCGGCCACGCGGGGCCGCCCTACTTGATTCGCGGCGCCTTTGCGGTGAACCTTCGGCGAAGAAACGCGGGAGGGAATCATGAGCCTGTCCGACGAGCTCGCCTACATGTCCGCTGCCGAGCTGGCGCGCCGCATCCGCCAGCGTCAGCTCTCGCCGGTCGAGGTGGTCGACGCCGCCATCGCGCGCATCGAGAAGCGCAATCCCGCGCTCACCGCCTTCGTCTATTTCGGCTTCGACGACGCCCGCAAGGCGGCGCAGGAGGCCGAGCGCGCGCTCATGGCAGGCGGGCCGCTCGGGCCGCTGCACGGCGTGCCCGCGGCGATCAAGGACCTGTTCGATCACAAGCCCGGCTGGAAGGTCACCTTCGGCGGCGTGCGCGCCTGCAAGGACACCGTGTCCACCCAGTACTGCGCCTTCGCCCAGCATGTGGAAGAGGCCGGCGCCATCCTCGTCGGCAAGACCAACAGCCCGATCATGGGCATGCGCGGCGTCTGCGACAACTATCTCTTCGGCCCCGCGCGCAACCCCTTCAACACCGCTAAGAATACCGGCGGCTCCTCGGGAGGCAGCGGCGGCGCCGTCGCCGACGGCCTCGTGCCGCTGGCCGAAGGCACCGACGGCGGCGGCTCCATAAGGATTCCCGCCTCCTGGTGCGGCATCTACGGCTACAAGGCCTCCTTCGGCCGCGTGCCCCATGTCACCCGCCCGAACGCCTTCGGCGGTGCCTCGCCCTTCCTGTTCGAAGGCCCCATGACGCGCACGGTCGAGGACGCGGCGCTCGCGCTCACCGCCGTTGCCGGCCCCGATGCGCGCGATCCCTATAGCCTGACCGATCAGGTCGATTTCCTCGCCGCCACCCGCCGCTCGATCCGCGGCTGGAAGATCGCCTACAGCCCGAACTTCGACGTCTTCCCGGTCGACCGCCGCGTCGCCGAGGTTGTGGGCAAGGCGGTGAAGGCGTTCCAGGAAGCCGGCGCCCATGTCGAGGAGGTGAAGGTCG
Source organism: Candidatus Acidiferrum sp. (assembly GCA_035518775.1). Taxonomy (GTDB): domain Bacteria; phylum Pseudomonadota; class Alphaproteobacteria; order Dongiales; family Dongiaceae; genus JBGPEQ01. The sequence goes on from DATIXH010000032.1 coordinate 7,732, forward strand.
GCCTGAAGCGCTCGCAACAGGAGCTGAGCGACCTCTGGTGCCGCATGATCGCGCCGCTCAACGTCATGACCTTCGAGATCTTCAAGCGCAACGGCCTCGACCTCCTAAAGCATCACCGCGACGATTTCCCGCCGGAGTATCTGCACTGGGTCGAGTTCGGCCAGAAGATGAGCGCCGCCGACCTGTTGCGCGACCAGGAGATGCGCAGCGAGGTCTACGACGCCATCCAGGGCGTGCTCGACCGTTACGACCTGCTGGTGACGCCGACGCTTGCCTGCCTGCCGGTCGACAACGCCGCCGACGGCAACACCCTCGGCCCGCGCGAGATCAACGGCGAGGCCGTCGACCGCCTGATCGGCTGGTGCCTCACCTACCCGGTAAACTTCACCGGCCACCCCGCCGCCTCGATCCCGGCGGGCCTGTCGCCCGACAAGCTGCCGGTGGGCATGCAGATCATCGGCCGCCGCTTCGCCGACTCCGACGTGCTCGCCGCCAGCGCCGCCTTCGAGCGTTTGCGCCCCTGGCAGGACACCTATCGAATCCCGGCAGGCCGCCCCGCTTAGCGCGCGCCTCTGCCGGCGACGCGCCTGCCCCCCGTCTACGGCGCGGTCGCCGCCTGCATCCGCGATTTCCTGGAGCGCAAGCTGCGCCGCCCGTCCGAATAGGGGCCGGAGTCGGCTCGCAGCCCTGCCGCGAAGGCAGCAGATATCTGCGTTCATCTGCGGCTTCCCGCAGATGCCGCGCCTCAGTCGGGGCGCGGGCGATCCTCCGGCTGCGTGCTGATCACCTCGTACTCCGCGTCGATCACGCGGTAGCGTGCGCCAGGACCGCCGCCGCCCGGCCGCATGGCCCGGCGTGCGAACAGGCGGTGGGCGATCACCGCCACCAGCGCGATGGGCGCGAGGATCAGGATCAGGCTGGTCGCCACGATGGCGACGGCGAGGACGACGGCGATGACGACCGCGGCGATCAGGGCCAACTGCCACCAGGCCGGCCGCCGCAGCCGGAACCGCATCTGCTCGAACCGATTCATCCGCATGCCGGAACTCCCTGGGCCGGCGCGCCGCACCGGCCGCCTGTCGAGCATATGGGGCGCCCGCCGTCACCTGGGTAGGGTGTCACCGATCGCAACCTTTGATTCCGCACGAGAATCCCACGCCGGCCGCCGACACGCGCAAGTCAGCCATGCGCCGTTGCGGTGGCTGGCGCGGCGCCCCCGCCCCATATACGCGCTGCCGGGAGATCGGACCTGGGATCTCCGAGGGAGAGGCTGGGAGCGCGCAAAAGCGTGCTCCGCACAGGGCGTTGTTCAAAAAGCAATGGGCCAGCCGACGACGGGCGCTCGGGCGCTCCGCCGCCGATGCTGATGTGTGTTTACAGCCGGCCGGGCGCGGCAGCGCCGACCGGGCCAGGCGGGCGGCGTGCCCGCGACGATCGAGAAGGAGTGTCGCATTATCATGCTGAAGTGCCTTGCCATGCCCGCCCCGGCCGCCGTCCGCCGGACGGTCGGCGCCTCGTGCTGCGGATAGCCGTCATGCACGCGCTTCATCTGGAGACGGCGGGCGGCCCGACGATCGTCCTGCACAGCGAGAACCTCGGCCACCTGCGCCTGCTCGCGACGGATCTGCTGCGCTTCAAGCGCTATGTCTGCGCTAAGCTCTACGGTCCCGATGCGCGGCTGATCGAGCGCATCGCATGCTGATCGACTATTGGCTCTATCAGGGCGCGCACGCAATCTACTGCGTGCGCGCTCCGGTCGGTGCCAGCGACGAGCAGATCCGCGCCGAGGCGCTGCGCCAGCACGCGCTCATGCCGCTGCGCGACCTCGACCAGGCGCCGCTCGATTTCACCGCCCTGCTGCGCACGGCGAGCGTGCACCGCGAGTAGGGGGTCTCGCGCCCGCGGCCTGGCGTTCCCTCCCGGCCGCGCCATATCCTGCTCGAGAGGAACAGCAGGAACCATGCAGCAGGCATGACCACCCCGCCGCCGATGGCCTGGCCCGACGTGAAGCTCTGGCGCAAGACGGCGCGTGCCCGGCTGATCGGCGCGCGCGTCGCCTTGCCGCCGTCCCTGCGCGCGGCCTGGACCGCCGATCTCATCGCCCACCTGCGACGGGCGCTGCTCGGCGTGCCGCCGCCCGTCAGCGTCTATTGGCCGTTCAAGGGCGAGCCGGACCTGCGCCCGCTGATGCGCGAGCTCGACGCTTCCGGCGTCGCCGTCGCGCTGCCCGTCGCCATCCGCCTGGGCGAGCCCCTGACCTTCCGCCCCTGGCGCCGCGGCGCGCCGATGGAGCGCGGCATCTGGCACATACCGGTGCCTGCGACCGCAGCGGAGATCGTGCCGCGCACGGTGATCGCGCCGCTCGTCGGCTTCGACGGCGGTAACTACCGCCTAGGCTATGGCGGCGGCTTCTTCGATCGCACCCTGGCGAAGCTGGGCCCGGCCACGCAGGCGATCGGCGTCGGCTTCTCCCCGTTCGCGCTGCCGACGATCCATCCGCAGCCGCACGACCTGCCGATGGCGCGCATCGTCACGGAGGCCGCGCCGCTCGACTTGGCCGGCGGCGCGTCGCCGGTCTGCTATCTCGACGAGGCCGATCCCGGATACCGCGGCTTCCTCGCCGACGCCGAGCTCGCGGCGGCGCTGCGGCCGCTCGCCGCAACCTTGCCGCCGGAGCGCCTGCCGCTGCTCGATTTCGTGCTGTGGCGCCTGGCTGCCGGCGCCGAACGTCCTGTTGCAGACCCTGCCGCCGGCGCGCGCAACGATCTTTCCCAGATCCTGCCGCGCATTCGCGACGACGCCATCCACCGCGCCGTCCAGGTGCTGCGCGCCGTGATCGAGAACGGCGCCGGCTAGGTCCCCGGAATCGCGGAACGCTGACGCGACCTAGCTCCGGGATTCCTCCCCCTACTGCGTGGGGAGGAGATCTGATGAGTCATCGTTCTCTGCCGTTGGGTACGAGGCCAAACCGCGCCGCGACCGAACGCCTCACGGCGCATTCCGATTCGTTTTTCTTCGTTTTTCGCCCGGCGGCGGGGTTGTCCCGATGGCAACGCCGCCTACATGCCCGGCATGAGCCGGTGTCGCATCTCGGCGTGCGCTGCACCGGCCGACGAAGCCAAATCGCAAACACCGACGCGAAGGGAGCTCGCTTCATGTCGCAGCTGGCATCGCTCTTGCCTGTCTCTCCCGGCATCCTCCACGCCGTGCGCAAGCTGCTGGAGTACGCGCCCGCGTCCGAGTCCGACGCCCGCCGGCTCTGCGCCCGGCTGTGGCCGAAGATGGACGCCGACGCGATCCAGACCGTCGTCGTCTACTGGCACATCCAGGCCGAGCCCGAGAGCACGCCCAGCTCCGCCGTGCTCGTGACCGAGGGCCGGCTAAGCCCCATCGGGGAAGATTCGAGAGAGTCGGCCTGACGCCCGCCGCCTTTTGCACGCATCCCGCGTCCTCTCTCGAAGACGTCACGCCGCCGTCACATCGGGCTGCCAGCGATCTGTAGGTCATGGTAACCTCAGACGCACAGGCCTCATCGACGCGGCCTGCCGCGGGACGACGTCGTCAAAGGGGGCCTGCGCGCCGATGAACAAGCCTGCCACCATTGTCCAGCGGCGGCTCGCGGCCATCGTCAGCGCCGATGTGGCCGGCTACACCCGCTTGATGAACAGGGATGAGGCCGGCACGCTTCGCCTGCTCGGCTCCCATCGGGAGGTGGCAGACCGCCTGATCGCGCAGCATGGCGGCCGTATCGCCAACACCGCCGGCGACAGCATCCTGGCCGAGTTCCCGAGCGCGGTCGATGCGCTCCAGTGCGCGCTCGGCATCCAGGAACGAACCGCCGCGGTGAACGACGAGGTGCCGGAAGAGCGCCGCGTCAGCTTCCGCATCGGCGTGCATGTCGGCGAGGCGATGGTGAGGAGCGGCGACCTCTTCGGCGATGCCGTGAACGTCGCCGCCCGCATGCAGGGCCTGGCGCCGCCGGGATCGGTGTGCCTGTCAGGTGCGGCCTATGAATACGTACGCACGGCGCTACCTTTGGACTTCGAGGATATCGGCGCCCAGCGCATCAAGAATATCGAGGCGCCGATCCGCGCCTATTTGGCGCGTCCGTCTGGCGGGCCGCTGTCGCGGGCCCTGCCGCCGGTTCATCGCCGCGTCGAAGCGCACCTGGCGCGGCGCTTCCACGCGCTCTGCCACGCCGCAATGGTGGAGGTGGTAGGCCCGGAGGATCTGGAGCCGGTGGAGTTTGCCGCCATCGCATCGATCCACGATGCCCCCGGTATCGACCAGGGCCAGCTGGCCGAGCGGATGGGGATGGACCTTGCGACCGCCCGGCGGGTCGTCAAGCGCCTGGAGCATCGGGGCTTCGTCGAGCGCTCGCCGAAGGCGGGTGGCGGACGCTCGCAGGCGTTTGGCCCCACGCCGGCGGGCGCCGAAATTCTTCAGCGCCTGCGCCCGCCCATCCGCGCCGCCCAGGACCGGATCATGGCCCCGCTCTCGGACCGCGAGCGGGAGGTGCTCATCGATCTCCTGGCGCGGGTGATCAAGGCGGGTGACGTCAAAGGCGGCGGCGGGAGTGACTGACGGAAATACGGTGACGCCGCATTGAATTAGCCGATCCGCGCAATGCCGGTCGTCCCTTCTCTGCCTTGCGCCTCACGCTTCCTTCAGTGAGCTGCGGATGCCTTCCTCCCACTGCTCCACCATGCGCTCGCCGATCTCGGCGAACGCCGGGCGCTCTCTCGCGTACGCCCGGATTTCGCCCATCGTCTCCGCCATCGCATCGGCGATCCGCGCGAGAATGTCGCGAACGCGGGCGGGCGCGCTGGTCAAACGCGTCTCGCCAAGTCGGCGCAGGCGCCGCGCGTCCGGCCAGCGGGTCGTGCCATCGAGCGTGAGTGCCATGTTGTCTTGCGGAAGGTAGATGGATGTCGTCACGAGGTCGTAGACCGGCGCCAGCCGGGCCTGCGCCAGCACGTGCTCATACACGATGGCGAAATTCTTGAGATGGGCATCGCCATTCCTGAGCGCGCAGTTGAGGGCGACAAGCGTGAACAGCTTCTCGTTCTCCGCCGGCAGGTCCGCGGCGTCGACGTAGTCCGCGAGCCGCTTGATGACGGTGGTCTCATAGCTGCCGCGATATTTCTCTTCCGTCCGTCGCGCATTCAGCACGCAGAAATCCTCGACGCCGCGATAGCTGCCGTCCGCCCGCAAGTCGAAGCGATCGATCACGAGCGCTGCGCCGTCGTCGGCGAGCCGGAACGGCGGCACCTCGAGCCCGCAGCGTTGCGCGGCCTTGAGGCAGAAGAACTCATTGGCTGCCAGTTCCGGATAGTCGGAGCGGTCCCAGAACTTCACGATGTGTGTTGCTCCGCGGAAGTTGCGGGCGAAGCCGCCTCCGTTCCTGCCGAACACCTGCGCCGCCGGTTCGTCGCGGATGAGCACCTTCGGTTGTACGCCGCTGATGCCGGAAAAGGCGGCGAACTTCTCGATCAGATGGCGAAAGAGATCGTCCTCCCGGCGTGCGGCCAGGATCTCATCGACCGATTGGAAGGGCACGCCCTCATCGAGGCGGTCGTGCCGGCCGGAATAGCGCAGCCGCCCGATCTGGGAGCGACCGACGATCGCCAGCAGATCGAACTCATCGAAGCTTCCCGTCGCCTTGGCGAAGGCCAGCCGCAGGCGCTCGCGCAGCGCGCCCTCCGGCAGGTTCATCTCGAAGATCGGCGCCAACCCGAAGTCGATGTCCCACGAGGCGAGCCGCACCGGCATGGTGACGGAGACTGCCCGCTCGGGCGCGACGTCCGGAAGGTAGGCGAAGCTGCTGCCGCGCCGGCCATGACGATCCAGCAGCCCGGCCTCAAGGCCGTCGGCCCAGATCTTCATCATGGGCGGCCTCTTCCAACAGTTCCTCCAGGGTCGGCCGTCGGCGTGTCGCCTCGCCCAACCGGACCTCGAGACCGATGGCAGCGAGAATGCGCGATACCTTCGCGAAGCCCAGCTCTCCCAGCCGCCCATTCTCCAGCGCGTCCAAGGTGGCGCGGCTCACGCCAGCCTTCCCGGCGACGTCGCTCTGCCGCAAGCGCAGCGCCTTGCGGCGCTTGGCAACTTCCGTCCCTATTGTCTCCAGGTTCAGCATCATTTGCAGAGTATATCAGGCAATCGATAGCCAATTTAGGCAGCGCCTAGCATACTCATCATAAATTGCGAGAGATGCCCCGGTCAATAGGCAAATTATGATTCATAGCTAGTTTGCCTAGCATACAGTGCATATCGCATACTCGGGGCAGAGAGGATTAGGTGTCGGCAGCATCGCTCAGAACCCGCCCTCGCCCTCAGCTCGCGCCTCCGCCATCAGCCACCGCCGGAACGCCTCCGTAGCCGGCTTCGCCGCCGCCCCCTCCGGGCAAACCAAATAGTACGCCGGCCGCAGCCGCAGCCTCACCTCGAACGGTGCCGCCAGCCGACCTGTGGCCAAGTCGGCGCGCGCCAGCGGCTCCAGCGTCAGCGCCACGCCCTGGCCCTCGGCGGCGGCGTCGAGCGCCAGGGCGGCCTGGTTGAAACGCGGGCCGCGGGCGGCGTCGATGCCGTCCACGCCGGCGGCCGCCAGCCAGGCGCGCCACTCCGGCCGCCCGGCATAGTCGGTGTCGTCATGCAACAGGGTGTGGTGGCGCAGGTCGTCGGGCCGGCGAAGCGGCCGCCTCCCCTTGAGCAGGCGCGGGCTGCACAGCGGCAGCGCCGAAACATCCATCAGCTTCTCCACCCGGCAGCCGGGCCAGTCGCCTTCGCCGAAGCGGATCGCGAGATCGGCATCCTCCTCGCGGAAGCCGTCGTTCGCCGGCGTCGGCGCCGGGCCCTCGTCGATCAGTGCCGCCATCGCCGAGAGGCGGATATCGAGGCCCGGGTTCAGGGCGGCATAGCCACTCAGCCGTGGCACCAGCCATTTGGCGGCCAGCGAGGGCGGCGCCGAGATGCGCAGCGCCTGCGGCCGGTCGTCGTCCGCGCGCATCTGCTGCACCGCCTCAGCCAGGCGGCCGAAGCCGTCGCGCAAGAGCGGCAGGGCCGCCTGGCCGGCGTCCGATAGCCGGATCGTCCGGCTCTGCCGGAGAAACAGCTGCACGCCCAGATAGTCCTCCAGGTTCTTGATCTGGTGGCTGATGGCAGCCGGGCTGACGTTCAGCTCGTTGGCGGCCTTGCGGAAGCTGGCATGCCGGGCTGCGGCCTCGAAGGCCTTCAGGGCATTGAGGGGCGGCAAGCGCTCGGCCATCACGCACCTCCTGGCAGTTTAGAATTCCTCAACAGACCGATGACATAATCTCGTTTGTTGCATTGCACAATAGACCCCATCTTGAAGACAGGGCAAGGGGCTGTTCAAGAACATCCTACGAATCAAGGAGTTGATAGAATGTCATTGATGTCGCGTCTGCTCACCTGGATCGAACGTTCGCGCCTGCGGAAGGACCTGCTGAGCCTCGATCCGCGCCTCGTCGCGGACGCCGGGTTCTCGCGTGAGCTGCTGGAGGCCGGCATCCGCGCCTGGCCGTGGCGGACCCCCGCCGAGCCGGCGGTGTCCATGTTCGCCCGCCCCCTGAGCGAGGCTGAATACCGCGTCGCCGTGGCCGAGCTCGAGTCCTACACTGACGCCGACCTGCAGGACCTTGGCCTCAGCCGCGGCGCCATTCCCGAGGCGGTCCGCCATGGCCGTCCCGGATTCCCCGAAGATCAGCGCCGGGCCGCCTGACCCCCTATTGTGTGAGGTGACTGCCCATGTCCCCCTACACCGCCGAAGAAGCCGAATGGCTCTCGATGCACGCCGGTTCCTCCTACTGGCTGCTCAGCCACGCTGACGTCGAAGCGCCCGTCCCGGCCAACGACAACGACGGCACGCCTCCGAGCGACCGCCACTCCGCCGGCTGAGGGCCCAAGGGCGGCAGGGATTCCCGTCTGCTTCCGAGGAGCCGCTTGCCAACGGGCGTCGGTTGTTGCTATAATGTTCCAGGCCAGTTGTGAAGGCCTAGCCTTCGACGACCGGTTGGTCTTTGACATCGTGTATCGGAGCGTAGCGTCGGCGCGGGCGATGAGCGGTCTGCCCAGTCCGACGTCATGGGATTTTGTACGTCTCGCGGTCGCCCTCCGCTGGGCATGGGGTCCTTCGCTCCTTTCTCCACTGGCCTGCCCCACGGGGTGGCCAAGGCGGCAGCCCGGCTCTAAGGTGCGCCGACGGTCGCGCGACCGGCATCCCGCTCCATCTCGGCAGTGGAACCCATGGCCAAGAACAAGAAGCTGCTCATCCTCGCCGGCGACGGCATCGGCCCGGAGGTCATGCGCCAGGTCGCCCGTGTCCTCGACTGGTTTGCCAAGCGGCGCGCCCTCTCCTTCGAGGTGCAGGAGGGCCTGGTCGGCGGCTGCTCCATCGACAAGCACGGCGTCCCCATCACCGACGCCACCATGGCCGACGCCATGGCGGCCGATGCCGTCCTGCTGGGCGCCGTCGGCGGCCCCAAGTGGGACAACCTGCCCTTCGAGAAGAAGCCCGAGCGCGGCCTCCTCCGCCTACGCAAGGACATGGAGCTGTTTGCCAACCTCCGCCCCGCCCTGGTGTTCGACGCCCTGGTCGACGCCTCCAGCCTGAAGCCTGAGCTGGTCCGCGGCCTCGACCTCATGATCGTGCGCGAGCTCACCGGCGGCGTCTACTTCGGCAGCCCGCGCGGCATCGAGACCCTGCCCGACGGCACCCGCCGCGGCATCAACACGCAGGTCTACACCACGCCTGAGATCATCCGCGTCGCCCGCGTCGCCTTCGAGCTGGCCCGGCAGCGCCGCAAGAAGGTGTGCTCGGTCGAGAAGGCCAACGTGATGGAGAGCGGCGTGCTTTGGCGCGAAGAGGTGACCAAGCTGCACGCCGCCGAATACCAGGACGTCGAGCTCAGCCACATGTACGCCGACAACTGCGCCATGCAGCTGGTGCGCCAGCCCAAGCAGTTCGATGTCATCGTCACGGACAATCTGTTCGGCGACCTGCTATCGGATTGTGCCGCCATGCTGACGGGTTCCCTGGGCATGTTGCCCTCGGCGTCGTTGGGTGCCGCCGATGCGGCCGGCCGCCGTCGGGCTCTCTACGAGCCCGTGCACGGATCGGCACCGGATATCGCCGGCAAGGATCTGGCCAACCCTCTGGCCACGCTCCTGAGCTTCTCCATGATGCTGCGCTATTCCTTCGGTCTCGGCGATGATGCCGATCTCATCGACAATGCCGTCCAGGGCGTTCTGGCCGCCGGAGTACGCACGGGAGACATCGCGACGCCCGGAAGCCGGAAGGTTTCCACGACCGCCATGGGTGACGCCGTCCTCGGGGAACTTGAGCGGCTCGGGGCCTAGCCCTCCTGACTCATGCAATTCGATTGGAGGGGGCATGCATTTCTGCTATAGTCTAGACGAACTGATTGGCGGGGCCTCGGCCCTCCCCTAGTTGGAGCGGCGTTGCCGCGGCACGGTCAGATGAGGCGCGCTGGGGGGACGGCCCGCGGGAGGGCGGACCGGTTTCGTGGGGGATCGGCGTCTGATGATGACTCAATGGGGTTTGGCGCGGACAGCCATGGTCGCTGCCGCGCTTGGTGCGCTGGCCGCGACGGCGACTGCAGGCGACAGC
>DATIXH010000033.1:0-5161 GCA_035518775.1 Candidatus Acidiferrum sp.
CCGGAATTCGGCACCGTCTCTCGCCCCGATCTGGTCGCCGCGGCGCGGGAGGCAGGGGATGCTGGTTTCGACGCGCTGATCGCCTGCGCCTTCAACTACGACGCCCATTCCGCCGAGTTCGACAAGCTCGGCCGCGTGCCCGTGCTCAGACCCTCCCTCAGAGTATTGGTTAGCATTCATCGCGCCAAACGGTCTGTCGTATAGACATAGCCCAGAAGCTTTCGGAATTCAGTTCAACCATTGGCCGCCTTGAGCATCGGGAACGCAATATGGAGTTCCGCATTGCCGATACCTTCACGGACTCGCTCTCGCGCCTGACGGCGCAGGAGCAGAAGGCCGTGAAGACGACGGCGTTCGACCTTCAGCTCAATCCGGCGTCGCCAGGGATGAAGTTTCACAAGATCGGTCGCTCGAAGGACCCGAATTTCTGGTCGCTGCGGGTGAATGCCGATATTCGGCTGGTCGTCCACAAGTCCGCTGCGAGCCTGCTCCTGGTCTATGTCGATCATCACGACGACGCCTACAAATGGGCCGAGCGCCGCAAGATCGAACGGCATCCGACGACGGGCGCGATGCAACTCGTCGAGATACGGGAGCGGATCGAAGAGATCGACGTCCCGCGTCCCAAAGTTGTCGAGTCTCCCCCAGTCGTCGTATCGGTACCTGCACCGCCCAAGCCGAAGGTATTCGACAATCTGCGCAAGTTCGAGCTGATGGCCTTCGGCGTGCCGGCGGAGTGGGTCGATGACGTTCGGGCGGCGGATGAAGACACGCTGCTCGATGTCATCACCCACCTGCCCCAGGAAGCGCAGGAGGCGATTCTGCGGCTCGCCGTCGGCGAAAAGCCTACAGCGCCCAAGCCCCTGCCGGCGGAGGCCGATCCGTTCAGCCATCCCGATGCGCAGCGGCGCTTCCGCGTGCTGACCAATATGGAGGAGCTGGAGCGCGCCCTCGACTACCCGTGGGAGAAATGGGCTGTCTTCCTGCATCCGGACCAGCGCGCCCTGGTCGAGCGCCGCTTCGCCGGCCCGGCCCGCGTCTCCGGCTCGGCTGGCACCGGCAAGACCATCGTGGCGCTGCATCGCGCCACCTTCCTCGCGCGCGAGCACGCGGGCGCCAAGGTGCTGCTGACGACCTTCTCGACGGCCCTCGCGAATGCGTTGAAGGCGCGGCTGGCGCATCTGATCGGCAATGAACCGGGCATCGCCGAGCGGATCGACGTGCAGCCGATCGCCAGCGTCGGCCACGCGCTCTATGCCGCGGCGTTCGGACCGCCGGAGATGGCGCCGCCGGCGCTCGTGCAGGCGCTGCTGAAGGAGGCGGCCACGGCCGTACCGGGCCACAAATTCCCGCCGCAGTTCCTGTTCGGCGAATGGACCGATGTGGTGGATGCCTGGCAGCTGAAGAGCTGGGAAGACTATCGGGACGTCTCGCGGCTCGGCCGCAAGACGCGGATCGGCGGGAAGCAGCGCGAGCTGCTCTGGGCGATCTTCGAGCGCGTGCGCGCGGGCCTCGCGGCGCGCAAGGTCGTGACGTCTTCGGATATCTTCGGCCGCCTGGCGGAGCACCTGGCGCAGGGCGGCGAGCGGCCATTCGACTTTGCCGTGGTCGACGAAGCGCAGGATATCGGCGTGGCCGAGGCACGCTTTCTGGCGGTGCTCGGCGCGCGGCGCGGCGACGGCCTGTTCTTCGCCGGCGACCTGGGGCAGCGCATCTTCCAGCAGCCGTTCTCGTGGAAATCGCTCGGGATCGACATCCGAGGACGGTCGCATACGCTGCGCATCAACTATCGCACGTCGCACCAGATTCGCGAGTCGGCCGACCGGCTGCTGCCGTCGGCGCTCTCCGATGTGGACGGGATCTCGGAGAGCCGCCGAGGCACGGTCTCGGTGTTCAACGGGCCCGCGCCAAAGATCGAGATCCTGGACAGCCCGGCCAAGGAAGCCGCCGCGGTCGGAGCCTGGATCGCCGAGCGCCTGCGCGCCGGCTGCCTGCCGCATGAGATCGGCCTGTTCGTCCGCGCCGAGCCGCAAATGGAGCGCGCCCGATCGGCGGTGAAAGCAGCCGGAACCACGAGCATCGAACTGAGCGACACCGTCGCAGCGGCCGCCGGCCATGTGGCCATCAGCACGATGCACCTCGCGAAGGGACTGGAGTTCCGTGCCGTCGCCGTGATGGCCTGCGACGACGGAGTCCTTCCGCTCCAGGAGCGGATCGAGAGCGTTGCCGACGATTCCGACGTGGAGGAGGTCTACAACACGGAGCGTCACCTGCTGTACGTCGCCTGCACGCGGGCGCGCGACCATCTGCTCGTGACGGGCGTCAAGCCGGCCTCGGAGTTTCTCGGCGATTTCAAAGCAGCGAGCTGATCGCGATTCTTTGGGCGCGCTGCCGCACGCAGACCCCGCCCCCTATCCCCCGCCCGCAAGGGGCGAGGGGAGGTCTATTCTCGGTCGCTAATCGCGCGGCCTGGGCATCCGCGTGCGCTCCAGGAAGTCGGCGCGGGTCAGGCCGGCGTCCTTGAGCATGTGGTCGGAGAGGGTGGAGAGGGCGCGGCGCTGGCGGGAGCGGGCCAGGGCGCGGGCGAACGCGCCGGCGGCGCGGGCCAGGAGGGCGGCGAGCCGGCGGGCGGGGCGCGGGGCGGCGGCCTCGTCGGCGGCGGACGGGAGCGCCGACGGGCGGCCGGTGCTGCGGTCCCAGGCGGCCCAGTAGGCGGCCAGGGTCAGCTCCGGGAGACGGGTGGGATCGGCCAGGAAGAACTTGTCGGGCTTCATGGGGGCTCCGTTTTCGGAAGGGAGTCCGGCCGGCGGCGCCGATTGCCTTGGCGCCGCCGGATCGGGGGTCGTTTCTTGTTGGGGGAAGTCAGTACAGGGGTGGCAGTCTGATACAACAAAATGCCGCAGAAGTGCAAGTGGTTACAAAAAATACCTCGTTATCGAAAGATGCGCGCGGTGGTGGGGACGGGTTTCGGTGTCGGCCTGGTAGGGGCGCGCTGCGCGCGCCCGGGGGATGGGACCCGGTTTCGTAGGTCGGTCGCAGAGCGGCGGCGCGACGGGCGCGCGCAGCGCGCCCCTACAAGCGCGATGCCGGGAAATTATTCCAGGCTGGCGGGCGCGCTGCCGCGCGCGGACCCCGCCCCCTTGCCCCCGCCCGCTCCTTCGACAAGCTCAGGATGAGGGGGCGGGGGAGGAGCGAGCGCGGCCTCTGGCGCGGAGCTCTACTCCGCGAGGGTCTTGCCGGAGCCGCCGAAGTCGGTGGGGAAGTCGGCGAACTTGGGGAGGCCGTCCTTCATCGGGAGCACCGTCTCGGCGTAGTTCACGTGCACGCCGGGCTTGAAGGCGACGGTGGGGATGGTGGCGGCGTAGACGTCGGTCAGGCCGAAGGTCGGGTGGCCGGTCATGAGGTGGCCGCCGCACTTGGTGCAGAACTGGCGGTCGCTCGTCTCCGTCTTCTTGAAATGGCCGATGTTCTGCGCGCCCTTCGTCACCTTCACGGCGTCGGGCTTCCACAGCGTGAAGGCATTCACCGGGCCGGCCGACCAGGAGCGGCAGGAGGCGCAGTGGCAGTAGCCCATGGCAGCGGGCGCGCCCGTCACCTCGAGCTCCACCGCACCGCAGAAACAGGTACCCTTATGCTTGTCGGTCATGTCGTTTCTCCATGTCTGTCGGTTCTCTCGCGTCCCTCTCTTGTTGCAGCCGCCGCCGGAGGGTCGCTTTCGTCGTGGTTCCGGGTGGTGAGGCGTGAACTTGCAGCGCGGGCGCGTCAGGCTTTCATGGCGGCGGTCTCCTTCTTGGGGTGCGCCGGATCCGGGATCTCGATGGCCTGCAGCGCCGCCTCGAAGGCGGCCAGCACCGGGGCCTTCTGCGCCAGCGCCCAGCCGACGAAGGTGCCGCCCTCGAGCGTGCTGAGCAGCAGCAGCGCGTGCTGCTGCACGGCCAGGCCGGGGCGCAGCGCGCCGGCGGCGAGACCGTCCTCGAGCACGCCGGTCAGCCAGTCGATGTGGACCTGGAAGAAATGCTGCACGGTCGGGTGCATGCTCGCCGGCAGGGCCGCGCGCTCGGCCGAGAGCGCGCCGCAGAGCGGCAGCATGCCCTTCTCGAAGCCCTCGAGGAACAGGTTGGCGTAGGTGCGCAGGCGGGCGCCGGGGAGGGCCTGCTCGCGCTTGATGCGCGCCAGGACGGCGAGGAAGCGCACCATGTATTCGTCCACCAGGACGGTGATCAGCGCCTCCTTGGTGGGGAAGTGGTGGTGGATGCTGGCCTTCGTGACCTGCACGCGCTCCGCCAGGTCGGCATAGCTGAAGCCGGCATAGCCGCGGGTGCGGATGAGGTATTCCGCCTCCTGGAGGATGGCGCTGCGAGTATCGGGGGGACTCATGAGGGTGGGGTGTCTACCAACTAGTTGGTAGAGAGTCAAGGGCGGCGGTGGGGCATGGCAGAGTCTTCCCGCCTCGGGTCTTTTCGGCAGGGCAGGCTTGGTTCGCGCGGAGACGCGGAGACCCGGAGGCCTGTAGGGGCGCGCCGCGCGCGCCCGTCGTTCGACGTCTGGATGTGCCCAGTTTTGCGAGTTCCACGGGCGCGCGCCGCGCGCCCCTACAAGGTAGATCGCGGGCGGAAGGGGACGTACCGCGGTGACCTCCGCGGCTCCGCGTGCAAAAACAGCGGGCGCGTCAGGCGAGGCCGGGGAGGTCGGGGAGGGCGGCGAGGCGGGCGGCGTAGAGGGCGGGATCGAAGTCGCGGTTGTCGCGCATGACCTCGTTCAGCTCCATCAGCAGGACGGCGCCGATGAGGCGGAGCGCTGCGTCGCGGTCGTGGCCCTCGGCGAGCAGGCGCGCCAGGGTGACGGCCACGGCCGGCGGGTCGTCGAGGCGGATCTGCTCCTCCACCGCCTGCAGCAGGGGCGCGATCACGCCCTCGCGGGCTCCGTCGTCGAGCTCCGCGTCGTCCTCGGGATCGAACTCCTCCAGGTCGGCGGCGGCGAGCTCGGCTTCCAGCTCCTCCGCGGCCTGGGCGAGGGCGGCCTCGAAATCGGGGTCGGAGTCGCCGGGCCGGTCGAAGTCGCCGCCCGTTTCGATCTCGGCCAGCAGGGCGGCCATCTCGGCCTCATCGGCGGCCGGCCCGGCGGGGCGCACGGCGCCCGAACGGTTGCGGCCCTTGCGGCG
>DATIXH010000034.1:0-4412 GCA_035518775.1 Candidatus Acidiferrum sp.
CGGCTCGAGCATCGTCGCCCTGTCGGAGGAGACCCGGCAGGACAATCTCGCGACCTTCCCGCAGTTCAAGAGCCTGGACGACGTGCCGACGCACGGCGTGTCGGTCGGGCTCGGCACGATCGCGCGCCTGTCGCAGGAGGCTATCCTCGTCATGCACGGCGCCGGCAAGCACGAGTCGGCACGACGGGTGCAGGCGGTCGCGAGCTTCGATTCGGCCTGGCCGGCGACGCTGATCCACGAATGTCGCCGCGGCCGCGTCTATCTCGACCGGGCCGCAGCCGGACAATGACGGGCGCCGATTCGGGCGTCCTCGGCATCGACGTCGGCGGCACCAAGATCGCGGCCGGCATCGTCGATCCCGCGAGCGGCGCGATCGTCGCCCGCGAGACCATCGCAACCGAACCGGCGCGCGGCGGCGCCGCCGTCTTCGCAAACACGCTCGATCTCGCCCGCCGCCTGATCGCGACCGCCGACCGCAGGGTCGAACGGATCGGCGTCGGCTTGCCCCAGTTGGTGGACAATGCCGGTCGAATTCGCAGCGCCTACAATTTCGACTGGACGGACCTTCCCGTCCGCGAGCAGCTCTCGATGCTGGCGCCGGCTGTCGTGGAGTCCGACGTGCGCGCGGCCGCGCGGGCGGAGGCGCGCTTCGGCGCCGGCAAGGGCCGCCGCCTCTTCGCCTACGTCACCATCGGCACGGGCATCAGCTACTGCCTGGTCATCGACGGACGGCCGCACGCCGGCGCCAACGGCTTCGCCATCCATTTCGCCTCGAGCGCGCTGCACGTGCCCTGCGCAGCCTGCGGACACGTGAACACGCCGGTGCCGGAGGAGATCGCATCCGGTCCCGCGATCACCGCCGCCTATGTGCAGCGCACGGGTCGTCCTGTCGCCGGCGCGGCCGAAGTGCTGGCGGCCGCGACGTCAGGTGACGAGGCTGCACGCGAGATCGTGGCCGCGGCGACCCGCCAGCTCGGTCCACTGGTTGCCCTCATCGTGAATATGCTCGATCCCCAGGCGGTCGTGCTCGGCGGCGGCCTCGGTCTCGCGGAAGGTCCGTATCGGCAGGAGCTGATCGCCGCGACCCGCGCCCATATCTGGGCCGCCTCCTGCCGCGACCTGCCGATGCTGCCGGCGGCGCTCGGCGTTGATGCCGGGCTCGTCGGCGCGGCCCTGGCCGCCTGCGAATAGTTGATCCGGCCCATATACATTTGTATCGCCTTGGCCGTTGGCAGCGGTCCCCGCCATCGTCTAATGTGCGGCGGGTCCATAGAGGCCACGGCATCGCCTCTCTGATGCGGCGCCGACAAGAACGAGAGGGAGGCTGCGCCGAAGACCATGTCGGATCTCGTCGTCACCGGCCTGAGCAAGAGTTACGGGTCCGTCGCGGCGTTGCGCGGGATCGGGCTGTCGGTGTCTGCCGGCGAGTTCTTCGTGGTGCTGGGGCCGAGCGCGGCCGGCAAGACGACGCTGCTGCGCAGCATCGCCGGCCTGGAACGGCCGGAAGCCGGCCGCATTGTCTTCGGCGGCCAGGACCTGACGGATCGGCCGGTGCGCGGCCGCGACATGGCCATGATCTTCCAGACCTTCGCGCTCTATCCGCACCTCACGATCCATGACAACCTCGCCTATCCGCTGCGCGAGGCCGGGATGGCGGCCGGCGAGATCACCCGCCGCGTCGGCGAGATGGCCGAGCAGTTGCGCATCGGCCATGTGCTGCGCCGCAAGCCGGCCACGCTGAGCGGCGGGGAGCAGCAGCGCGTCGCCATCGGCCGGGCCTTGATCCGTCGCCCGAAGCTGCTGCTGCTGGACGAGCCGCTCACCAACCTCGACGCCAAGCTGCGTCACGACACGCGCGCCGAGTTCAAGCGCCTGCACCGCGAGCTCGGCATGACTATGCTCTACGCCACGCCCGACCAGCTGGAGGCGCTCTCCATGGGCCAGCGCATCGCCACGCTGCGGGCGGGCGAGATCGTTCAGGTCGGCACGCCCAGCGATCTCTATGCCGAGCCCGCCGACCGCTTCGTCGCGACGCTCGTGGGCGCGCCGGCCATGAACCTGCTGCCGGCCACGCTGCAGCACGCGGCCGACGGCCCGGTTGCGCGGTTGCCCTTCCTCGATCTGCCGCTTTCGCACCGGCGCCAGGCTGCGCAATTCCCGGCCGGCGCCGAGCTGTTAATCGGCATCCGGCCGCACGATCTCGGTCCGGCGCGCCAGCCGCCGCGCGGCCCGGCCTTCCGCGGACAAGTGCGCTTGACGGAACCGCTCGGCGACGTCACCGTCATCGACGTCGGCGTCGGCGAGGCGGTCCTGAAGATGGTGCTGCCGGAAGATCTGGCCCTTGCCTATAAATTGGGCAGCACCATCGACGTCGAGGTGCCGCTGGCGGACACGCATCTCTTCTTGCGTTAGATGGAGAACATCCGATGTTTTCGGAAAATACGTATAATTTCAACAACCTAAGGTGGCTGGGATAGGCAGATGCTTGTTGGGGAAGCAGGGGGGAAGCAATCGGCGCGATTTCGTGGGTCCGAGTGCACCCGGAACCATCGCCAGGGTGCTGTGAACGTGCCGCGCCAGATGCTTCGCCGGAACAGACGGGCTGTAGGCGGGCAAAGTAGCGTCCATAGGCGAGCGCCCAGCCCTCGATTCTGGAACAGCTCTCATGCGATCAGCGGGCTTCGTTCGTGGCTTGATCGGGATCACCGACCAGTCGCAGACAGATACAAACAGGGCAATCTTGCTTGGGCACTTGATCAGGTGCATTCGTCAGGACCACCATCGCGGAGGCTGCGACGAGCGGCCCCGTCGTCGCCGGCCCATGTCAAGGAGAACGCGGATGAAAGACCGCGCAAGAGGGAGATCAGTCCAACGAACGAATAGTTCGCTGTCGGTTTTCTGCCGGCCGCGGTTCTTAGTCTAGGGAGAGAAGCAGATGCTGAAGAAATCCTTGCTTGGAATGCTGGCCGGCGCCTCCGTCGCGTTGGTCAGCGGCGCGGCCATGGCCGCGGACGAACTCACCATCTTCTGGGCGGAATGGGATCCGGCCAACTACCTGCAGGAACTCGTCAACGAGTACACGGCGCAGACCGGCGTGAAAGTCACGGTGCAGACGACGCCGTGGCCGGATTTCCAGACCAAGGCCTTCACGGAATTCAATGCCCATGGAGACGCCTACGACATGGTCGTCGGCGACTCCCAATGGCTCGGCGCCGGCTCGACCCAGGGTCACTACGTCGAACTCACGGATTTCTTCAAGCAGCACAAGCTGAACGACGTGATGGCGCCAGCGACGATCAAATACTACGCCGAGTACCCCGGCGGCAGCGGCAAGTACTGGGCGATCCCGCTCGAGGGCGACGCCATCGGCTGGGCCTATCGCAAGGACTGGTTCGAGGACCCGAAGGAAAAGGAGGCTTTCAAGGCAAAGTACGGCTACGACCTGGCCGTGCCGACGACCTATGCGCAGCTCCGCGATATCGCCGAATTCTTCTACCGGCCCGACCAAAAGCGCTACGGCATCGCCATCTATACCGACAATTCCTATGATGCGATGGCGATGGGCGTCGAGAGCGCCATCTTCAGCTACGGCGGCGAGCTCGGCGACTACGCCACCTACAAGGTGGACGGCATCACCAACTCGAAGCAGGCAGCCGACGGGCTCGCCATGTACAAGGAGCTCTACAAGTTCACGCCGCCGGGCTGGGGCAAGACCTTCTTCGTCGAGGACAACCAGGCGATCACCGGCGGCCTCGCCGCCATGAGCATGAACTTCTTCGCCTTCTTCCCGCCGCTGGTGAACAAGGCAACCAACCCCAACGCCGAGGGGACCGGCTTCTTCGCCAATCCGGCGGGGCCGAACGGGCAGCGCTTCGCGGCCCTCGGCGGCCAGGGCATTTCGGTCGTGTCCTACTCCAAGAATCAGGAAGCCTCGATGAAGTTCCTGGAGTGGTTCATCAAGGACGAGACCCAGAAGAAGTGGGCGGCCCTTGGCGGCTACACCTGCAGCCAGGCCGTGCTGAAATCGGCGGAGTTCCAGAACGCCACGCCGTACAACAAGGCGTTCTACGACACGATGTTCATGGTCAAGGATTTCTGGGCGACTCCCGAATACGCTGAGGTTCTCGACCAACTCAACCAGAACATCTATCCGTTCGTGGTGGGCGGCAAGGGCACCGCACAGGAAGCCCTCGACGCGACCGCCAAGGACTGGACGGCGACCTTCAAGAAGTACAACCGCTACTAGCTAAGGTACGCGATCGTGGCCGGGGGAATCTCGACTTTCCCCGGCCATGAGCGGTAAGAGGAAGAACCGTTTGGCGACGAACGTGATGACGAGTCTCGACCCACGCTCGCGAGCGGCCACGAGAGGCTGGAGCGACCTCACGATCCGCAACCTGTTCGTCATTCCG
>DATIXH010000035.1:0-9397 GCA_035518775.1 Candidatus Acidiferrum sp.
AACACGACACCCGCCGATTGCCAGATGGATACCGCCGTCGATGTCATCAACGGACCGGAGGCCGCGAACCAGTCTGTCTGCGGTCTCTACGGGCAGGCCTACATCGCGGACACCGCGTTGGGGAGCACGCTACGGAGCGACGAGTACGTCAAAGTGAGATGCACGCACACCGAGGCCGCCAAGAGTACGGGCTGAAGCGGCCGGCCGAATCTGGTCGCGAGCGCGCCCTACTCGCCGGTCCGGCCGCGGAGAAACGGCCTTTCCGGTCGCCGTTGTGCCGAAACTGGTCAACGCGATGTGTTTGAAACCCAAGGACGAATTTTTGATCCATAGGGTCGTTTTGCAGATTCGCATAGTTCGCGATTCCGGCGCGATGTTTCACGTGAAACATTTTTGCGTAAAAGGACTGCCGTCCCAGCCCGCCGTGGCGATGTTTCACGTGAAACATCGCGCGCAAGTCACGCCGGCAGCGGCGCCTCCTCGGCGATCAGGCGCTCGCGCTTCAGCTCCTGCCAGAAATCGCGGCCGATCGGCGCCTCGATGGTCGCGATGTTGCGCTTCACCTCGGCCGCCGTCTTGGCGCCGGGAATGACCGAGCAGACCGCCGGATGGGCGAGGGGGAACTGGAGCGCCGCGCTGGCGAGCGTCACCTTGTGGCGCTGGCAGACCGCCTCCAGCTTGCGCACGCGCTCGAGGATATCGGGCTTGGCCGGCGCGTAGTTGTACATGGCGCCAGGCACCGCCCCGGTGGCAAGGATGCCGGTGTTGTAAGGCCCGCCCAGGAAGATGCCGATCCCGCGCTTCTGGCACAGCGGCAGGAAGGTCTTCAGCGACTCCTGCTCCAGCAGCGAATAGCGGCCGGCCAGGAGGAAGCAGTCGAGGTCGCTGGCCTCGGCCAGCTTCTGGCTCGTGTCCCACTCGTTGAGGCCGGCGCCGATGGCGCCGACGGCGCCGCTCTCGCGCAGCTTCACCATCGCCTTGTAGCCGCCCTCCAGCACCTCCTTCATGCGCCGGTCGGAGGCCTCCTGGGAGCCGTGGGTCCAGCGGTCGACGTCGTGGATCAGCAGCACGTCGATGCGGTGCGTGCCCAGCCGCTGCAGGCTGTCCTCGACCGAGCGCATGACGCCGTCGTAGCTGTAGTCGAACACCGGCTCGAACGGCAGCACCGCGGCGAATACCCCGCCGTCGATCCCCTTGGCGGGATCCTTGGGCTTCAGCAGCCGGCCGATCTTGGTGGACAGCACGATGTCGTCGCGCTTGTAGCCGCGCAGCGCCTCGCCCACCCGATGCTCGCTCCAGCCATGGCCATAGAACGGCGCGGTATCGACGAAGCGCACGCCCGCATCGAACGCTGTCTTCACGGTGTCATGCGCATCGGCATCGCTCACCGGCGCATAGAGGTTGCCAAGCGTGGCCGTGCCGAGGCCGAGGACCGTGACCTGCAGCTTGGTGCGGCCGAGCGGCCGCTTGTCGGTCGCCTTCATGATCACTCCGCCGCCCGTGTCTCGACCAGCCGCTCCGGCGGCGCCGGCGGCGACTCGTAGGCGCCGCGCACGGATTGGTCGTAGTCGACGATCGCGCCCGTCATCAAGCCCGCTTCCGCCGAGGCAAGGAAGGCGATCGTGCGCGCCACCTCGGTCGGCTTGATCAGGCGGCCGAAGGGCTGCTTCTTCTCGGCGTCCGCCAGCCAGCCGTCCTTGGCGCCGTGATAGCGCTTCATCACGCGGTCCTCGCCGGGCGTATCGGACCAACCGACATTGAGGCCGTTCACGCGGATCCGCTCGCGCATGACGGCAAAGGCGACGTTGCGGGTGAGCGTGACCAGCGCGCCCTTGGAGGCGCAATAGGCGGTGATGAAGGGCTGGCCGCCGTAGCTCGACATCGTGATGAGATTGACGATTGCGCCCTGGATGTGCTCGCGCCGCATGATCTTGATGGCGTCCTGCATGAGGAAGAAGGGCGCGCGCACGTTGACCGAGAACATCTGGTCGAACAGCTCCGGCGAGGTATCGAGGATCGTCCCGCGGTCGGTATAGCCGGCGCAGTTCGCGAGTACATGCAGCTTGCCGAACGACTTGTCGGCCGTGGCGATGATCTTGCGGCAGTCCTCCACCTTGGCGAGATCGGCCTCGACATAGAGCGTCTTGCAGCCGCCCTTCGTGAGGCTGCCGGCGACTGCCTCGCCTTTCGCCTTGTTGCGGCCGCAGATGACGAGCCCGGCAGCGCCGCGCGCTGCGAACAGGCGGGCCACCGCCTCGCCCATGCCCTGGGTGCCGCCGGTGACGACAGCGTACTGGCCGCCAAATTGCTTCGAAAGATCGGTGCTCTCGCTCATGGCTTTCCTATCGTGCAATCGTGATCTTGGCCTCGGTGAAGACCTTGGTCAGATGATCGTGGCCCATCTGGGAGTACTGGAGCGGCGGTGCCTTCGCTGGATCCTGCTCGGCCTCGACCACGGCCCAGCCGCTGTAGCGGATATCGGCCAGCAGCTTGGCGAAGGCCGCGAAATCCACGCCGCCGTCGCCGGGCACGGTGAACACGCCGGCCAGCACGGCGTCGAGGAAGCTCCAGTCCTTGGCGCGCGCCTCCTTCAGCACGTTCAGCCGCACGTCCTTGCAGTGGACGTGGTTCAGCCGCTTGGCATGGCGCTTGGTCATCGCCAGCGGATTGCCCCCGGCATAGGTGATGTGGCCGGTGTCGACGAGCAGGCCGACAGCCGGGCCTGTATTGGACATCAGCAGATCGACCTCGGCCTCCGTCTCGATGATCGTGCCCATGTGATGGTGATAGGCCATCGGCACGCCGCGCTCGGCCATGTATTCGGCCAGCGCCGTCAGCTTGGCGCCGTAGTCCCTGAAGTCGCCGGCGGGAATGCGCGGCCGCTTGCTGACGGGAATCTGCTGTTGGCCCTGCACGCTGCCGGTGGTCTCCGCATAGACCATCACGGGCGCGCCCAGCTCCTTGAAGGTGACGAGCTGCTGCTCCAGCCGCTCCTTCTCCTTCTCGACGCTGCCGTCGAGCAGGCGGCCGGAGAACCAGCCGGAGACGAGCTTCAGCTGATGCGTCCTGAGGAGCGGCCCCAGCTTGGCCGGATCCATCGGGAACTTGCCGCCGGTCTCGGTGCCGCTGAAGCCGGCGGCGCGGCTCTCCTTCAGGCAGGTCTCCAGCGGCGTGTCGCCGCCGAGCTGCGGCAGATCGTCGTTGGACCAAGCGATCGGCGCGATGCCCAGGCGGACTGGCATGTCAGACCCCGATGCGCTGCTTCTTCTTGCCCTCGGCGTGATCGGCCGCGGCTTTGCGCACGCTCTCGCGCGAGTTGACCTGCGGCACGCCGACATCCCACCAGGCGTCGCCCGGGGTCCATTGCGAGGGGCTGACCTTGATCTCGATGACATAGGTGCGGTCGGCCTTGCGGGCGCGCTCGAAGGCCTGCTCGAGGTCGGCGATGGACGACACGCGTTCGGCGATGGCGCCCATGGATTCCGCGTGCTTCGCAAAATCGACGCCGACGTTCCGCACGATTCGGCAGTGCTCGATGAGGTTGTTGTAGGACGGGCTGCCCTTGAAGTTCTGCAGCCGGTTGATGACGGCGTAGCCGCCGTTGTCGCAGACGACAACGATCAGCTTATGGCCGGTGAGTACCGTGCTGTAGATGTCGGAGTTCATCATGAGGTAGGAGCCGTCGCCGACGAACACCACGACCTCGCGGTCCGGGTGCGCCATCTTGATGCCCCAGCCCCCGGCGATCTCGTAGCCCATGCAGGAGAAGCCGAACTCGCAGTCGAAGGTGCCGACCGACTTGATGCGCCAGTTCTTGGTCAGCTCGCCCGGCAGCCCGCCGGCGGCGGTGACGACCGTGTCGGTTGTCGCGGCCTTGCGGTTGATGGCGCCGACCACGTGGGCGTAGGAGGGCAGGGGCGCGTTGGTCGGGCCGGAATGCTGATCGACCGTCTTGTTCCAACCTGCATATTCCTTCTGCGCGCGCTGACGCCAGGCATCCGGCGCCTTCCACCCGCGCAACCCCGCCGATAGCTCCGCCAGTCCCGCCTGTGCGTCGCCGACGACGGCGAGGGCCCGATGCTTGTGCGCATCGAAGCGGGCGGCGTTGAGGGCGATCAGGCGGTAGTTCGGGCCGAACACCGTCCATGACCCCGTGCTGAAATCCTGCAGCCGCGTACCGACCGCCAGCACGACGTCGGCATCCGCCGCCAGCGCGTTGGCGGAGGCCGCGCCGATCACACCGAGGGCACCGACGTTCAGCGGATGCTCGTGCAGCATGACGCCGCGGCCGGCGATGGTCTCGGCGACGGGAATGTTGTGGCGCTCGGCGAAGGCAACCAGCTCGGCCTCGGCCAACGAATAGCGCACGCCGCCTCCGGCGATCAGCAACGGCTGTTTGGCCTCGCGCAACAGGCTCGCCGCGGCGACCAGCTGCTCGACATCGGGACGCGGGCGCGGCACCTGGTGCACCCGCGGCTCGAAGAACTCGGCCGGATAGTCGAACGCCTCGCCCTGCACGTCCTGCGGCAGGGCAATGAAGGCCGGGCCGCACTCGGCCGCATCCAGCAGCACGGCCACTGCCTGCGGCAGCGAGGCGATGATCTGCTCCGGCTTCACGATCCGATCCCAGTAGCGGGTCACCGCGCGGAAGGCGTCGTTCACGGTCATGGTCGGGTTGTTGAAATGCTCGACCTGCTGGAGCACGGGATCGGGCAGGCGGTTGGCGAAGGTATCGCCCGAGAGCAGCAGCACGGGCAGGCGGTTCGAGTGCGCCACGCCGGCGGCGGTTACCATGTTGGTGGCGCCCGGGCCGATGGAGCTGGTCGCGACCATGATCTGGCGACGGCGCTTGGCCTTGGCAAAGGCGACGGCGGCCAGCGCCATCGATTGCTCGTTCTGCCCGCGCCAGGTCGGCAGCTCTTCCTTCGCCGCCTCGAGCGCCTCGCCGAGGCAGGTGACGTTGCCGTGACCGAAGATGGCGAACACGCCGGGGAACAGCGGCGCGTCCTGGCCGTCGATCACCGTGCGCTGGGCGATCAGGTACTTGACCAGGGCCTGGGCCATGGTGAGACGAACGGTCTTCATCGCGCTGCGTCCTCCCGAGAGTGCGACCGGCGGCCATTGGAGCGCCGCGCGGACTTGTGCTAGATCAGGCACCCCTTTAGCGCAGCGCTCGCGAGAAGTCACCCCAGGAGCATCATGCCGCGACCCGACAGCCTCTATATCGACGGTCAATGGCGCGCCGCCTCCACCGGCGCCGCTTTCACGGTCATCAACCCCGCGACCGAGGAGCCGCTCGGCCAGATGGCCAGCGCGACCGAGCAGGATGTCGACGCCGCCATCGCCGCCGCGCAGAAGGGCTTCGAGGTCTGGCGCAAGGTGCAGCCCTGGGAACGCGCGAAACTGATCCGCCGCGTCGGCGACCTCATCCGCGAGCGCGAGGACGCGATCGCCAAGGCCCTCACGCTCGAGGTCGGCAAGCCGCTGGCCCAGGCCAAGGGCGAGACGCAATCCTCGGCCGAGCAGTTCGAGTGGTTCGCCGAGGAGACGAAGCGCATCTACGGCCAGACGGTCGAGTCCCGCGCGGCCAACGGCCGCATGATCATCGACTACCAGCCCATCGGCGTGGTTGCGGCATTCGCGGCCTGGAACTTTCCGGCCGTGCTGGCCGCGCGCAAGATCGCGCCGGCTCTGGCGGCCGGCTGCTCCATCATCTGCCGCCCCGCCGACGAGGCGCCGACCTCGGTCGCGCTCATCGTGCAATGCTGCCATGATGCCGGGCTGCCGCCGGGCGTGGTGAACCTGCTGACCGGCGACATCAATGTGATCTCGCCGCGCATCATGGCCTCGCCGGTCGTGCGCAAGGTCACACTCACGGGCTCGGTGCCGGTGGGCAAGCGCGTGCTGAAGGCGGCGGCCGACACCATGAAGCGCGTGACCATGGAGCTCGGCGGCCACGCGCCGGTGATCGTGTTCGACGATGCCGATATCGACCAGGCCGCCGACATGACGGCGCAGTCGAAGTTCCGCAACGCCGGGCAAGTCTGCGTGTCGCCGACGCGCTTCTACATCCACGAGAGCAGCATCGACCGGTTCGCCAACCGGTTCGTCGAAGTGACCAAGAAGCTGAAGCTCGGCGACGGCCTGACGCCCGGCGTCGATGTCGGCCCGCTCACGACCAAGCGGCGCCTTGAGGCGATCGAGGAACTGGTCGCGGACACGAAGGCGCGCGGCGCTTCGCTGCTCCATGGCGGCAAGCGTCCGGCCGGTTTCAATCGCGGCTTCTTCTACGAGCCGACGGTCTTTCGCAATGTGCCGGACGACGCACGCGTGATGAACGAAGAACCGTTTGGCCCGGTCGCACCCATCACAACCTTCCGCGACTTCGACGAGGTGATGAAGCGGGCGAATGCGCTGAAGGTCGGCCTCGGTGGCTACATCTTCACGCGCAGCCTGAAGCGCGCGCACGAGGCGTCGGAGGCGATGGAGACCGGCATGGTCGGCGTCAACACGCTCGCGCTGGCCTCGGCCGAGACGCCGTTCGGCGGCATCAAGGAGAGCGGCTTCGGCCGCGAGGGCGGCTCGCTCGGCATCAAGGACTATCTCGACGTGAAATATACCAACATGGTGCTGATGTAAGCGGGCGACCACGTGGGGCCGCCCCTGTTCGAGGGGGAAACGCATGCGCGAGAATACACTGCGTCGCATCTGGAAAGAGGGGAAGGCGGCGGTCAACGGCTGGTGTGCCATCCCCAGCTCGTTCTCGGCCGAGACCATGGCCCATCAGGGCTGGGACACGGTCACGGTCGACATGCAGCATGGCGTCGTCGACTACCAGGTCGCTGTCACCATGCTCCAGGGCATCTCGACCACGCCGACTATCCCGATCGTGCGCGTGCCCTGGCTGGAGCCGGGCATCCTCGGCAAGGTGCTGGACGCCGGCGCCTACGGCGTGATCTGCCCGATGATCAACAACCGCAGCGAGGCCGAGCGTCTGGTCGCCGCCTGCCGCTACCCGCCCAAGGGCAGCCGCAGCTTCGGCCCGATCCGCGCGCTGCTCTACGGCGGCGCTGACTACGCGAAGCATGCCAACGACACGGTCGTCGTCTTTGCGATGATCGAGACGCGCGACGCTCTCAACAATCTGGATGAGATCCTCTCGGTGCCAGGCCTCGACGCCATCTATATCGGCCCGGCCGATCTCTCGAACGCGCTAGGCTGCACCCCCACCTTCGACCAGACCGAGAAGCCGGTCGTCGAGGCCATCGATCACATCCTGGCCGGCGCCAAGAAGCACAAGGTCGTCGCCGGTATCCACAACGGCACGCCCGAATACGCGCTGAAAATGGTCGAGAAGGGCTTCCAGTTCGTGACCATCGCGTCCGATGCCCGTCTGATGGCGGCGAAGGCGACGGAGGTGATCGGCAAGATGCGGGCGGGCGCGGCCGCGACGGCGCCCAAGGCGGCGGCCGGAGGGACGTACTAGTGGTCCAGAGCATCCTCATTCTGGGAAAGATCCACGAGGCCGGCCTCGACATCCTGCGGGCGCGTCCCGGCGTGAGCTTCGAGATCATGGCCCAGCCGGCGGAGCCCGACATCCTGGCGCTGGCGCCGACGGCTGACGCCATCATCGTGCGGACCACCAAGCTGACGGCTGCCGCCATCGACGCGGCGCCCAAGCTGAAGATCGTCTCGCGCCACGGCGTCGGGTACGACAATGTCGACATGGCGGCGCTCGACCGCCGCCGCATTCCGCTGACCCTGGTCGGGAACGTGAATGCGCTGCCGGTCGCGGAGCACACGCTGTTCATGATGCTGACGCTCGCCAAGCGCGGTGTTACCTATGACCGCGCGACTCGCAACGGCGACTGGAAACTCCGCGATGCCTTCGGTGCGACGGAACTGGCAGGCAAGACGCTGCTCCTGCTCGGCTTCGGGCGCATCGGCCGCGAGGTGACGAAGCGCGCCCAGGCCTTCGGCATGACCGTGTGGGCGTACGATCCCTATGTGCGGGACGCCGCCATGTTGGCGGCGCGCGTACAGCCGGTCGCAAAGCTGGCGGACGCCGTGCCGCAGGCCGATTTCATCAGCGTGCATCTGCCGATGACAACCGAAACGAAGGGCATCATCGGCGCGCGCGAGTTCGCCGCCATGAAGAAGACGGCGATCGTGATCTCGACGGCGCGGGGCGGGCTGGTCGACGAGGCGGCGCTCGCCGAGGCGCTGAAATCCGGCCAGATCCGCTCGGCCGGCCTCGACGTCTTCGTCGATGAGCCGCCGGCGCCCAACGATCCCCTGCTAAAGCTCGACAACCTGCTCCTGAGCCCGCACATCGCGGGGCTGACCGAGGAGTGCGCGATGCGCATGGCGGAGGTCTCCGCGCGCAACGCGCTTGCCGGCCTCGCCGGCCAGATCGATCCGGACCTGGTCGTCAACAAACACGTGCTCAATCACGCCTAGCGGCGGGATCTAACCCGCTGCTCATTCGGACTTTCGGGGGATCATTCATGGCAAAGAACAAGCTGACTTTCTGCGTCTTCGGCGCCGGCCGCATCGGCAAGCTGCATGCCCGCAACGTCGCGGCGCATCCGCAGGCTCGGGTCAAGTACATCGTCGATCCCGTCGGCAAGGCGGCGGCAGAGCTGGCAGCACAGATCGGCGCGCGCACGGCGCCCGACCCCGCCACCGCCCTGACCGATCCGGAGATCGATGCCGTCGTCGTCGCCTCCTCCACGAACACCCATGTGGACCTGATCACGGCCTCCGCGCGCATGGGCAAGGCCGTGCTGTGCGAAAAGCCGATCGATCTCGACATCAAGCGCGTGGATCGCTGCCTGGGCGATCTGAAGAAACATCCGGTACCGGTGGCGATCGGGTTCAACCGCCGCTTCGACCCGACCAACCGCGCGATCCAGACCGCGATCCGCAAGGGCGAGGTCGGTGACGTCGAGCTGGTCGTGATCACCAGCCGCGATCCCGCTCCGCCGCCGCTCGAGTACATCAAGGTCTCCGGCGGACTGTTCCGGGACATGATGATCCATGACTTCGACCTCGCCCGCTGGCTGCTCGGCGAGGACCCGGTCGAGGTCGTGGCCAAGGCGAGCTGCCGCGTTGACGCCAAGATCGGCAGGGCCGGCGACATCGACACCGCCATGGTCATCCTCAAGACCAGGAGCGGCTCGCTCTGCCACATCAACAACAGCCGCCGCGCCACTTACGGCTACGACCAGCGGGTCGAGGTGTTCGGCTCCAAGGGCATGGTGCGCTCGGACAATCTCCGGCCGACGGCGATCCTGAAATCGGACGATACGACGACGGACGCGCAGGACGTGCTGCTGCATTTCTTCATCGAGCGCTACCAGCAGTCCTACCTGAACGAGCTCAACGACTTCATCGA
>DATIXH010000036.1:0-4218 GCA_035518775.1 Candidatus Acidiferrum sp.
CGCCGACCCACGCCACCCAGATTCAGGCGATGAATTGTTCAGGCTAGCCCCAATAATTCATCGGGCAGCATAAAGGGGTTGGGGGGAGCGGCATAAGCCATTGGATACGTGTATGATCTGGTTGCTGAAGCCGGCTGATCCGAAGACAACGGAGTTCGCCCCCGCCATGGCGGAAGGTAAGGGGATTGTGCCGGGTTTGCCCGCCGTCGCGGGTAAGCCGGGGCATGTCGGTTTCGACGGCGGACGGCTCACCTCGGACGCCGGCATCCTGTTGCTGGCGGCCATCGAGCAGCGGCTGCGAATCGCCGAGCGGCTGGCTGCCTGTCTTGAAGACCCGCGCGATCCCGAACGGGTGTGGCACGAACTTGCCGAGATGATCCGCTACCGCGCGCTGCTGATCGCGGCGGGCTATCCCGACGGCAATGACTGCGATGCGCTCAAATCCGATCCCGCTTTCAAAATGGCGGTCGGGCGGCTGCCGGAGAGCGGCAAGGACCTGTGTTCGCAACCGACGATCAGCCGGCTGGAAAACCTTCCCGGCCCGACCGCGCTCAAGCGCATGATGGCGGCGATGGTTGATCTGTTCTGCGACAGCTTCGACCAGGTGCCCCGGCGTATCCTGCTCGACATCGACGACACCGAGGACCGGGTGCACGGCGGCCAGCAGTTGGCGCTGTGGAACGCGCATGTAGCCTGCCCTCGGGCTTGACCCGAGGGACAGCCGGTGTTTTCTGCCGATCCATATTTACGAGGCGACGACCGGCAAGCCTGTCGCCGTCATCTTGCGTCCCGGCAAGACCCCGGACGGGGCCGAGGTCACACTGGTGCTGCGCCATGTCATTCGCCATATCCGCACCCGCTGGCCGGCGGTCGAGATCCCACGGGTCGCGGCTCTGCCGCGCCCGAGGGCAGGCTCTGTGCGTGGCGACAGCCATTACGGCCGGCCCGAGGCGATGGCGTGGTGCGAGCGCAACCGCGTCGGCTACATCTTCGGTTTGGCCGGCAATCCAGTGCTGCTGCGCCAGGTCGGCCCGCTCGCCGAGGACGCCGCCCTCGGCCGTCTCACCAGCGAAGGCGACAAAGTCCGCCGGTACACAGACTTCTGCTACGCCGCCAAAAGCTGGACGGTCGAGCGCCGCGTCATCGCTCGCGTCGAAGCCGGTCCCCAAGGGGCCGACAGCCGGTTCATCGTCACCAACCTGCCGGGCCTGCCAAAGTCGCTCTACGAAAAGCTCTATTGCGCCAGAGGGCAGGCCGAAAATCTAATCAAGGCACACAAGCTGCACCTCGCCTCCGATCGTACCTCTTGCCGCAAGGCAACGGCCAACCAGTTCCGGCTGTTGATTCATACCGCCGCCTACTGGCTGATGCTGACCCTGCGCGGCTTGGCTCCAAAAACCTCGTTCTGGCGCGACGCCCAATTCGACACGATCCGCCTGAACCTGCTCAAGGTCGCCGCGCGCGTCACCGAGATGGTCACCCGGATCAAGGTCGCCCTGCCGACGGCCTACCCCTGCCAGGCCGGCTTTACCATGCTCGCCGGCCGGATCGCCAAGCTGCCGCCGTAGCCGGCGGGGCGGCTGCCCCAGATCGAACCCTTCGGCTCAACCTTAAACCCCGACCGCCGCGTCACCGACGCCACCGAAAACCGCGCCGCCGATGCCCCCCGAAGCTGCGGTTTCCAACCCGCGATGAATGAAGCGGGCTAGAGCAAATTCGGGATGCTGCCCGAAGTCCGTCTTCGACAGTTCCGGTCGGCGATTGACCGGTAAACCATTGATTTCGCGTAGGCGGATCGGGAATTTGACATAAACGTAGTGCCACGATTTTTACCGTTTGTTCCGATTCTTGAGAGTTTTCGAAGCGGGTATCATGGTGCTCTCGGTTTGGAGCCGCCATGTTCTTTCGACGCAAGCTCTCCGGCAAAACCCAATATCTTCAGATCGTCAAGAATGAGCGCGTTGACGGCAAGCCACGGCAATCCGTGGTCGCCACCCTCGGCCGCGTCGACGACCTGGTGGCAAGCGGCGAAATCGACCGCCTGCTGCGCTCCGGCGCCCGCTTCGCCGCCACCGCCGTCGTGCTCACCGCCTTCGACAACGGCCAGACCACCAAGATCACCACCCGCCAGCTCGGCCCGGCCCTCGCCTTCGAACGCCTGTGGCGGGAGACCGGCGGCAAGCGCGTGATCGAGGAACTGGCGCAGAACCGCCAATTCGAGTTCGACCTCGAACGCGCGGTCTTCTTGAGCGTCCTGCATCGCCTGTTCGACCCCGGCTCCGACCGCGCTGCCGAGAAGTGGCGAGACGACATGGTCATCCCGGGCGTCCCCGACCTCGACCTCCATCACCTCTATCGCACGATGGGTTGGCTCGGCGAGGAACTCACCGACCAGAGCGGGCGCGGCCTGGCGCCGCGAACCACCAAGGACCTCGTCGAGGAACGTCTGTTCGCCTTGCGCAACAATCTGTTCAGCGAGGTCAGTCTGGTCTTCCTCGATACCACCTCGCTGTACTTCGAAGGCCGCGGCGGCGAGAGCCTGGGCCAATACGGCCACTCCAAGGATCACCGCCCCGATCTGCGCCAGGTCGTCCTGGCCGTCGTCATCGACGGCAATGGCCGGCCGATCTGCTCCGAGCTGTGGCCCGGCAACACCACCGACGTGACCACCCTGTTGCCGGTGATCGAGCGGCTCAAGACCCGCTTCCTGATCGCCCGCATCGGCATCGTCGCCGACCGCGGCATGATCAGCGCCGCCACCGTGGCCGAACTCGAAGCCCGCGGCTTCGACTACATCCTTGGCGTGCGCGAGCGCGCCACCAAGGAAATCCGCGGCGTCATCACCGACCTCGCCCCCTGGGTACCGTTGAGCATTCCCAAAGCGGCCGACCGTGGCACCACCGACCTGATGGTCAAGGAAGTCATCCGCTCCGGCACAGACGCCACAGGCAAGCCATGGCGCCGCCGCTACATTGTCTGCCGCAACCAGGCCGAGGCGCATAAGGATGCCGCCGAACGCGCCGCCATCGTCGCCGCTCTCACCGAGGCGCTCGCCCGAGGTGACAAAAGCCTGGTGGGCAACCGCGGCTATCGCCGCTTTCTCGGCCTCAAAGCCGGCCGCCGCTTCGAAATCGATCCGCGCCGCATCGCCCTCGACGCCCTCTTCGACGGCATCTACGTGCTGCGCACCAACACCAAGCTCACCCCGCTCCAGGCCGTCCTGCGCTATCGCGACCGCTGGATGGTCGAGGACATCTTCCGAACCGCAAAATCCCTCCTCGCCACCCGCCCGATCTTCCACAAATGCGACCACACCATCCGCGGCCACGTCTTCTGCTCTTTCCTCGCCCTGGTCCTGCGCAAGGAGTTGCAGGACCGCCTCCTCGCCGCCGGCCACCAGCTCGAATGGGCCGACATCGTCCACGATCTCCAACGTCTGAGCGAAACCGAGATCGAGCAAGACGGGAAACGTTACCTATTACGCAACCCGGCCCCGCCGGCTGCCAGCGCTGTCTTCACCACGCTCGGCGTCGCCCTGCCGCCGCTCGTCCGCACCGCCCAACCGCCGCCACCGCGAACGCCGCGCAAACCGCAAAAACGCCGTCGCAAACCCCGCCGGCGTAGTGCCAACGCCACTTCCCATTCCTCTAACCCGTTGATGTAGGCGAGCTATCAGAAGTTAGGTGTCGAAGTTCCAGCTAAGCGAGTTCGAGGCGATCGAACGCCGCTTCACACCGCAGGCGCGCATCGCGGTGCTGCTCGTCCTCCTGAGCGGCGTGTATCTGCTCTACTACTACGATCTGTGGGATCGCTTTGCCGACGGTCGATTCTGGTGGATGCACCTGATGGTCGGCGTCTGGCTGTTATTCGCGGCGCTGCTTTTTGTCATCGAACCGCTTGTCGTCAGCCGCCCGATCCATGAGCGCCTCGCCGACGCACCGCAGGCTACCTTGGCCCTCATGCTGTGGATGCATCGCATCCTCTTGACGCTGTCGCTGGCGGCGATTTTTGCTGCGGTCGGCGGCAGCCATGGCCTCTTTTGACGATCACAGGGTAGAGTCGCCGCGATCAAGTTCGGCCGCGAGGTTCCATGTTTTCCACCCTTAAAGTCGTCGTCATCGGCGCGGTTCTGACCGTCACGGCGGCGGGTGTCGCGATTGCACAGACGATGCCCGACCATCAACAGACGAGGCCGGGGCACACGCAGGAGATGATGCA
>DATIXH010000037.1:0-7580 GCA_035518775.1 Candidatus Acidiferrum sp.
GCGGCTTGCGTAAGGACGCGCCGCCTCGGCCTGCTCTTGCGCGCGGCGCAGCCGGGAGGCCGCAACCACCTTCATCGCCGCCGTGATCTTCTGGGTCGAGCGCACGCTGCGGATGCGGTTGCGCAGATCCTTCAGGCTCGGCATGCCGTCCTACCGACGTCGTTGCGCCGCATCGACATTACGCGAAGGTCCGGGCGAAGTCGTCGAGGAAGCCCGCGAGCGCCTTCTCGCTGCCGTCCGAAAGCGCTCCCTCATCGCGGATCGCCGCGAGCAGCTGCGGCTCCTTGGCGCGCAGATCGGTCAGCATCAGCTGTTCGAAGCGGCCGACATCGGCGACGTCGACGCGGTCGAGATAGCCGCGCGTGCCGGCGAAGATCGAGACCACCTGCTCCTCGACCGGCACCGGCGAGAATTGCGGCTGCTTCAACAGCTCGGTGAGGCGCGAGCCGCGCGCCAGCAGGCGCTGCGTCGCGGCGTCGAGGTCGGAGGCGAATTGCGAGAACGCCGCCATCTCGCGGTATTGCGCCAGTTCCAGCTTGATGCGGCCGGCGACCTGCTTCATCGCGCGGATCTGCGCCGCCGAGCCGACCCGGCTGACCGACAGGCCGACATTGATGGCCGGCCGGATGCCGCGGTAGAACAGCTCAGTCTCGAGGAAGATCTGGCCGTCGGTGATCGAGATCACGTTGGTCGGGATGTATGCCGACACGTCGCCCGCCTGGGTCTCGATGATCGGCAGCGCGGTGAGCGAGCCGGCGCCGGCGGCGTCGCCCATCTTGGCGGCGCGCTCGAGCAGGCGTGAATGCAGGTAGAAGACGTCGCCGGGATAGGCCTCGCGGCCCGGCGGGCGGCGCAGCAGCAGGGACATCTGGCGATAGGCGACGGCCTGCTTGGACAGATCGTCATAGACGATCAGGGCATGCATGCCATTGTCGCGGAAGAACTCGCCCATGGTGCAGCCGGCATAGGGCGCCAGGAACTGCAGCGGCGCCGGCTCCGAGGCGGTCGCGGCGACGACGATCGAATAGTCGAGCGCACCGCTGTCCTCGAGCTGCTTGACGATCCGCGCCACGGTCGAGCGCTTCTGGCCGACCGCGACGTAGATGCAGTAGAGCTTCTTCGACTCGTCGCCGCCGGCGTTGATCGCCTTCTGGTTGAGGATGGTGTCGACGATGACGGCGGTCTTGCCGGTCTGGCGGTCGCCGATGATCAGCTCGCGCTGGCCGCGGCCGACCGGCACCAAGCTGTCGATGGCCTTCAGGCCCGTCTGCATCGGCTCGTGCACCGATTTGCGCGGAATGATGCCCGGCGCCTTCACCTCGACGCGCTGGCGCTTGAGGTCGCCGGTCAGCGGCCCCTTGCCGTCGATCGGATTGCCGAGCGCGTCGACCACGCGCCCCAGCAGGCCGCGGCCGACGGGCACGTCGACGATGGCGCCGGTGCGCTTGACCGTGTCGCCTTCCTTGATGTCGCGGTCGTCGCCGAAGATCACGACGCCGACATTGTCGGACTCGAGGTTCAGCGCCATGCCGCGGATGCCGCCGGGGAACTCGACCATCTCGCCGGCCTGCACCTGGTCGAGGCCATAGACGCGGGCGACGCCGTCACCCACCGACAGCACCGTGCCGACCTCGGCAACGTCGGCCTCGGCGCCGAAGTTCTCGATCTGCTGCTGGAGGATGGAGGAGATTTCTGCGGCGCGGATTTCCATCATCCGACCCCTTTCATCGCGAGTTGCAGTCTTTGCAATTTCGTTCTCAGAGAGCTGTCGACCATGCGGCTGCCGACCTTGACGACGAGGCCGCCGATCAGCGCCGGGTCGACGCTCACGTCGACGGCGACCTTGCCGCCGACGCTGCGCCGGATCGCCTCGGCCAGCGCCGCCAGCTGCTGCTCGTTCAGCGGCTTCGCCGCCGTGACCTCGGCGCGCATCTCGCCGCGGCGGCGCGCTAGCTCGGCCAGGAATTCCTCGATCATCTGCGACAGTGCGAACAACCGGCGGTTGCGCGCCACCAGCCCGACGAACTTGCGCACGAGATCCGAGGTTCCGGCCTGCTGCAGCAGCGCTGCCATGGCGCGGCCCTGCTCGTCGCGCGACAGGATCGGGCTGCGGATCAGTGCGCGCAAGGCGTCGCTGCCCGCGATCATCGCCTTGAGATCGGCGAGATCGCCGGCCACGCGGTCGATCGCCTTCTGCGCATCGGCCAGTTCGAACAGCGCCGCGGCGTACCGCACCGCAAGCCCGCCCGCACTGTTGCCCCGGGCTGCCACCTAGAAACGCCCCCGCCTTCCGTGGACGCGGCCCGCGCCAAGAGCCGCAAAACACAATACAAAATCCGCGGCGACCCAGACCCCCAGGCCGCCGGGCGAGCGGTGTCTAACATAGACGTTCCGGGCTTGCAACGGGCCGGGGAGTATGGTCGGGCGAGACGATGGGTGGGGTCCCGAAAAATCTGAAATTCAAGGCTATCGCATTTCGCGTCACTGCAGCGCTCCGCGGCCGCGATGAGCTGCGGCGCGCGGCTTGGCCACGTGGAGAATCAATGAGCTACAGAAAGCTGTAGGGATCGATGTCGATTTGAAGTCGAACGCTTGCGGGCAGCTTCACCGGGCCCAGCCAGCTTCGGAGCAGCGGCTGGGGCGCGATATCGCGGCGGCATTTGAGCAGGAAACGGCGGCGGTGGCGGCCGCGCAGAATGGCCAGCGGCGCCGGCGCCGGGCCCAGGACCTCGACGCCGTCGCCGCGGGGGGCGGTGCGCGCCAGCGTCCGCGCCGCGCCGTCGACCGTCTCCGCCTCCGGGCCGGCCAGGATCAGCGCGGCCAGCCGGCCGAACGGCGGCATGCCGGCGCTGCGCCGGTCCGCGGCCTCGCTGGCGAGGAAGCGGTCGCGGTCGCCGGCCACCAGCGCCTGCATCACGGGATGATCGGGTTCAAAGGTCTGCAACAAAACCCGTCCCGGACGGTCGGCGCGGCCGGCGCGGCCGGCCACCTGGTGCAGCAGCTGATAAGTGCGCTCGGCGGCCCGCAGGTCGCCGCCGTGGAGGCCGAGGTCGGCATCGACGACGCCGACCAGGGTCAGCATCGGGAAATGGTGGCCCTTGGCGATCATCTGCGTGCCGATCAGCAGATCGACGGCGTGGTCCTGCACGCGCCGGATGAGCTCGGTCGCCGCCAGCGGGCCGGTGATGGTGTCGCTGGTCATCATGGCCGTGCGCGCTGCCGGCAGCAGCGCCGCCACCTCTTCGGACAGCCGTTCCACGCCGGGGCCGCAGGCGGCCAGCATGCCCTCGGCCTTGCAGGACGGGCAGGAAGTCGGAAACGGCACCTGGAAGCCGCAGTGATGACACTGCAATCGCCCGACCAGCCGGTGCTCGACGAGCCAGGCCGTGCAGCGCGGGCATTGCAGCCGGTGGCCGCAGGCGCGGCAGAGGGTCAGCGGCGCATAGCCGCGGCGGTTGAGGAACAGCAGCGCCTGCTCGCCGGCCGCCAGCGTCTCGCTCAGCGCCTGGCGCAAGGTCGGCGACAGCCAGCTCTGGCGCGGCGGCTTGTCCGCGCGCAGATCGATGGCGGAGATGAGCGGCAGCTGCGCGCCGCCATGGCGGTCGGGCAGATGCAGCGCCGCATAGCGTCCGCTGGTGACGTTCTGCACGGTCTCGAGCGACGGCGTCGCCGACACGAGCACGATCGGAATATCCGTCAGCCGCGCCCGCACCACCGCCATGTCGCGGGCCTGATAGATGACGCCGTCCTCCTGCTTGTAGGCGGCGTCATGCTCCTCGTCGACGACGATGAGGCCGAGCTCGGGATAGGGCAGGAACAGCGCCGACCGGGCGCCCACGACTACGCGCGCCTCGCCGCGCGCGATCGCGCGCCAGGCCACGCGCCGCTCCGCCATGGTCAGGTCCGAGTGCCATTGCGCCGGGCGCACGCCAAAGCGCGCGGTGAAGCGGTCGAGCCACTGTGCGCCCAGCGCGATCTCCGGCAACAGCACGAGCGCCTGGCGGCCGCCGCGCAGCGCCTGCGCGACAGCCTCGAAATAGACCTCGGTCTTGCCGGCGCCGGTGACGCCGTCGAGGGCGGTGACGGAGAAGCCGCCCGATGCGACCTTGTTCGCGAGCGCGCTCGCGGCGTCGGCCTGCGCCGCGCTCAGCGTGGGGCCGGCACATTCGGGATCAGGCCTCTCGAACGCCGGCGGCGGCGGCAATTCGACCTGAAGCAAGGCGCGTGCCGCGGCCAGCGCCTTGACGACTCCGACCCCGACGCCGGCCTCGCGCGCCAGCTCCGCCGTCGGCCGCGGCGGTCCGTCGGCCAGCACGTCGAGCACGCGTTGGCGCTCGGGCGTGAGGCGCAGGCCGGCGAGCAGCGCGGTATCGTCGCTGCGCCGCCAGGCCGCGATCCCCCGCGGCGGCTCGAGCGCGGCCGGCACGCGCATGGCCATGGCGAGCACGGCGCCGGCCGGCGACATCGTGTATTGCGCCACCCATTCGACGAACCGGCAGAGCACCTCCGGCAGCGGCGGCGCCTCGAGCCTGGCGATGACGTCGCGCAGCTTCGCCCGGCCGACGTCGCCCCTGCCCTCGCCCCAGACCACGCCGATGACCTCGCGCTTGCCGAGCGGAACAACGACGAAATCGCCGCGTTCGAGTCGGAGATCGGCAGCGGTGCGGTAGTCGTAGGCGCCGACCAGCGGCAACGGGAGCAGGACGCTCACCAGCGCGACCGCCGCCGGGGCCGCGCTGTCGGTCGAACTGGCGTGGTCACGCTCCATGGTCTACACTTTGGTCCGAGTCGCGATTCGGGGAAAGGCATCCGGTCGATATGAAGTTCTTCGTTGATACCGCAGATACCGGCGAGATCCGCGAGCTGGCCGCCACCGGCCTGCTGGACGGCGTCACGACCAACCCGTCGCTGGTGGCCAAGAGCGGGCGCAAGTTCGTCGACGTCATCAAGGAGATCTGCGCCATCGTCGACGGCCCCGTGAGCGCCGAGGTGACGGCCACGGCCTATGACGACATGGTCGCGGAAGGGCGCAAGCTCGCCGACATCGCGGAAAACGTCTGCGTGAAGGTGCCGCTCACCATGCCCGGCCTGAAGGCCTGCCGCACGCTCTCGCAGGCGGGCGCCAAGGTGAACGTCACGCTGTGCTTCTCGGCGGCGCAGGCGCTGCTCGCGGCCAAGGCCGGCGCCACCTTCATCTCGCCCTTCGTCGGCCGGCTCGATGACGTCGGCTCCGACGGGATGAATCTCATCGCCGACATCGTGCAGATCTACGCCAACTACCCGGCCCTCACGACGGAGGTGCTGGTGGCCTCGGTGCGCCATCCCGTGCATGTGATCGAGGCGGCCAAGATGGGCGCGCACGTGGCCACGCTGCCGCCGGCCGTGCTGCGCCAGCTGTTCAACCATCCGCTGACGGACAAGGGCCTCGCCGCCTTCCTCGCGGATTGGGCGAAGACCGGGCAGTCGATCCTGTAGCGGCGCCCATGGGCAAGAAACCCGACGACGCCCGCCAGACGGCGAACGCCGACCGGGCCAAGGGCCGCGTCACCGCCGCGCAGGTCGCGGAGTATCTGCGCCAGCATCCGGAGTTCCTGGTCCGCCATCCCGATCTGCTGGACATCCAGATCGTGCCGGGGCGCCGGAAGGCCGAGGGCGTGGTCGACCTGCAGCAGTTCATGGTCGAGCGGTTGCGCCGCGACGTGCAGCGGCTCAAGGCCGACCAGGACGATCTCCTCACCAACAGCCGCGACAACCTGTCGACGCAGGACCGCATCCACAAGGCGGCGCTGGCGCTGCTGGGGGCGGACAGCATCGGACACTTCGTCGAGATCATCGCCTCCGACCTGCCGATGCTGCTCGATGTCGACGCCGTCGCGCTCTGCCTGGAGACGACCGACGCCGCGGCCGCCAAGATGCCGGTCGACGGCCTGCAACTGCTGCCGATGGGCGCGGTGGACCGCCTGCTCGGCGCCGGCCGCGCGGCCCTGCTGCGCGACGACACCGTCGGCGATCCCACGATCTTCGAGGCGAGCGCGGGGCTGGTCCGCTCCGACGCGCTGATCCGGCTCAAGATCGGCGACAGCCTGCCGCCCGGCATGATCGCTTTCGGCACGCGCCATCCCGGCTATTTCGATCCCGGCCAGGGCACCGACCTGCTCCACTTCCTGGCCCGCATCATCGAGCACTGCATCCGCGCATGGCTCGAGCTGCCGCGGCGGAGCGCGTGATCGCGGCGGCCGACCTGGCCGCCGGCATCCAGGATTGGCAGCGCTGGCTGAGGCATGAGCGGCGCGCCTCGCCGCACACGCTCGCCGCCTATCGGCGCGATCTCGCGTCTTTCCTGGCGTTCCTCGCCGGCCACCTCGGCAAGCCGGCTTGCCTTGCCGACCTCGATGCGCTGGCGCGCGCCGATTTCCGCGCCTGGCTGGCCGCCCGCGGGGCCGCCGGACTGCAGGCCTCCTCGACCGCCCGGGCCCTCAGCGTGGTCAGGAATTTCTTCCGCTTCCTCGCCCGGCACAAGCGCATCACGACCGCCGTTCTCGGCACCGTGCGCACGCCGCGCCTGCCGCGCGCCGTGCCCAAAGCGTTGACCGCCGGCGAAGCCATCGAAGCGGTCGCCGCCGCCGCGGAGGCCGACGGCGCGCCCTGGATCGCCAAGCGCGACACCGCCATCCTGGCGCTGCTCTATGGCTGCGGGCTGCGTCTGGGCGAGGCGCTCGCGCTGAACCGCCGCGAGGCGCCGCGCACCCGCGGCGACGAGACCGCGAGCCTCGTGGTCACGGGCAAGGGCCGCAAGCAGCGCGCCGTGCCGGTGCTGCCGGGCGTCGCCGCGGCCGTCGAGGACTATCTCGCCGCCTGCCCGTTCGGGGGCGACGGCGACGCGCCACTGTTCCGCGGCGCCCGCGGCGGCCGGCTCAGCCCGCGCCTCGTCCAACTGCGCCTCGAGCATCTGCGCGCGCGGCTGGGCCTGCCCGATACGGCGACGCCGCACGCGCTGCGCCACAGCTTCGCCACCCACCTGCTCGCCGGCGGCGGCGACCTGCGCGCGATCCAGGAGCTGCTCGGCCACGCCTCGCTGTCGACGACACAGCGCTACACCGAGGTCGACAGCGCCGCCCTGCTCGCGGTCTACGATAAGGCCCATCCGCGCGCCCGCGGCGCGCGCTGACCCGTCGACCCGCATGGCCGACCTCCACATCCGCACGATCACCGCGGCCGACGCCGAGGCAGTCGTGCGCATGTGGTCCGACTTCGCGCGCTACCTGCGCGAGCTCGGCGACACCGACGAGCAGAACTTCTCCGTCGAGGCCTTCCTGCGCGACGGCTTCGGGCCCGATCCGGCCTTCTCCGGGATCATCGCCGAGCGCGACGGCGTGGCGGTCGGCTATCTGCTCTATCACTTCGGCTACGATTCCGATCAGGCGATGCGCTTCCTCTATATCGTCGATCTCTGGGTCGATCCGAAGGCCCGCCGCGGCGGCGTCGGCCGCGCTTTGATGAGCGAGGCGGCGGCCCGCTGCCGGGCCAAGGGCGGCCGCGCCCTCTTCTGGTCGGTGTTCGCGCCCAACAAGCTCGCCGTC
>DATIXH010000038.1:0-14939 GCA_035518775.1 Candidatus Acidiferrum sp.
GTCGTTCGCCTGCATGATCTCTATCACGGCGGCCGGCTGCGGCGCGGCCAGCAGCTTCAGCGTCTCGCCGCAGATGCGCTCGCCCGACAGCGTCGGCAGCAAGGTTGCGAGATCGCGGCAGGCGGCCAGCGCCGCCGCGTCCGGCTCCCCCTTGCCGTAGTAGGCATGGAAGCGGAAGAAGCGCAGCAGGCGCAGCACGTCCTCGCGGATGCGCGCCTCCGGATCGCCGACGAAGCGCACGCGCTGCGCCCTGAGATCGGCCAGGCCGCCGAACGGAT
Source organism: Candidatus Acidiferrum sp. (assembly GCA_035518775.1). Taxonomy (GTDB): domain Bacteria; phylum Pseudomonadota; class Alphaproteobacteria; order Dongiales; family Dongiaceae; genus JBGPEQ01. Next base: position 279 of record DATIXH010000038.1, read on the forward strand.
CGTAGATGGTTCCGTCGGCGCCGCAGAACAGCGCATTCATGGTGAAGTCGCGGCGGGCGGCGTCAGCCTGCCAGTCGTCGGTGTATTCGACCTTGGCGTGACGGCCGTAGGTCTCGACGTCGCGCCGCAGCGTGGTGATCTCGAAATGGCGGATGCCGATCACCGCTGTCACCGTGCCATGCTTGATGCCGGTCGGGATCGCCTTGATGCCGGCCCGCTTCAGCAGGTTCATCACCCGCTCCGGCGGTTCATGAGTGGCGATGTCGATGTCGCTCACCTTCCGGCCGAGCATAGCGTCGCGCACGCAGCCGCCGACGAAGCGCGCCTCGCCGCCGGCCGCCGACAGCGCGGCCATCACCGCCACCGTCTCCGGCGCGGTCATCCAGGGTTGCGGGTCGAGCCGGTCGCTGGGCTGCATCGACGGGTCGGGAACGCTCAGTTGGGCTTGTCGTCGAAATAGCCCGGTTTGATCTCGCCGTCGATGATTCGTGCAGGGTGATACTGGCCCCGGCCGGAGTCCTCGAAGACATAGAGCGCGATGAAGGTCACGATGACCAGGAGGCCGCCGGCGATGATGAGCCAGGACCAGGGCATGTCCGCCGGCTGGGCCGGGGCGCCGGCCGCTCCCGGCCGCCGCCTGAACAAGGTCATGTAGAGAACATAGACCGCCGTCGGCAACGCCATCGGCACCACAAGCTCCAGGAAGGCCCTCACGGCTGATTTCCCAGCAGGTCCGCCAGATTGACGAGCATGCCGGCGGTCGCCCCCCAGATGTAATAGCCCTGCCAGGGGAACACATAGAAGTAGCGCGTGCTGCCGGCATAGAGCCGGCTGTGCCGCTGACGGCTGGCGGGATCGAGGATGAAGGCGAGCGGCACCTCGAACACCTCCGCCACCTCGAACGGGTCCGGCGCCAACGCGGTCGGCGGTGCCACCAGCCCGACCACCGGCGTCACCTCGAATCCCGTGCGCGTCACGTAGGTATCGAGCCGGCCGACAGGCGTGACGAGCGCACGCGGCAGGCCGACCTCCTCCTCCGCCTCGCGCAGGGCGGTCGCCAGGGCGTCGGCGTCGCCGGGTTCGACCCTGCCGCCCGGGAAGCTGATCTGGCCGGCATGGTCCTGCAGATGGTCGGTGCGCCGCGTCAGCAGAACCGTCAGGCCTTGCGGCCGCTCCACCAGCGGCACCAGCACGGCGGCCCGTGTCAGCGGCCGGTCGGGCAGAAGGTCAGGGTTGAGATCGTGATCGCCGCGGCGCAGTCCCGGCGGCGGCGCGGCGGCCAGGCGCGCCAGGACGTAGTCCCGGTTCACGCCCCCGGATCCGGGCGCCCCAGCGGAAAGAACTGCTCCCTGCTCCATACGCCATAGACCTCCTCGCCGCCGATGCTCTGCATCTGCGCGAGTTCGACCAGTTCGTAGAATACCGGGCGCAGTATGCGCGCCTCCAGGCGGTCCCGCACCAGGATATAGGGACGGGGCTCCTGGCCGTCAGCGGCATGGGCGACGCGAATCGGATGCTGCGCGTCGGCGACCACCTCGTCGTCGAGGTTGGTGCGGAACGTCAGGGCCTGCGACGGGCCGCTCCCCACTGCGTTAACCTCCACGGCCGTGAAGGGCACCTCATCAACCTTAATTTTGCCGCGTTCCGCCGGCGTTACTAGCCAGTAATCATCGCCTTCGCGCCGCAGCACCGAGGCGAAGAGCTTGACCAACGGTTTGCGGCCGATCGGCGAACCGTGATAGAACCACGTACCGTCCCGGCCGATGCGTATGTCGATCTCGCCGCAGAACTGCTGGCGCGCCGAACTCCGGACCCGGTCGCCTGCCGCCATGGCGCGCAGCCCCTTGAGCGGATCGATCACCGAGGATTGCGAGCCGGACATGTGCGACCGCCCTCATTCATAGCGATGGAGTTGCCGGCGTGACGAATATCGACGTAATGAGCCCCGCGATGCCCAACGACGACGCGTCCGTAGAGAAGCTGGCGGGCGAGATCGAGGCCCTTGGCCAGCGCCTCCGCCAAGTGAGACAGAGCATCGGGCGTGTCATTTTCGGCCAGCACACGACCATCGATCAAACCCTTATCACGCTGCTGGCCGGCGGTCACGCGCTGCTCATCGGCGTGCCCGGCCTGGCCAAGACGCGGCTCGTCGAGACCCTCGGCGTCGTCATTGGCCTCGACGACAAGCGCGTGCAGTGCACGCCCGACCTGATGCCGGCCGACATCGTGGGCTCGGAGGTGCTGGAGGAGAGCGACACTGGCCGCCGCTCGTTCCGCTTCATCCAGGGTCCGGTGTTCTGCCAGCTGCTGATGGCCGACGAGATCAACCGCGCCAGCCCACGCACCCAGTCCGCATTGCTGCAGGCGATGCAGGAGCATCGCGTCTCCATCGCCGGCCAGTACCATGCGCTGCCGGCGCCGTTTCACGTGCTCGCCACGCAAAACCCGCTGGAGCAGGAGGGCACCTATCCGCTGCCGGAAGCGCAGCTCGACCGCTTCCTCCTGGAGATCGACGTGCCCTATCCGGACCTCGACGCCGAGCGCCAGATGCTGATCGTCACGACCGGGCCGCAGGAAGACAAGGCCGTCGAGGTCATGACCGCGGAGGAGCTGCTTGCCGCCCAGCGGCTGGTCCGGCGGGTGCCGGTCGGCGAGAGCGTCGTCAACGCGATCCTCACGCTCGTGCGCGCCGGCCGCGCCGAGACGACCGACATCGACGAGGTGCGGCGCCATGTCGCCTGGGGCCCGGGACCGCGTGCCAGCCAGGCGCTCATGCTGGCCTGCCGGGCGCGCGCCGTGCTCGATGGCCGCTTCTCGCCGTCGATCGACGATGTCCTGGCGCTTGCGAGTCCGGTTCTCCGTCACCGCATGGCGCTCAGCTTCGCCGCCCGCGCCGACGGCGTGACGCTCGACGAGGTCATCGGCCGCCTGTGTGCGCCGCTGGCGTGACGCCCGGACCAGGCCTCTGATGGTCGCCTCCCCCGCCCTGCGGCAGCGCGCCGAGCATCTGGCCTCGACGCTGCCGGCGTTGCAGGTGGCCGCGCAGCAGATCGCGCTTACGGTCGCACAGGGCGTCCATGGCCGCCGCCGGGTCGGGCAAGGCGACGCCTTCTGGCAGTTCCGCCGCTATCATCCTGGCGACCTCATCACGAAGATCGATTGGCGCAAGTCGGCCAAGTCGCAATATCTGTTCGTGCGCGAGACCGAGTGGGCGGCCGCCCAGAGCGTCTGGCTGTGGCGCGACGGCTCACCCTCGATGCGCTACCGCTCGAGCGATCGAGTGACCGAGAAGATCGACCGGGCGGAGCTGCTGACGATCGCGTTGGGCGCGCTGCTCGTGCGCGGCGGCGAGCGCATCGCCCTGACGGGGTCCGGGCGCCGGCCCGCCACGGGCCAGGCCGCGCTCAACCGGCTCGCCATCCAGCTGCTGCGACCGAGCACGCAGAAGGAGAGCCTGCCGCCGATCGAGGAGCTGCCGCGCCACGCCCATCTCGTCATGTTCGGCGATTTGCTGTCGCCGCTTCCGGAGATCGAGGCGACGGTGCGCGGCTTTGCCGACCAGGGCGTCCACGGCCATCTGCTGCAGGTGCTCGATCCCGCGGAAGAGCTGCTGCCCTTCATGGGCCGAATCCAGTTCGAGGGGCTGGAAGGCGAAGGCAAGCTGTTGCTCAGCCGCGTCGAATCGGTCCGCGAGGACTATGCGCGCAAGTTCGAGGACCACCACCAGGGGCTGATGGCGATTGCCCGCGCGGTGGGCTGGAGCTATGCCCGCACGCGCACCGACAGCCCCCCGCAGACGGCCTTGCTGGCGCTCTACCAGCAGCTTTCTGACCGCGACAGGTTCTAGCCGATGTGGACGATCGGCAGCTTCGCCTTCGCCGCGCCGTGGATGCTGCTGACGCTCGCCGGCGTGCCACTGCTGTGGTGGCTGCTGCGCCTGACGCCGCCGGCGCCGAAGCGGCTGCAATTTCCGGCCATCCGCCTGCTGCTGGACCTGATCCCGCGCGAGGAGACGCCGCACCGCACGCCGCTCTGGCTGATCATCTTCCGCATCCTGCTAGCGACGATCCTGATCGTCGGCCTGGCTCACCCGCTCATCAATCCGGTGCGGCAGTTCGAGTCGTCCGGGCCGCTGCTGCTGGTCGTCGACGACGGCTGGGCGGCGGCACCGCGCTGGCCGCAGCGGCTGCAGGCCATGACCGATCTCATCGACCGCGCCGAGCGCGAGGGGCGGTCGGTCATGCTCTTGACGACCGCGCCGCGCGCCGACGGCCAGCCTGTCGCCGCGACCGGCCTGATGACCGCCACCCAGGCGCGCGGCGTCGTGCAGGGGTTGGCGCCGCAGCCCTGGGCGACGGATCGTCGCGCCGCCATGGTGGCGGTCGACCGCATCAAGTCGGAGCAACCTGTCAACAGCGTCTGGATCACGGACGGCGTGGTCACGAGCAAGGACGATGCCGGGCTCGCCCTCGCCGACCGCTTGCAGCAGCTCGGCCAGCTGACGGTCATGCGCGATCTCCCCGACAACCTGCCGGTCCTGCTTCTCCCGCCGCCGCGCGAGCCCGGCGCCATGGAGATCAAGGTCGCTCGGCCTGCGGGGTCCACCCAGAAGACGGTCGCCGTCCGCGCCATCGCCGGCGACGGTCGCCTGGTCGTGCGCCAGGACGTGACGTTCGCCGCCGGCAGCGCGACGGCCACGGAGCGGGTCGTGCTGCCGACCGAGTTGCGGAACCGCATGGCGCGGCTGGTCGTCGAGAACCAGAGCTCGGCCGGCGCCACCGTGCTGTTCGACGAGGGCTGGCAGCGGCGGCCGGTCGGCGTCATCGTCGGCGGCCAGCAGAGCGAGGAGCAGCCGCTGCTCAGCAACACCTATTACGTCGAGCGCGCCCTTGCGCCCTTCAACGAGATCCGCCGCGGCGACATCGATACGCTGCTGCAGGGCAAGCTTGCCGTCGTCGTGCTCGCCGACGTCGGCAACCTGACGCAGCCGCAGATCGACCGCCTGACCGCCTGGGTCGACAACGGCGGCGTGCTCATCCGCTTCGCCGGCACCTGGCTGGCCCAGCAGCCCGATCCGCTCCTGCCGGTGCGGCTGCGCGGCACGGATCGCGCCATGGGCGGTGCCATGTCCTGGGCGCAGCCGCTGCGGCTGGCGCCGTTCCCGAGCGCCGGGCCGCTGGCCGGCCTGACCGTGCCTGCCGACGTCACCGTGCGGCGGCAGGTGCTGGCCGAGCCCGACATCGATCTCGGCGACAAGACCTGGGCGCGCCTCACCGACGGTACGCCGCTGGTGACCGGCGCGCATCAGGGCAAGGGCTGGGTCGTGCTGGTGCACACCACCGCCAACGCCGACTGGTCGAGCCTGGCGCTCTCCGGCCTGTTCGTGGAAATGCTGCAGCGATTGGTCGACCTCAGCGAGGGGTTCGTCGAGACCGCGGCCGAGCAGGCGCTGCCGCCGCTCGAGACGCTCGACGGCTACGGCCATCTGACGACGCCGCCGGCGATCGCGGTGGCCGCGTCGCCCTCCGAGATCGCCGTCGGCGCCGCCTCGCCGCGGCATCCGCCCGGCTATTACGGCCGCGGCAACACCCGGCGCGCCCTCAACGTCTCGGCGGGCGTCACCACCTACGACACGCTCGGCGCCATGCCCTTCGGCGTCATCGAGACCGGCTTCGCGCGCTCGCCGGAGTTCGACCTCAAGCCGTGGCTGCTGGCGCTCGTCGCCGGCCTGCTGGTCGTCGACCTGATCATCGCGCTGGCGCTCCGCGGCCTGCTGGGATGGCGGCGCATGGCGCGGCTGGCCGGCGTGGCGCTGATCCTGCTGGCGCCTATGACCGCGCGCGCTCAGGACGCCGACAGCAAGACCGATCCCGACGGCTTCGCCATCGCGGCCACGACGCAGACCCGCCTCGCCTATGTGAAGACCGGCGTCCCCGAGGTCGACGCCACCAGCCGCGCCGGCCTCATCGGCCTCACCGCCGTGCTGAACGACCGCACGGCGGTCGAGACCGGCCCGCCCATGGGCGTCGATGTCGAGAGCGACGAGTTGGCGTTCTTCCCGCTGCTCTACTGGCCGATCTCGGCCAGCCAGCCGCCGCTCTCGGACGTCGCCATCGAGCATGTGAACGCCTATCTGCGCGGCGGCGGCACCATCCTGTTCGACACCATGGACCAGAGCTCGGGCGGCGCGGGCGGCGGCTATGACGGGCCTGGCATCCGCCGCCTGCGCGATCTTGCGCGCAGCCTCGACATCCCGCCGCTCATGCCGGTGCCGCCCGATCACGTGCTGACGAAATCGTTCTACCTGCTGCAGGACTTCCCGGGACGCTGGGCCAACGGCGAGGTCTGGGTCGAGCGCAGCGAGGAGCACGTCAATGACGGCGTCTCCTCCGTGATCATCGGCGGCAACGACTGGGCGAGCGCCTGGGCGGTCGACAACGACCGCCGGCCGATGTTCGCCGTCGTCCCCGGCGGCGAGCACCAGCGCGAGATGTCCTACCGCTTCGGCGTCAACCTCGTGATGTACGCTCTGACCGGCAACTACAAGTCCGACCAGGTGCACGTGCCCTTCATCCTCGAACGGCTGGGGCAATAGATGTTCGGCAACCTGCAGATCGAATTCTCGCCGGTCGTGCCGTGGCCGCTGATCGCCGCCATCGGCATCGCCGCGCTGCTCGTGCTGCTCTTCGGGCTGTGGCGGCGCGCGCGAGGCATCGGCTGGCGGACGCTCGCGGCCATCGGCCTGATGGGCGCCATCTGCAATCCCTCGATCGTGCGCGAAGAGCGCAACTACATCGATGACGTTGCCGTCGTCGTGGTCGATGACAGCGCCAGCCAGCATATCGGCGATCGCGCCCAGCAGACGGCGACGGCCCTCGCCGAGGTCGAGAAGCGCATCCGCGCCCTCCCCCATGTCGATTTGCGCGTCGTGCGCGCCGGCGCCGACAGCACGAGCGCCGGCGGCGGCGGCACGCGCCTGTTCGAGGCGCTCGCCCGCGCCCTCGGCGACGTGCCGGCGCGCCGCATCGCCGGCGCCGTCTTCATCAGCGACGGCCAGGTGCACGACGTGCCCGCGGGCCTCAAGGACCTCGGCTTCGACGCGCCCGTGCATCTGCTGCTGACGGGACGGGCGGACGAAGTCGACCGCCGCCTCACCATCACGAAGGCGCCGACCTACGGCCTGGTCGACAACGACGTCGCCATGACGGTGCGCATCGACGACCAGCCGGACAGCGCCATCGGCGCCACCGCCAAGGTGACGATCGCGCAGGACGGCGAGCAGAAGGAGGTCCGCGACCTCCCCATCGGCGTCGACCAGGAGATCAAGATCCACCTCGATCATCCGGGACCGACGCTGATCGAGCTGCAGGCCGAGGGGCGCCCGAACGAATTGAGCCTGGTCAACAATTCGGGCGTCGCCGTCATCAACGGCGTGCGCGACCGTCTGCGCGTGCTGCTCGTCTCGGGCGAGCCCTATGCGGGCGAGCGCACCTGGCGCAACATCCTGAAATCCGATCCGGCCGTCGACCTCGTGCACTTCACCATCCTGCGCCCGCCGGAGAAGCAGGACGGCACGCCCATCAACGAGCTGTCGCTGATCGCCTTCCCGATCCGCGAGCTGTTCGAGGTGAAGCTCAAGGAATTCGATCTCATCATCTTCGACCGCTACCGCCGCCGCGGCGTGCTGCCGCGCGCCTACTTCGAGAACATCGCCAACTACGTGCAGGAGGGCGGCGCCCTGCTCGACGCCGCCGGCGTCAGCATGGGCGGGCCGCTCGGCCTCTATCAGTCGCCGCTCGGCGACGTGTTGCCGGGCGAGCCGACCGGCGAGGTGATCGAGAAGGGCTACCGCCCCACCGTCACCGACGTCGGGCTGCGCCATCCCGTCACCGCCGACCTGCCGGGCGGCGGGCAGAAGCCGACCTGGGGCCGCTGGTTCCGCCTGGTGCAGGCCACCGTCAAGAGCGGCAACACCGTCATGAGCGGCCCCGACAACGAGCCGCTGCTCATCCTCAACCGCTACGGCAAGGGCCGCGTCGCGCAGCTGCTGAGCGACCAGATCTGGCTGTGGTCGCGCGGCTATGAGGGCGGGGGACCGCAGGCGGAATTGCTGCGCCGCGTCGCGCACTGGCTGATGAAGGAGCCGGAGCTCGAGGAGGAGGATCTGCGCTCGACCGTCATCGACGGCCGCCTCGAGATCACGCGCCGCAGCCTGGGCGAGAATCCCAAGACCGTCGAGGTGACCACGCCCTCGGGTGCCAAGGCCACCGTGCCGCTCGCCGACGCCGGCAACGGCAAGGCCACCGGCGCGATGGCGGCGCCGGAGGCCGGCCTCTACCGCGTCAACGACGGCACCCACAAGGCCTTCGCCGCCAGCGGCGACCTCAATCCGATCGAGCTCTCCGACCTGCGCTCGACCGGCGACCGCATGCGCCCGATCGTCGAGGCCACCGACGGCGGCATCGAGCGGCTGGCGGACGGCCTGCCCGACATCCGCCGCGTGAAGCCCGGGCGCGACGCCGCCGGCCGCGGCTGGATCGGCCTGCGCGCGAACGAGGACTACGTCGTCGCCGGCGTCGACCAAGCGCCGCTCCTGCCGGCGATGATCATCCTCCTCATCGGCCTCGGCGCCACCATGCTGGCCTGGCGTCGCGAGGGCCGCTGACACGCCGTTGTGCCAGATGATGTAGGGGCGACCCCATGTGGTCGCCCTCTGCCGCGTGACGGCTGGAGGGGGGCCACGCGAAGCCGCCCCTACACAACCTCGTCGAGTTTCCCGTGGGTAACTGCTTGTGAGACGGCGCGCGATGCGGCATGTCTCCACAATCCTCCACGCGCGCTTGCGCGCGGGATGAGTCCGCGGGGAACAGCAATCAGGAGAAGCGCCGATGTCGAAGATTCTCGTCCTCTACTATAGCGCCTGGGGCCACATCGAGAAGATGGCCGAAGCGGTCGCCGAAGGCGCGCGCTCCGTGCCCGGCGCGCAGGTCACGATCAAGCGCGTGCCAGAGCTGGTGCCGGAAGAGGTCGCCAAGAAGTCCGGCATGAAGACGGATCAGAAGGCGCCGATCGCGACCGTCGACGAGCTGGCCAATTACGATGCCATCATCTTCGGCACGCCCACGCGCTTCGGCAATATGTGCGCGCAGATGCGCAACTTCCTCGACCAGACCGGCGGCCACTGGATGAAGGGCGCGCTGGTCGGCAAGGTCGGCAGCGTGTTCGCCAGCACCGCCACGCAGCATGGCGGCCAGGAGACGACGATCACCTCGTTCCACACCACGCTGCTGCACCAGGGCATGATCATCGTCGGCCTGCCCTACGCCTTCCCCGGCCTGCTCAACATGGACGAAATCAGCGGCGGCACGCCCTACGGCGCGACCACGCTCTCCAAGGGCGACGGCTCCCGCCAGCCGAGCGCCAACGAGCTCGAGGGTGCCCGCTACCAGGGCCGCCATGTCGCGCAGATCACGGCGAAACTCACGCACACGCATTGAGCGACGGGCCGGCGGCTCGCCCCGGCCGCACGGCAGGCAAAAAGGGAGAGCCGCGACGAGATCGCGTCGCGGCTCTCCGGACTATCGACCGAGATGAAGCCTGCCGGCGCTCCGTTGCGCTGGCCGGTGCTTACAGTATCAACGGGCCGAGCTCATCGATCCGGCTCGGCCCCAATCTCCGTCGTCTCTCCGCCGCGGCGCGCGTGTCCGCTGCCGCGGACGGAACGCACTCCGCGCCTGAATCAGATGGAGAGCTCGCCCTCGACTTCCTGCGTCTTGATGCGGGCCATGGCGAGATTCGACTTCGCCTTGTCGAGCACGACGTAGATGAACAGGCCGGGCTTCTTCGTCAGCGGGCGGATGATGTGGTACTGCTTGCCCAACGTGATCAGGATGTCCTCGATCGTGTCGTTCAGCTTCAGGGCCTTCATGGTCTTGAGCTTGGACTTCACCACCTCGGTGTTGCCGGCGCCGGCGGTGTCGAGGTCGACACCCGACCCGACCTTGCCAAGCACCATGCCGCTGTTGGAGTCAACGAGCGCCGCCGCCATTCCGCCATCCAGCGTCAGCAGGCCGCCCAGCGTGTCACTAATGTTAGCCATCTCTATTCTCCTTCGAGAAACCATTCGTTTTGTGGAGGACATGTGACCGGTTCCGGATCAGTCGCCTTTCATGCCAATTCTCCGGCAACGCCAATAAGCATAAAGGGGCTTAAATTTTCGATATACGGTTGACGAAATTCCTATAGGAATTTTGACGGCATAGCTGCCTAACAAATAGGCACAGAACAAATAGACCTCGCCGACGTTACCCCAGCGCCGCACGCTGGGATCTCGCGCGCCGATCGTTATCAGATTTCCTTAACCGGTCCGGGCGTACCGTCGCTTGCCGCGATAAGCGGCAGGGGTCCGCTCGATAGGCCGCCGACACCGCGGAGTGTGCCAGGAACAAGCCGCCATGCACGTCGTTTCGCTCGTCTCGCCTCAGGAGCGCTGTGCCAAGACGACGCTCGCGGCCCATATCGCCCTCCAGGCGCATCGCTCCGGCACCAAGCCGGTCGCATTGGTGGATGCCGACGAGAAGGGCGATCTTTCGAGCTGGGCGCGGCTGCGGCGAGACCGCGATCCGCTCTGCGTCGCGACCAGCGGCGCCGATCTCCCGGGCACGCTGAGTGAGCTGGAGACGTCGGGCGTGCAGCTGACCGTCGTCGACACGGCATCCGACTTCTCATCTGATTTCGAGGCCGCCATTGGGTCGTCCGATCTGATTCTGATGCCGATCAATGCCGGCGATCTCAACGTCCTGTCGATCATCGGATCGCTGCGCCTCGCCGAGCGCCAGGGCACGCCGCTCGTGTTCGTCGTCAACCGCCGCGACATCGACGACGAAGAGTTCATGTCGAGCACGATAGAGTTGGCGCAGCATGGAACGATCGCACCAGTCGTCCTCCCGGTCTGTCCGCAGCTTCCGGATCTGATGAAGCGGGGGGAATCCACAATCGAGCAGAACTCCCCGCCGGATTTTCCGGTCGCGGAGCTGTGGGGCTACATCCAAAGCCGCCTGACCCGGCCGGCCTCGGCAAAGCCGGCCTTCGCCATGCCGACCGGCGCCGCGTCGGCGCTCCGCCGCAGGGTGGGCATCCTCTCGGAGTGACCGGGCGAGGCGGCAGTCTGCCGCGATCACATTCTGGTGATGACGGCGAGATACGGCCCGCAGGTCAGGCGAACATGTCGCCTTCGACGCTGGCCGCGCACAGGCGCGCGATCGCGAGATTCGACCGGGATTTATCGAGAACAAGGTACAGGAACAACCCGGGCTCGCGCGTGACCGGTCGGATGATGTGGTAGTACTCGCCCATCGTGATCAGGATGTCCTCGATCATATCGTCGAGGTTCAGGGCCTTCACCGTCTTCAGTTTGGCGCGCACCAGATCGGTGCTGCCGGCGCTGGCGGCGTGCATGTCGAGTCCGTCCCCCAATTTTCCGAGCACGTAGCCGCTGCCCGAATCCACCAGGGCCGCAGCGATAGCGCCGTCGACCGACATGACTCTTTCCAGGGACGTCTCAATATCCGCCATCGTCGGAACTCTCAAAACCCACTATGCATCGCGACTGGTGCGGCCCGGCGCCACCGTAACCTTTAGTATCGCTGCGACGCGCGGCGAACTTGTTATAAATTTCAGCACAATTCTCTTACTTTTGGGTTGATGCCCAGCCGCTGCGCCAAATGCTCGCACATTGCAGCGGGGCCCGCGCTTCATTACCGTTGTGGGACATATGCGCGCGCGAAAATCGCGTTATGCGCGGAGGGCGGCGATGAAACGCACAACCCGGTTTCGCCTGCTGATCGAAGCGCCGGAGATCGTGGTGCTGCCGGGCGTACATGATGCCTTAACCCTGCGCCTGGCCGAGCAGGCCGGTTTCCAGGCGGTAACCTGCGGCGGCTACAGCGCAACCGCCAGCCTCCTCGGCGCGCCCGACGTGCAGCAGCTCGCCATGACCGAGATGGCCGATATGTACGCGCGCCTATGCGACGCCACCGAGCTGCCGCTCTTCGCCGACGGCGACACCGGCTATGGCAACACGACCAACGTCGCGCGCACCGTGCGCGCCTATGAGCGGGCCGGCGTCGCCGGCCTGTTCATCGAGGACCAGGAATCGCCCAAGCGCTGCGGTCATATGGAGGGCAAGCGCGTGATATCAGCCGCCGACATGGTGGCGAAGCTCAAGGCCGCGCTCGACGCCCGCGTCGACGCCGACCTCGTCATCTGCGCCCGCACCGACTCCCGCGCCGTGCACGGCCTCGATGACGCCATCGCGCGCTGCCAGCTCTACCGCGAGGCCGGCGCCGACCTGCTGTTCGTCGATGCGCCGGTCTCGGTCGAGGAGCTGCGCCGCGTCTGCTCGGAGATCGACGGCCCCTGCTTCGCCAACCTGGTCGAGGGCGGCAAGACCCCCATCCTCTCGGCGCGCCAGCTGGAGGCCATGGGCTTCGCGGCCGTCACCTGGCCGGTCTCCGCCAGTTACGCCATCGCCCGCGCTGTCGCCGAGGTCTACGCCGCGCTGCTGCGCGACGGCACCACCAACGCCGTGCGCGACCGCATGCTCGACTTCGCCGCCTTCAACAGCCTGATCGGCCTCGAGCAGGTGCGCGAGGCGGAGGCTGCCTGCAACGAGTTCGCCCGCGATCTCCTGGAACACCGCGCGAGCGAAGACCCCGCGGTCTGATCCATCGCCCCTACCGCTGTTGTCTCGCCGGGTTGTAGCCGACCGTCACCTGCGCCCGCCGCTGCCCGCAGAACCGGCAACGCATCTTCGGCCCCAGCGACGGCACGGGCATGTCGTAGCCGACCCGGTCGGCCACCTGTCCCGGATCGACTCGCGCGCGATGCCCGCAGCCCCCGCAGGTCGCCCACAGCGGGATCCTTTGGCGCACCACGTCGCCCACGAGCATTGCTCCCTTCCACGGCTTCGGCATGGGAACATTTCACGAACAAATCCCATCGGGAGTCAAGTGCCTGCGCCGCGCTTGCGTGACCGTGATTTGCTCCGGCCGCAGCCAAAAGAGGCAGGACATCGCCCAGCGCGAGCGGCGCCATCGTGCGCGGCGACCTCTACGACCTGATCGGCGGCGGCCACCTCGACCTGATGACCGCGCAAGCGGTGATGGTGCAGGTCGGCCCTGCCTAGTTGCCGCACTCGAGTGTCACCCCCGCGAAAGCGGGGGTCCAGGGTAAGTGACGTGCGGTTGCCTTGGATTCCCGCTTTCGCGGGAACGACACGCAAGTGGCATCGAGGCACCTACTCTCCGCTCACAAATTGCTCATCCCGCCGTCGATGACCAGCTCGCTGCCGACCGTGAAGGCGGACTCGTCGGAGGCGAAGAACACGACGGCCTGCGCCACCTCGCTCGGCTCGCCGAAGCGCTTGGCCGGGATCTGGCTCTGGATGGATGCAGCCAGCGCCTTGCGGTCAGCCTCCGGCATGTCGAACTTGTCGTAGAGCGGCGTCGCGATCGGGCCCGGGCTGACGGCGTTGACGCGGATGCCGCGCCCGATCAGCTCGCCCGAGAGCGTCAGCACCAGCGACGCCAGCGCCGCCTTGCTCGCCGCATAGATGCTCGAGTTCGGCATGCCGATGCGGGCGTTGATGGAGGTGTTGAGCACGATCGAGGCGGGATTGGCCAGGATCGGCAGCAAGGCCTGCAACAGGAAGAACGGCCCCTTGAAGTTGACGGCAAGGGAGCGGTCGAAGGCGGCCTCGTCCCACTGCGCAAGCGGCTTGAAATCCACGATCCCTGCATTCACGAACACCGCATCGAGCCCGCCGAAGGCCTTGCGCACGGCCTCCGCCACCTCTTTCTGCGCCGCAGCATCGCCGGCGTCGGCTTGGATCGTCAGCTCGTCGTTGCCGAGCTCGGCGCGCGCCGCCTCGAGCGCCTTCGCGTTCGTCCCCGTGATCGCCACACGGGCTCCCTCGGCGACAAACTGGCGCGCCGTCTCCAAGCCGATGCCGCTGCTGCCGCCCGTGATCAGCGCGCGCTTGCCCTTGAGTCGGTTCATGACACGTCTCCTTCGGACTTGGATGGGATGCGATGGCGTGGAAGCGCGTGCAACTCCACCGGCTCGGCAAAGCCGCGCAGCGCATGACGATCGATCGAGACGGACTCGCGATGCTGCAGCAATTCGACGAATCGGCCGGACATCAGCAGCGGGTGGCCGGTCGCGCTGCAAACGCTTTCGATGCGGCTCAAGAGATTGACGTCGGGACCGATGACCGTGAAATCGAGGCGGCGGCCGGAACCAATGTTCCCATAGCTGACTTGGCCATAGTGCAGCGCGATGCCGGCGGAAAGCGCGGCGTCTGGCGCACGGAACTGATCGAGCCGCTCCAGCGCGCTCAGCGCGCCCTCGATCGCCGCGGCGCAAGCGATCGCGGCCTCGTCGCGATGGAAGAAGGCCAGCACGGCGTCGCCCATGAACTTCAGGATCTCGCCGCCCGCGGCCGTGATCGCCGGCACGACGCGGTCGAAATAGGCGTCGAGCAGCTCCAGCACGCGCTCGACCGGCAGCCGGTTGGACAGCTCGGTGAAGCCGCGCAGGTCGCACAGCAGCAGCGCCGCTTCCAGCGTCTCCACCTGCCCGCGCCGCACGCGCCCGGCCAGG
>DATIXH010000039.1:0-4176 GCA_035518775.1 Candidatus Acidiferrum sp.
TCCTCGCTGATCAGCTGGCCGGCGGTGAGGGTGGCGATGTCCTCCAGCATGGCCTTGCGGCGGTCGCCGAAACCCGGGGCCTTCACCGCGGCCACCTTGAGGCCGCCGCGCAGCTTGTTGACCACGAGCGTGGCGAGCGCCTCGCCCTCCACCTCCTCGGCAATCACCAGCAGCGGCTTGCCCGACTGCACGACCGATTCCAGCACCGGCAGCAGCGGCTGCAGGCTGGAGAGCTTCTTTTCATGGAGGAGGATGTAGGGATCCTCCAGCTCGCAGGTCATCTTCTCGGCATCGGTGATGAAGTAGGGCGACTGGTAGCCGCGGTCGAACTGCATGCCCTCGACCACGTCGAGCTCGGTCTCCAGGCTCTTGGCCTCCTCGACGGTGATCACGCCCTCCTTGCCGACCTTCTCCATGGCCTTGGCCAGCATCTTGCCGATCTCGGCGTCGCCGTTGGCCGAGATGGTGCCGACCTGGGCGATCTCGTCGTTAGCGCTGATCTTCTTCGAGCGCTGCTTCAGCTCCTCGACTACTTTGTCGACGGCCAGATCGATGCCGCGCTTCACGTCCATGGGATTCATGCCGGCGGCCACGGCCTTGGCGCCCTCGCGCACGATCGCCTGCGAGAGCACGGTCGCCGTCGTGGTGCCGTCGCCGGCGAGGTCATTGGTCTTGGACGCGACCTCGCGCACCATCTGCGCGCCCATGTTCTCGAACTTGTCGGCGAGCTCGATCTCCTTGGCGACGGTGACGCCGTCCTTGGTGATGCGGGGGGCGCCGAACGACTTGTCGAGCACGACGCAGCGGCCCTTCGGCCCCAGCGTCACCTTCACCGCATCGGCCAGAATGTCGACGCCGCGCAGCATGCGCGACCGGGCGTCGCCCGAGAATTTCACTTCCTTTGCAGCCATGACATCATCTCCTCATCTATCGAGCCCGGCGCTCAGGCGGCTTTCTTCCGGGCGCCGACGACCGTTTCCTCGAGCACGCCCATGATGTCGGACTCCTTCATGATCAGGAGGTCCTCCCCATCGATCTTGACCTCGGTGCCCGACCATTTGCCGAACAGCACGCGGTCGCCGGTCTTGACGTCGATAGGTATGAGCTTGCCGGACTCGTCGCGCCCGCCCGGGCCGACGGCGATCACCTCGCCTTCCATCGGCTTCTCCTTGGCGGTATCGGGAATGATGATGCCGCCGCTCGTCTTCTCTTCCTGCTCGACGCGGCGGACCAGGACCCTGTCATGCAGCGGTCTGAATTTCATGATCGATCTCCTGTCTGATGATGGGAATGCTCAGGACCGACGTCAGATAGTCGCGCCAGAGCACGCTCTCTGACGTCGTCTGGGAAATAGACCGGCCCTCGGCGCTGCTCGCGGCCGCGGTCTCGGCCCGATCTTGGCAGCGGTCTTCCATGCCAGCACCTCCTTCGCGGGCATTCACATGATGTTGACCATGCCGCCCCTCCCTTCGCTCGGGGCAGCGGTTCAAGCCTTCGGCGTCGCTAATCTTGAGGGTCCCGCCGATCGCGGGCCGGAAGGAGCGCTACGGGGCTCCGCTGGGAATTCTCGGCATCGTCCATATCCTCCTGAGAGCAACATGCTTGATGCGACCGGCCTCGCGGGCGAGCGCCGGCTCCGCATTTTCAGGAATAGGAACGCGGGTTTCCGATTTCAAGGGGTGCATCTTGCTTCTGTCTCAGGGCGCCGCAGACCGTCGTTCGATCGGTTAAAAATCCAACCGGGCCAGTAATTTCGCAGCGCCAACCCCACCCCTTGACGGCCTGCGGCCGGCACCCAAATCAAGCGTCGTCAAGAAGCCGCCCAATTGACGGATGACGGCAATAGAAGAGCGGAGGACTCTGCCGATGAAGGCGATGGACGGTGTTGATCGGTATGTCATCGGGCGCGAGAGCAACGTGCTCCGCGTCGACTTCCACCGCGAGCCCGAGCAACCTCCCCCGAGATTTCCAAGATTTCCAGGTGCGGGCGCTCTGCGATACCAGGAGCCGTTCAGCGAGCGGGTCGATGCCGTGACGCCGGTCTATGCCGCATCGAGGCAACGCTGCTGAAGCGGTTGCGACGACCTGCTCGATGACAGCCAAGTCTGAGCACTCGCTCGGTCCCCTCCTCCAGCACGCGGAGGAGGGCGACCGAGCGAGCATCGCGTCGGCGAATGCTCAGCGGATGGCGATGCGGCGCGGGAGGGCCGCCTTGGCCTTCTTCAGGGTGAGCGTCAGCACACCGTCGGCAAGCTCGGCGCTGATGCCGTCCTGGTCGATCTTGTCCGAGAGCGTGAAGGCGCGCGCGTAGTGGCCGACGTTGTACTCGGCATAGACCGGCTCCAGCCCCTCGTATTTCGAGAAGTCGATCCGGCCTTCGACGCGCAGCACGTCATTCTCCAGCTGCACGCTGACGTCCTTCTTCTCGACGCCCGGCACCTCCATCACGAGCGTCAGCGCCTCGTCGGTCTCGTAGACGTCGGTATTGGGGACATAGTAACGGGCCGGCACCGTCTTCTCCTCCTTGTGCGCCAGCTCCTTTTTCTGTTGCACTGAAAGTTCCTGAGACTTTGCCATTGCGACCTCCGTCAATCCGTCCAGCGTAGCGGCTTTCAAGCGATCTTGATCGAGCGCGGCTTGTCCTGCTCGGCGCGCGGCAGGTAGAGCGCCAGGATGCCGTCATGGTATTCCGCCTTGACGCGGTCGGCATCGACGCGCACCGGGATGGTGACAGCGCGGTCGAAGCGGCCGGCCGTGCGCTCGCGACGGTGCAGACTCGCTTTCTCCGTGTAGTCGACGGCCTTCACGCCGGCGATGCGGATCGCGTTGTCCTTGACCTGGATGTCGAGCTCGGACTTCTTGATGCCCGGCAGCTCCGTAACGATCACGAAGTCGTCCCCCTTGCGGAAGACGTTGAGCGGCGGATAGGGCCCGGTGCCGCTTGGGCTCGATTCCAGCCAGTCGCTCTGTTGGAAGGCGTCCAGCGCCTGCTGCAGCCTGGACAGCGTCTCGAACGGATCGGGTAACAGCATTGCCATGTCCTCCTCGCTGCTTGCCATCGATCAGCGAAAGCCAGGGCGCGGCATCGGCGGCTCAAGGAACAAGGCTCCCCGTCTGCGGCAAAGCGTTGTTTCGCCCGACCGCCTAGCACTCCCTGCCTTCGAGTGCCAATGGAGATAGTCGTCCCTGGGCGCCCCTTCAAGAGGGTGAGCGTATCGGCCTTGCAGTGGCATTACCCGATGCCAAATCAGCATCGCTCAGTCGATTTTTTCGATTGGAGGAGGAGCGTGCCATGATTGCAAGTGGTGCCAGGCCGCACGGGCTGGCCATCCTGCGGCCGAGGTTCTTCGGCCTGTTGCTTCTTGTCGTCTTTGGCTTTGCGACCCCAGCGGCGTCAACGCTGCCGACCTTCGCCGGCGGCCCCGTGCCGAGCCTGGCGCCGCTGCTGAAGCAGGTGACGCCGGCGGTGGTGAACATCGCGGTGCGAGGGCGGGTGCGGGAGGATAACCCCTTGGCCCAGGATCCCTTCTTCCGGCAATTCTTCGACATGCCCGAGCAGATTGTGCACGAGGTGCAGGCCACCGGCTCCGGCGTAATCGTGGACAGCAAGCGCGGCTACGTGCTCACCAACAACCACCTGATCGAGCATGCAACCGCCATTCAGGTGACGACCAAGGACGACCGCCGGTTCGTCGCCCGGCTCATCGGCCGCGACCGGCGCAACGACATAGCGGTGCTGCAGATCGAGGACGGCGGCGCGTTGCCGGCGCTGCCCTTCGGCGACAGCGACGCGCTGGAGGTCGGCGATTTCGTGGTCGCCATCGGCAATCCCTTTGGTCTCGGGCAAACTGTGACCTCCGGCATCGTCAGTGCGCTCGGGCGCAACGGCCTTGGCATCGAGGGGCGCGAGGATTTCATCCAGACCGATGCCTCGATCAATCCCGGCAATTCCGGCGGCGCGCTCGTCGACCTGCGCGGGCGGCTGGTCGGCATCAACACCGCTATCCTCTCGCCCGACGGCGGCAATGTCGGCATCGGCTTCGCCATCCCCATCAATCGGGCACGGCGGGCAATGGAGCAGATCGTCAGCAGCCATTGACGACTGCAGTTCCTCCGGCAGGGCGCGGCTGTTGGGCATCGCCAGCCACAGCCGGTACATCGCGCGCACCTGCCCGC
>DATIXH010000040.1:0-9886 GCA_035518775.1 Candidatus Acidiferrum sp.
ACCACCAGCTCGCCGTTCACGTGGAAGCGAAAATGCCCGGGCTCGATGACGCCGGCATGCACCGGGCCGACGGGAATCTGGTGCACGCGCGCGGCGTCACCGCCATCGGCATCCTCGACCGGCAGGAAGGCGTAGTCGGTCGCCGCGCGCTTCTCAGTCAACTCTGACCCCAACAACGGATGCCGCACCGGCCACTGGCCATGGTCGAGCCAGGGCCGCGTGTCGTCGGCACCGTCGGCGACGAGGCCATAGAGATCGGTCAGCATCCGTTCCAGCCGCTGCGCGCCCGGCCGCACGGCCGCGAGCGTCGGAAAGCGGCCTTGTGGGCACGGCAGCGTAACCACGCCGATCCCGTCCATGCCCTCGCTGCCTTCGTCGCGCAGGGCCAGGTGCACGCACGCATGGCCGTCGCCGCCGCGATCACCCCAGAGGCCGAGCAGCGACCAGTTCGCCGTCGCCAGACGGTCGCGCAGCGCCTCCCACCCGGCCGCATCGACGACGACGCGCGGCCACGGGCGGTGGTTCGCGACGGCCGCCGCGCCGGCAAGAAACGCCTGCAGGGAATCCGGTGCGCTCATCGATCCTATCCCAGCAGCCGCGCCACCGCCTGGAACCACTGGACCAGGTGCGGCGGAATGTAGAGTCCGGCGGTGGCGACCAGCCCCAGATGCGCCCACAGCGGCAGCAGCGATGCCCGCACGCGGGCGTGGCCGCCATCCGGCACCTCGCCGAAGGCGACGCCTTGCAGCCGCAGCACGAGCGCGCCGAATCCGACGAGCAGGCCGAAGACGAGCGGAATCGCCAGCAGCGGCTGGCGCGCCATCGTCGAGGTCACCACCAGGAACTCGCTCATGAAGATGCCGAGCGGCGGCAGACCGGCGATGGCCAGCACCGCGATGACGAAGGTCCAGCCGAGAGTCGGATGGCTGCTGGTGAGGCCGCGGATGTCGGCGAGCTTCTGTGAGCCCTTCACCTGCGCGATGTGGCCGACGGAGAAGAAGATGGCCGACTTGGTCAGGCTGTGCATGGTCATGTGCAGTAGGCCGGCGAAATTGGCGAGCGGCCCACCCATACCGAAGGCGAAGGTGATGATGCCCATATGCTCGATCGAGGAATAGGCGAACAGCCGCTTGATGTCGCGCCGGCGGTACAGCATGAAGGTCGCCAGCAGCAGCGACGACAGCCCCATCCCGATCATCAGCGGACCGGGCGCGATGGCGCCCGCATTGTGCGCCAGCAGCATCTTGAAGCGCAGCACGGCATAGAGCGCCACGTTCAGCAGCAGCCCGGACAGCACGGCCGAGATCGGCGTCGGGCCCTCGGCATGGGCATCCGGCAGCCAGGCGTGAAAGGGCGCGAGACCCACCTTGGTGCCGTAGCCCGCCAGCAGGAACACGAAGGCGAGGTTGAGGATCGCGGGATCGAAGGCCGCCACCTGCCCCAGGATCTGCAGCCACGCCATGGCCTGCGCGCCGCCGCCCATCACGGGCTGGGCCGCCAAGTACATGAGGATGGTGCCGAACAGCGCCAGCGCGATGCCGACGCCGCAGAGGATGAAGTATTTCCAGGCCGCCTCGATGGCCTCGCGCGTGCGGTAGAGGCTGACCATCAGCGCGGTCGCCAAGGTGGCGCCCTCGACCGCCACCCACATGATGCCGAGGTTGTTGGCGGTCAGCGCCAGCAGCATGCTGAACATGAAGGCCTGGTACATGCCGTGATAGAAGCGCAGGCGCGCCGCGTCGAGCCGGCCGATCTCCACCTCGTGCTCGATGTAGGTGGCGCTGAACACCGAGGTCGTGAAGCCGACGAAGGCGGTAAGCGCCACCAGATAGATATTGAATTCGTCGATGAAGAAGTAGAGCCCGGGCTCCGGCTGCACCTTGAACAGGACGAGGCCCGCGGCCAGCGTCACCAGCGACGCGACCACGTTGAGCTGCGCCGACAGCCGGTGATAGCGCCCGGGGATGAGTCCGAGGATGACGGCCGCGCAGATCGGCGTGCCCAGGACGAAGGCCAGCGGATTCATTCGCGTTCGCCCCGGAAGGTCTCGAGATAGTGCAGGTCGAGCGTGTCGAAGCGCTCGCGGATATGGAAGAAGAACACACCGAAGATGATGAAGGCCACCATGACGGAGAAGGCCACGCTCATCTCGACCACGAACGGCATGCCGCGCACGCCGACCGCGGCCAGGATGAGGCCGTTCTCCAGCGACATGAAGCCCACAACCTGCGTCACGGCATTGCGCCGCGTGATCATCATGAGCAGGCCGAGCAGGACGACCGACAGCGCCAGGGCCAGGTTCTCGCGCGTGATCGCGCCGGACTGGTAGGTCACGGGCAGCACGAGCAGGATCGAAAGGGCCACCAGACCCACCCCGATGATCATGGTGAGGCCGACGCCGAACACGGTCTCGACCGTGCGGTGGATCTGCAGCTTCAGCACGATGTGATGCAGCGCCACGGGGATGACGATCGCCTTGAACACCAGCGCGATGGCGGCCGTGATGTAGAGGTGAGGCGCGCCCTGCACGAAGGCCTGCCAGGCCGCCGCCGCCGCCAGCAGGCTGGCCTGCAGCGCGAAGGTGCGGAGCACGCCGAAGATGCGGCGCTGGAACAGCAGCCCGAAGCTCAAGACCAGCACCATCGTGCCCAGGAGGTGGGCGACATCGAACGCGAGGCTCTGCGGGGGCGCCAGGTCGCCGGTCACTTCACGATGGCTCCGGACACGTAGAGGAAGATCGTCGCCAGCAGACCCAGCAGCAGAGCCGCCGCCAGGAATTCGCCGACCCGGAAGACGCGCATCTTCGCGATGGACGTCTCGAATACGCCGAGCAGCACCGCGCCCACCGCCATCTTGGCAAGCCAGGTGAGCAGGCCGAGCCCGAGCGCAGCCGCGCCGGCGCCCGCCACCGCCATGCCGAAGGGCAAGAAGATGCAGGCGATCAGCGACAGATAGAGCAGCAGCTTCAGCATCGCCGCCGCCTCCATGAGCGCCAGGTGCCGGCCCGAATATTCGAGGATCATGGCCTCGTGCACCATCGTGAGCTCGAGATGGGTGGCCGGGTTGTCGACGGGCACGCGCGCGTTCTCGGCGATCGCGACCATCACGATGGCGACCAGACCGAGGGCGAGCGACACGCGCAGCCCCACGGTCGAGCCCAGCAGCTTGGCGGCGATGATCGCCAGCGACGTCGTGCCCACCAGCAGCGAGACCGTGAAGATCACCATCAGCATCGCCGGCTCGGCGAGCGAGGCGATCATCAGCTCGCGGCTGGAGCCGATGCCGCCGAAGCTGGTGCCGACATCGAGCCCGGCCAGCGCCGTGAAGAAGCGGGCGCCGCCGAGCAGCGCCACCAGCACGATTAGATCGACGCTGGGGCCGAGCAGCAGGTCGGTGCTGAACGCCGGGATCAGCGCTGCGCCCAGCCAGATGGCCGCGAAGGTGAGATAGGGCGCCGCCCGGAACAGCCAGGAAGCGCTCTCCGCCACGACCGCTTCCTTGCGCAGCAGGCGCCAGAGGTCGCGGTAGGGCTGCCAGATCGGCGCCCCGCGCTTGCCGGTCAGGCGCGACTTCATCAGTCGCACGACGCCCGTGAGCGCCGGCGCCGCCGCGATCACCAGCAGCGCATGCAGCAGCTGGAGCGCGGCCGATTCGAGCCAGGCGGCGGACGTCATTGCGTCACCGCCACGACCGCGAGCAGGAAGGACAGGGCCGCGAACATGAAGGTCAGGTAGCGGCGAATGGTCAGGAACTGCAGCCCGTTGATGCGCTCCGTGAACCAGGCGAGGCCGTCGCCCACCGGCGCATAGAGCCAGTCCCACAGCAAGTCGCGCAGCCGCACGTCGAGCCGGGCTGGCCGGCGGTCGCCCGGCGGCGGCATGTCAACGCGCTCCCTGGCCGCGAACAGTGTCGGTCCGAACACGCGGCGCAGCGGCTGCGACAGGCTGTCGGCGCTGTACTGCGTCTGCGGCCGCGGATCGGGAAAACCGCAATCCCAGGCCGGCACCCGCCGCACGCGGTTCGAGGCCAGCCGGTGTACGGCCAGCACGACCACCGATGCCATGATCGAGACGGCCAGCAGGATCACGATCCCGCTGTAGCTGCTGGCGCTGTCGGGCAGCGGCACGAACCACAGGAAGCTGGCCATGCCCTGGCGCGGCACCGACTGTCCGAGCAGCAGGTCGGTGACGGGCGTGATGACCTCGACCACCGAGAACGGCAGCACGCCGAACAGCACGCAGGCGGTCGCCAGCAGCACCAGCGCCGCGCGCATCGTGGGCTGCGCCTCCGTCGCTTCGGCCGCGGCGGCCGAGCGCGGGCGGCCGAGGAAGACGATGCCGTAGGCGCGCACGAACAGCGCGGCCGCCAGCGCCGCCGTCAGCGCCAGCAGCGCGCCGATGACGGCGATGCCGAACTTCAACGACCACTGCGGCAGGTGCGCGCCGGCGAGAATCGCCTGGAAGGTCAGCCACTCCGAGACGAAGCCGTTGAGCGGCGGCAGCGCCGACAGCCCGGCGGCCCCGACCAGCACGGCCGCCGCCGTCACGGGCATGCGGTGGATGAGCGCGCCGAGACGCTCGATGTCGCGCAGGCCCGTGGCGTTCAGCACCGCGCCGGCGCCGCAGAAGAGCAGGCTCTTCAGCATGGCGTGGCTGACGCAATGGAAGAGCGCGGCGGTCAGCGCCAGCGCGGCCAGGATCGGCAAGCCGTCGGCGCGGAACAGCTGGGCGAGGCCGAGGCCGATGGCGATGATGCCGATGTTCTCGACCGTCGAGTAGGCCAGCAGCGTCTTGAGGTCGCGCTGCCACAGGCCGTAGAGCACGCCCATCACCGCGCTCGCCGCCCCCAGCACCAGCAGCAGCACGCCGACCCACCAGCCGACCGGCCCCACCAGGTCGAACAGCAGACGGATGATGGCGTAGAGCGCGATCTTGGTCATGGCGCCGCTCATCAGCGCCGAGACCTGGCTGGGCGCCGCCGGATGGGCGAGCGGCAGCCAGGCATGCAGCGGCACCAGCCCAGCCTTCGAGCCGGCGCCGATCAGGGTCAGCAGCACCACCAGCACGGCCGCGATGTCCGTGAGATGGCCGGCACGGATGGCGGCGAAGCGATAGTCGCCGGCCAAGCCCGCCAGCAGGCCGAACGCCAGCAGCAGCGCCGCCGTGCCCATGCTCGCCATCACCAGGTAGACGTAGGCCGCGCGCCGCGTCTCGTCGGCCCGATGGTTCGCCAGCACCAGGAGCCAGGAGGCGAGCGACATGAATTCCCAGGCCACCAGGAAGGCGAAGGCGTCGTCGGACACGAGCACCAGCACCATGCCCGCCAGGAACAGCGGATAGAACGTGAGCACACGGGCCGGCTCGGTGCCATGATGGCCGTAGCCGATGGCGAATAGGCTCACCGCCGGCACCGCCAGCCCGAGGATCAGCAGGAAGAAGGCGGAGAGCGGGTCGAGCCGGAAATGAGTCTCGAGCTGGAAGTCGCCTTCGAGGGCGGGCAGCCCGATCGGCAGCGTGAGCGTGGGATCGCCGCCCGGCGCCGGCGCCAGCAGCTGCAGCAGGGCCGTCCCTCCGACCACGAGCAGGGCCGCGATCGCGATGAGGTACACGATCGGCCCGACCGCCGCGCCGCGATTGCCGAACAGCCCGAGCAACGCGGCCACGAGCAGGCCGCCGACGGCCCCGGCGATGAGCAGAAGGGGAGACACGCTAGAAATCCAAATCTGCGTAGTGCGGCGGCGGCGCCGCGCCGGGCCACTGGTCGGACAGCAGCGGCCGGAAGCTCGGCCGCGACTTCACGCGCGCGTACCAGTCCTTGGCCCCGCCATGCTGCTCCCACGGCACGTCGCCGATGTAGTCGAGAGTCGAGAGCTGGGCGGCAGCACTCATGTCGGCGAGCGAGAACTCGTCGCCGGCGAGCCAACGCCGGCGATCGATCAGCCAGCCGATATAGTCGAGATGATAGTGGATGTTGGAATTGCCGTTGCGGATCGCCTGGGAATCCGGGCCGCCCTTGCCCTTGAGGCGGCGCAGCACCTTCTGGTCGAACAGGTTGGCGGTGACCTCGTGGTTGAACTTGAAGTCGAACCAGCCGACGAGGCGCCGCACCTCCGCCCGCGCCGCCGGGCTCGCGCCCAGGAATGACGGCGTCGGATGGACCTCCTCGAGATATTCCGCGATGGCGGTGGCGTCGCCGAGCGCCGTGCCGTCGTCCTCCACCAGCACCGGCGTCTCGCCCGCGTGGTTGAGGGCCAGGAAGGCGTCGCGGCGTTCCCAGGCGTTCTCGGTCTGCAGTTCGAACTCCAGGCCCTTTTCCTTCAGGAGGATTCGCAGCTTGCGGGACGACGGCTGCAGACAGAAATGATAGAGGCGACGCATGGGCCGGCAGTGTACTCAAAGCATGCTGCGCCGCGAAACATCTTTTCGTCCGGCGCCGCGTTCGATGCCGATGCGATCCGCATTTTCATGCGCCGCGAACGGGCCTTAAGCTGATAGGCTCGTGCGCGGCCGCGACTGCAGCGCGCGGCGCTTCTGGTGGAGGAACCATGGTCAAGCCGCCCGTCGCTACGCCCAAGGTCGTCAGCCCGCCGATCACCCTGTTCCCGGGGCCGCCGACGACGACCTTCACCAGGGATCCCAAATTGCAGTCGGCCCTCGACGGCGCGATCGCCAAGATCTGCGCCAAGCGCAAGATCGCGGTCACGGACTTTCCCACACCGATCTCGATTATCGATCTGAAGTCGGCCGCTTCGGGCGCCACCGGGCTGCCCATCGCCGGCTTCAACGACACGACGCGCGAGGACTACATCGCCAGCGCCGGCAAGGTCGGCGTGCTCTATGCGGCCTTCGCGATCCGCGACATGGTCCGGCGCTTCGCCCTCGCCGTGAAGCCGAAGGACGAAAAGGACCTGTTCGCGCAGCTCGACGCCCAGATGGGACCGGCCATCACCGCGGCCGTGCCGCGCGTGACCCTGAGGGAGCCGATCGTGAAGCCCGACTACGCGAGCATGATCGACGCGTCCAAGCTCGGCGGCGGGCTGAGCATCAATTTCAAGCGCGACTACGAGACCAATCTCGACGGCATGATCGTCAAGGGCCAGAACCTGCCGACCTCGAAATGCGTGCATGGCGTGGGCTACGGCTACATGAACGGCACCTTCGCGGCGCACAAGTTCTTCAAGGACCCCGGCGGGCTCGGCCTGTGGGTCGCCACCGACTACAACGGCACGCGCACCAAGGTATTCATCAACACGGTGAACGCCGGCGGCAGCGAGGCCGTCGCGTCGACCAGCTGCGCCATGGCGCAGCTGCTGGCGGTGATCATCGTCGGCGGCGTGATCAGCGACACGGTCTGCGCCGAGATGCGCCGGCGGTTGAAAGGCGCCGTCGCCTCGAACGGCGGCGACGACCAATCCTGGCTCACGCGCTCGTCGGTCACGCACTTCATCCCCGACGCTGCCTTGACCCACGACAAGGTCGGCCTGGGAACGATAACGGTGGGCAAGATGGCGGGCACGCCGATCGAATCGGAGGTTTTCGGGCTCGATGTCGGCCAGATTCCCGACCTCCCCGGCAGCAAGAAGTTCGCCATTGCCTATCAGAACATGCGCCAGTCCGAGCGGGCCGACATCGTCGCCATCATCCGCGACACGATCACGGCCTACGGTCCCTGAGCTTTTGCTGGAGATCGCTGCGGCCATCTGCCCGTTGCCCTCGCGCGGGCGCCGCCCACACAGTGACGCGACCAGAGAACGCAAGGAGGAAGCGAGATGCAAATCGGCATGATCGGCCTGGGCCGCATGGGTGGCAACATCGTGCGCCGCCTGCTGCGCGGCGGTCACCAGTGCGTCGTGTTCGACCGCCAAAGCGAACCGGTCCGTCAGCTGGCGACAGAGGGCGCCGCCGCGGCGGCCGATCTGAGGGCCCTGGTCTCCAAGCTGGAGAACCCGCGCGCGGTCTGGGTGATGCTCCCCGCCGGCGAAATCACCGATCGCACTATCGCGGAGCTCGGCGGACTCCTTGAGCGCGGCGACGTCATCATCGACGGCGGCAATTCCTTCTACAAGGACGACATCCGCCGGGCGGCCGCCCTGCGCGCGAAGGAGATCCGCTATGTCGACGTCGGAACCAGCGGCGGCGTCTGGGGGCTCGAGCGCGGCTACTGCATGATGATCGGCGGCGACAAGGAGACCGTCGATCGCCTCGACCCGATCTTCGCCACCCTGGCGCCCGGTCCGAGCGGCATCGCCCCCTCGCCCGGCCGCGCCGCGCGCGACACCCGCGCTGAGCGCGGCTACCTCCATTGCGGCCCGAACGGCGCCGGCCATTTCGTGAAGATGATCCACAACGGCATCGAGTACGGCCTGATGCAGGCCTATGCCGAGGGCTTCGACATCCTGAAGAACGCCGCCTCGGAGGCGCTGCCGCCGGAGCAGCGCTACAAGCTCGATCTCGCCGACATCGCCGAGGTCTGGCGACGCGGCAGCGTGATCACCTCCTGGCTGCTCGACCTCACTGCCATGGCCCTGGCCGAGGACCCGCAGCTGGCCCGCTACTCCGGCTACGTGCAGGACTCGGGCGAGGGCCGCTGGACCGTGCTCGCCGCCGTCGAGGAAGCGGTGCCGGCGGACGTCCTGTCGGCCGCCCTCTATGCCCGCTTCCGCTCGCGTGAGGACCATACCTTCGCCGAAAAGCTGCTCTCCGCCATGCGCAACAAATTCGGCGGCCACGTCGAGCCCGGCGCCAAGGGCTGAGAGCGCGGAGATTCTTGTGGGGGCGGCCGGCGGCCGCCCCTACAAACGACGTCCGTGTCATCCGATGAAAGGTCTGACGTGACGGAGTCGCCCCAGGATCTCATGAAACGCGCCGCCGCCGCGCGCGCGGTCGCGGAAGTCGCGGACGGCATGGTCGTCGGCCTCGGCAGCGGCTCGACCGCGGCCTTCGCCCTCGAACACCTCGCCGAGCGCATCGCCGGCGGGCTGCGCGTCGCGGGCATCCCGACCTCCGAGGCGACGGCGGCGCTCGCCCGGCGGCTCGGCATTCCCCTCACCGACTTCGACCGAAACCCGCGCATCGACCTCACGATCGACGGCGCCGATCAGGTGGAGCGCGGCACCCTGCACCTGATCAAGGGCCTGGGTGGCGCGCTCCTGCGCGAGAAGATCATCGCCGCCGCCAGCGCCCGGCTGATCATTGCCGTCGACGAATCGAAGCTGGTCGATCGCCTCGGCGGGCGCACGCCACTGCCGGTCGAGATCGTGCGCTTCGGCTGGCAGACGACGCTCGACCGGCTGGCGGCACTCGGCTGCGCGCCGCAGCTGCGCCGCGCCGGCGGAGCGCCGGTCACCACCGACGGCGGCAACCTCATCGCCGACTGCGCCCTGGCGGAGATCGCCGATCCGGCTGCGCTCGAGGCCCGGCTCTCCTCCATTGTCGGCGTCGTCGAGACCGGCCTCTTCATCGGCATGGCCGCCGCGGCCGTCATTGGCCACGCGGCGGGCGTCGAGATCGTGCGGCGTGCGCGGATCGTCTAGGGCGTGTACTCATAAACTGCGATTGTTAGCCAACGATTGACTGATGCCTGCTTCGCCCCCAAGAGCGGCAAAATGGCAGACGCCTCGGGTACGTCGGAGTTGTGCCGATTTTGTTGCAGAAGTCGGTTGCCGCTGACGTTGAACAGTGATTCCGTCGTTTTGATACGAATCAGCGGCGGGGCTGTCGATGATGGGTCGACTTAATCAGGACCAAGGGCGGTTCTTCTATTCGTTCTGTCTCGATGAGGTCGTTCCAGACGATCACCGCGTGCGCGAGATCGCTGGTGTTTTGGATCTTTCGTGGGTCCGCGCAGAGCTCGCTCCTCACTACTCTGCGATCGGCCGTCCGTCGAT
>DATIXH010000041.1:0-4466 GCA_035518775.1 Candidatus Acidiferrum sp.
GTGGGCGTCAGCGATCGGCGCATGCCCCTGCTGTTCGTGCTGGAGGGCGCCACCGCGCAGCTCGCCGCCGAGGACCTGTCGGCCGTCGAGGCCGTGTTCGCGCTGCCGCGCCTGGCGGAGATCGACGACGCCATCGCCAACGGCACCTACGAGCCGCCGGACGGCGCCCCGCTGCCGCTCTCGCTCTTCACCGCCGGACGCGTCGACCTCGCGCTCCAGCGCCTGCTCCACTACACCGCGACCGCGCCCGAGCACTTCCAGCGCTTCGTGCTGTTCACGAACTACCAGCGCTACGTCACCGCCTTCGTCAACTACGGGCGGCGCGAGGTGGCGGAGGGTGACGAGTACCTCGCCTTCGTCGAGCCCGGCAACGTCGTGACGCCCAATCCGCGCCGCACCGACTATCTGGCCGGCGGTGCGCCGCCCGCCCATCTCCCGCAGATGCCCGCCTACCACCTCGTGCGCGCCGACAAGCTCGGCATCACCCTCGTCAATATCGGCGTCGGCCCCTCGAACGCCAAGACGATCACCGATCACCTCGCCGTGTTGCGCCCGCATTGCTGGCTGATGATCGGCCACTGCGGCGGCCTCAGGCGCTCGCAGAAGCTCGGCGACTACGCCCTGGCCCACGCCTATATCCGCGAGGACCACGTGCTCGACCAGGACCTGCCGCTGTGGGTGCCGGTGCCGCCGATCGCGGAGATCCAGGTGGCCCTGCAGGAGGCGGTCGTGCGCGTCACCGGATTAAAAGGGTCAGAGTTGAAGACCCGCATGCGCACGGGCACCGTGGCCTCGACCGACAACCGCAACTGGGAGCTGCGCTACGACGAGCTCTACCGCCGCTTCAACCAGTCGCGCGCCATCGCCATCGACATGGAGAGCGCCACCATCGCCGCCAACGGCTTCCGCCTGCGCGTGCCCTACGGCACCCTGCTGTGCGTCTCCGACAAGCCGCTGCACGGCGAGATCAAGCTCTCGGCCATGGCCAACGCCTTCTATCGCGAACGGGTGAAGCAGCACCTGAAGATCGGCCTCGAGGCGATCCGCCTCCTGCGCGAGGCCGGCACCGACCAGCTCCATTCGCGCAAGCTCCGGAGCTTCGATGAGCCGGGATTCCGCTGAGATCGGGAGCCGGCAGACGTCAGATCACATTGTCGGGCCGAGGCGTCCCGCCGACGCTGCAGAAGATCTTGGGATAGGTGCCGGCCCTGACGAGGTTGCTCTCAGCGGCGAATTCGTAGCCGGTCTGGGCGCACATGCCGAGGCCCTCGGCCTGCTCCGGCGCCGGGATCCAGTCGACCGCGGTATGGCGGTCGCATTGGGTGGGGCTCATGCTGGCCATGCAGATGGCGATATAGACGGTATAGAGCACGAACGCTCCTTTCCCGCGCAGCACTGCGCGACGCGATGGTGAACGATGCTCGGGTCCGACGCAGGTGATGAAGGAATCGGAGCCGCGCCAGTCCTAGGAATGCCTTTGCGCTCGCGCAGGTTCCCGGCGCCGCAGAGCGACAGCCCTGGCGACGGAGGCAAATCTGTGATCTCTCCGTGGACGCGGCTAGGAGCCTTGCGGTATCGGGACTGCGGCGAGCGCGCGCAGCCGTCGTTCGCGGTAGGCGACGTAGAGTCCGGCGGCGACGATGATGAGCGCGCCGACGATGGCCCAGTGGTCCGGCAGGTCGCCGAAGACGAAATAGCCGAAGGCGGTGGCGCCGATCAGCTGCGCGTAGTTGAAGGGCGCCAGGATCGCCGCCGGCGCCAGCGCGAAGGCGCGCGTGACCAAGTAGTGCGCGAGACCGTGCAGCAGCCCGGACGCCACCATCATCGCCCAGCCGAGCGCGTCGGGCGTTCGCCAGACAAAGGGCAGCGCCAGGGTCGAGGCAGCCGTGCCGACGATGACCATGTAGGCGAAGCTGACGAGCGGCGGCGTGGTGCGGCTCAGCACCCGCGTCGCGATCTGATAGAGCGCGTAGAGGAAGGCCGTGAGCAGCGGCAGCAGCGCCGCCCACTGCATGGCGCCGCCGCCGGGACGCACGATCACGAGCACGCCGAGGAACCCGATGACCACGGCGCTCCAGCGATGCAGCCCCACCCGCTCCTTCAGCAGCGGCACCGCCAGAGCGGTCAGCATCAGCGGCGAGACGAACATGAGCGCGGTGGCGTCGGCCAGCGGCATGCTGCCGAGCGCGACCACAATGGAGATGCCACCGGCGATCGGAATCAGGCCGCGCGCGATCAGCAACACCGGCCGCTGCACATGCAGCAGCTCGGGCCAGCGCCGCCCCACGATGAAGGGAAGCAACGGCAGCGCGAAGGTAAAGCGCGCCCAGCTGATCTGCAGCACGTCCATGTCCTGCACCATCAGCTTCGCGAGGCCGTCGATGGTGGCGTAGAGCGTGACGGCGGCGACGATCAGCAGGATGGGAGCCATGGGGACGACTGAAACGCGCGACGGGCGGCTTGGACGCGGAGAAGCTCCCAAGCTTGCATGTAGCGGCCGCCTTGACCAATGCACAGAACGCGCACCGCTCCTGCCGAAGTGGATGCCGCGGATGCGCCGGCGCCCGTTGAACCTCTCGGGCACGATTGCGTTGGCGCTCACGGTCGCCGTCATCGCAGCCTGTCGTGCCGGCACCGAGTCGCCGGAGGCGATCTATGTCGTCGACGCCAAGCCGGTACCATCCATCGCATCGTCCGCCTACGCGGCCTATCCCGAATTCAAAGCCATGGCGGTCAATGCCGACGGCACGGCCTTCCTGAGCATTCGACAGTGCAGCGCCGCCAAGGCGACGGAAGACGCGCTCGACGACTGCCGCCGCAGCTCCACTGGCCAAGCCTGCCGCGTGGCCGCGATCGGCAATGCCGACGCCTCCGGTCTCGACGAATCGGGCGTGCGCAGCTCATCCGGCAGCATTCCCGCGCCATCGCCAAGCTGCGCCGCAGCAGCACGCACTCGGGGGCGGCGATACCCGTCGTTCTAGCCGGCAAAGACGTGCCCTATGTACCGGGCTTCGCCACGGGCAACCTGTACTATGATCCGACCCTCCCATGCGTCGGCGTGGTTGTCGCTCAGACGAGGGAGGGCCTGGTCTGCGACGGCGCCTGGCAGTTCCGGCGCCGCCTGTCTTCCGCCGAATATCCCGTGGAAGGCGATCTGGACTTCGATTGCTCCAACGGCGTCAATATCGCCGGCACCTACGTCACGTTCGCGAGCGGCTCCGGAGCGGCGCGCGTGAGCGACGAGCGCGGCCGCACGCTGTTCGCGGTCTACGGGCCGGACGTCGCCGCCGACGCGGCGGACGGCGGCGACACATTCCTGCGGCTCTGGCAAGAGCGCGCGGCCCGCTCCCCCGATGCCGCCATCTTTCGGCAGCAGCCCGTCCTCCCATGAGCAGCGCTGTTTCGCGGCCGGGCCTGCGCCGATCATCGACTATCGCCGCGGACGCGGACTCGCGCATCCGCATTCGGCCTGCTGGTGCGGACGAAGCCGAGCTCCTCACCGATCTCAGCCTGCGCTCCAAGGCCTTCTGGGGCTACGACGCCGGCTTCCTGGCGCGCTGCCGCGCCGTGATGACGGTGAAGGCGCGCGGCATCGAGGCCCAGCCGCACTATGTCGCCGACCTCGCGGGCCGCATCGCCGGCTTCTACGGATTCGAGTCGGAAGCCGCCGGCGTCGGCCTCGACTATCTCTTCGTCGAGCCCGACCTCGTTGGCCGCGGCATCGGGCGCGCGCTGTGGCGCCATGCCGTCGCGACCGCCCGTGCCCACGGCCACTCGGCGCTGATCGTCGTGAGCGATCCGAACGCCGAGGGCTTCTATCTCAAGATGGGCTGCCGCCACATCGGCACCCGCCCCTCCGAATTGGAACCCGGGCGCCAGCTGCCTCTACTGCGGTTCGCCCTCTAGCGCCCCGGCCGGGCCGCAACGCGGCCACAATGCCGCGCCAATGAGTCGATAGGGTCGCATCCTGGCTGCCCGGACCGTCCATGCGTCGCATCTTTCGCCTTGCCGCTGCCCTGCTCCTGCTGCTCGCCATCGGCGTGGCCGCGCTCGCCGGCGCCGCCTATCGGAGCTACCACCGAGACCTGCCCCTGCAGCGACAGCGCGGACCGGTCGGACTGTGGCTCGAACATCGCTGGGTCGGCGAGCCGCAGACCGACGGGGCCTACGATGCACTCGCCGATGAGCTCCACGGCCTTGGCGTCACCGACGTCTTCGCGCATGTCGGGCCGGTGCGCCTCGCCCTTGCCGGTGCCGACCCTGCCGCCGGGCGGCCCGGTGTCGCCATCTATGCCCGCTGGACCACCGATGCCGTCGAATGGGCGACCGACGGCTGTGGCGCGGCGAGCCCTGAAGCGAACATCGCCACGGCGGCCTTGCGCTTTTGGTCCGGCTGCGCCAACTAGTCGGAGGACGCCACCGGCGAGCGAGCGACCCATGCCCCCGAGAAAGAAATCCGTGAAGCG
>DATIXH010000042.1:0-7995 GCA_035518775.1 Candidatus Acidiferrum sp.
GGTCATCATGGTGATCCTCGCCGTCGTGTTCCCGCAGATGATCATGCACTACAAGGGCGCGGAGAACGCCAATCCGCAGACCATCGAATTCACCCAGCCGCCAAGCGATCAGGGAAACGGCGACCTCAGCCAGCCGCCGGACCTGGGTCAGCCGCCGGATCTAAGCCAGCCGCCGGATCTCAGCCAGCCGCCGCAGATCAATCCGCAGTGAGCGCGCGGATCAGGCGATCCGCTGCCAGCCCTGGGGTCCGAAGCCCTCGATCGGGCGGAAGCGGGTCTTGTAGCCCATCTTGCGGCTGCCGCCGACCCAGTAGCCGAGATAGACGTAAGGCAGGCCGTTGCCCACGGCCTCGCGGAGCAGCCAGATGATCATGTAGCTGCCGAGGCTGCGCGCTGGCTGCTCCGGATCGAAGAAGCTGTAGACGGCGGAGATGCCGTCCTCGCTCCAGTCGGTCAGGACGCAGGCGACGAGGCGGCCGATGTCGTCGCGGAATTCCACCAGGCGGGTGTCGACCGGCGTGTCCTCGACCATGGAGCGGTAGTCCGCCAGGCTCATGCCGGCCATCTCGCCGTCGGCATGGCGGCCGTCGAGATAGTACTGGAACAGCTGATATTGCTCGGCCGTGCCGCGGGCCGGCTGGATGGACGGCGTCAGGTCCGCGTTGCGCGCCTCGATGCGGCGCAGGCCGCGGCCGGCTTTGAACGCGCCCGCCACCACGCGCACGGGCACGCAGGCCTGGCAGCCAACGCAGGCCGGCCGATAGGCGATCGAATGGCTGCGCCGGAATCCGGCGCGCGAGAGCAGATGGAACTGCTTGGCGGCCTCCGGTCCGGCCAGGCGGGTGACGAGCTTGCGCTCCATGCGCCCCGGCAGGTACGGACAGGGCATGTCCGTCGTGACCAGGAACGACATCGG
The DNA here is from genome assembly GCA_035518775.1 of Candidatus Acidiferrum sp. GTDB lineage: Bacteria > Pseudomonadota > Alphaproteobacteria > Dongiales > Dongiaceae > JBGPEQ01. The sequence continues at coordinate 917 of DATIXH010000042.1, forward strand.
CTGGGATCGACCCTGCTGAACCGCCATGAGTGCAACCGTCTTCGCGCGATAACGGCCCAACTATGGCAAACTTGCCGCGTCTCGCGCCAGCCCCTTTGGCGCGCAACAATCCGTTGCAATTGACCGTTAAGGTCGCCGTTCAGCCGCCGCGCCGGACCACCGTTATGCCGGACAGCAGGTCGTGAGCCGTGCGGTTGTGCTCGGTGAACAGCGCGACGATCAGGATCAGGAAGCCGGTCAGGGGAACGGTCGCGTAGAACAGCGCCGTGAACAGGAAGGCCTGGAAATAGTCGGGCCGGCGGCCGTCGAGGCCGCGCGCCTCGAGGTCGAAGAACCGCATCCCCGGCGTCGCGCCCTCGCCGCCACCGATGAACAGCGTGTTGTAGCCCAGGGCGACCGTGAGAAGCGTGACCGGCCCAAGCAGCAGCCAAGTCAGCCCGAATGTGACCAGGCCGAGTAACACCAACAGTACGTGAAGCACGACGTTGACGCCGACGATGAACAGCGCATCGAGGCAGTACGCGCCGACGCGCCGCCAGAGCACGCCGTCAAGCCGCGCGGAATCCACTGGATTCCGCGGCTGATAGCCGCGCGAATCGCCCGCGCGCAGCGTGAGGGTGGGAAGATTCGGGGAGGTCAAGGCGTCGCTCCTCAAGGGCCGCTATGACCAGAGCAGATGGTCATCGCGCGCGTGCCGCGCAAGGGGGCCGCCGGCGGCGGCGCCTTAGCGATTGGAGCTCAGGGGACCGATGCGGCCATAGCTCTTGTCGGGCAGCGCTGCCTGCGGGGTGGCGTAGAACTTCGGCTCGCGCTGGTCGAGCCCCGAGTCGCCCGCGGACATCGTCATCTGCACGCCGGTGCCGTTGGCCTCGCCTTCCTGCGTCGCGGTCTGCAGCTGCTGTGCCGTCTCGATGCTCCAGGGCAGGCGGTAGGCGCGCGGCTCCGAGCCGTCGTCGAACTGCAGCCAGACATAGATGGCGTCGTTCTCGCGCATGCTCGAGCCGAGCACCTGCGCGTGCTGCGGGTCGCGCCATTCCAGCCGCATCGGCTTTGGCCGTCCCAGGAGCTCGGCTGAACCGCCGTAGACGACGGCGACCAGCAGGATGAAGAGCGCCGCCGAGGCGGTGCGCTGCCATAGCCGGCCGCGCGGCAGAACGAGGAAGATGAAGCCGCCGAGCAGCAGCGCGAAGGCGAAGGCCGAGAGGATCATCGCGCGGCCGTCCGCAGTTCCTTGTAGACGCTGTTGACGCTGCCGGCGAGCAGTTGTCCATGGTCGTCGAGGCGGAACCGGAACGCCGTCACCTGGTCGTTCTCGTGCCTCAACTGGACCGTGGCGGTGAGCAGCTGCTCGGAAGACTTGTCGCCGCCGGCCTGCAGCCTGGCGACGAGCTTGACGGTCACTGGATAGGTGACGCCGACGCCGCGATACATGTGGACGTTGGCGATATACTCGCCGGCCGGCATGCCACGGCTGTAGGCGACTTCATAATTGTAGTTGGTGATGTCCTCGGCCTTGCCGAGATCGTCGCGCAGCAGGTTGAAGACCGCGCCGCTCTTGTTGGAGTAGCCGACCGGCCGGTCGCCCGGCGCCTGCACCCAGAGGTCGACATCGGCGTCGATCGCATCGGCCCACTGCGCCTCGATGATGACGTTGCCCGGCGCCTTGTCGCCGGCCGTCTCCGCCGACTTCGCCGGCGGGTTTACGACCGTCAGCATGAGGACCGTCATCAGGATGAAGCCGCCGAGCATCAGCAGGGCGGTGTCGAGCCAGACGGTCAGCGTCTCCTCATCCATGGATGTCGCCCAGCAGCCGCAGGTTGATCTTGAGCCAGAGGTTGGTGCCGATGCCCAGCAGCGTGGCGTAGAGCGACACGTACATGCCGCTCACCACAGCACCGATCATGGTCTTGATCTGATCGGCCTCGGCCGACGCGCCCTCGCGCGCGGCCGAGAACGCGATGATCAGGCCGACGACGGTGCCGAGCAGGCCGATGCGCACGACATGCGTGGCGATCCACTGCACGTCGCGCCAGCGGCGCAGGAACACGCAGCCGACGCCCGCGGCGCCCATCGCGACGATCAGCCAGCACAGCAGCGCATTGCTGCCCTCGAACGGCTTGCCGGCGAGTCCGGCCATCCACAGCACCAGCAGACCGGCGGCCCCCACGGTCTGCAGCACGACGCAGCGTGACAGAAACCCGAGCTGGCCATCGGGGCGCGCCGCGGCTGCGATCGGGGCAGCGGGCCGGCCAAGCTGCGGAAAGTCCGCGATCCTTGCCTCCCGCCGCCCGTCAGCGATGGGATGTGACGGGCTCGACGATACGGTCTGCGGACTTGCGATGGCCACGATCATGTCCTCCTTCGATGCGCGCCGACCTTATCGCTCGCGCTCATTTGGGCCGCGATTCCTCGCGCGATTGTGCCGCGCTCAGAGCTGCGGGTCCTGAACGACGCGATCGATCTGCTTGCTCTGCCAGTCGCTGCCGTCCGCAACGACGCAGCTCAGACCTTGTGGAGTCGTGATGAGAATCGCCCAGGCGACGCCGCTGTCGCTCTTCAAGACCTCGAGCAATTGCCCGTCGTTGGTGAGCGCGATGGATGCGGGCTGCTCATGGTGGCTGTCGGCGAGCTTCGCCAAGACGTCGTTGCGCTGACCGCAGTACATGGGCGCAGCGGCGGCCACACCCGGAAGGGTAACGACCATCGCGGCGGTGCTTGCAATAAGAGTTGCCCTCGACATGTTCGTCCCTCGCGTCGGCCACGAAGCCGAATTCGGCCTCTAGCGGGACGAACAGGGGCCTTCCGGCCGCGGTTCCGGCGGCGCGGGCCAAAGCCACGACATTGTCACTGCGGCCGGTGCGGGTCACCGGCCGCGGAGCGTTTACTGCAGGGCCTGCTGCAGGTCCGCGATCAGGTCCGCCTCGTCCTCGACGCCGACCGACAGCCGGACCAGGCCATCGCCGATGCCGAGCTCGGCGCGCTTCTCCGGCGGCAGCGAGGCGTGCGTCATGATCGCCGGATGCTCGATCAGGCTCTCAACGCCGCCGAGGCTCTCGGCCAGCGCGAAGATCTGGCAGCGCTCGAGGAAGCGGCGCGAGTCGGCGAGCGTGCCCTTGAGGATGGCCGTCACCATGCCGCCGAAGCCGTGCATCTGCCGCTTCGCAAGCGCGTGCTGCGGGTGGCTCTTGAGCCCGGGGTAATGCACGCGCGCCACCTTCGGATGCCTCTCCAGCCAGGCCGCGACCGCGGCCGCGTTCTGGCAGTGCCGTTCCATGCGCAGCGCCAGCGTCTTCAGGCCGCGCAGCGCCAGGAAGCTGTCGAACGGCCCGGCGACGGCGCCCACCGCGTTCTGCAGAAAGGTCAGGCGCTCGCGCAGCTCCGGCCGGTCGCCCACGATGACGACGCCGCCGACGATGTCGGAATGGCCGTTGAGATATTTGGTGGCAGAGTGCATGACCATGTCGAAGCCGTGCTCCAGCGGCCGCTGCACCCACGGGCTGGCGAACGTGTTGTCGGCGACGGCGATGATGCCGTGCCGCTTGGCCAGCGCGCCGACCGCCTCCAGATCGACCAGTTTCAGCAGCGGATTGGTCGGCGATTCGATCCAGAACAGCCGCGTCTCCGGCCGGATCGCCGCCTCGACCTTGGCGAGGTCGCCGAAATCGACGAACCCGAAGGAGAGCCCGGCCGAGCGCTTGCGCACGCGCTCGAACAGGCGATAGGTGCCGCCGTAGAGGTCATCCATGCAGAGGACGTGGCTGCCGCTGTCGAGCAGGTCGAGCACCGTCGCCGTACCGGCCAGCCCCGAGGCGAAAGCGAAGCCGGCCGTACCGCTCTCGAGGTCGGCGACGCAGCGCTCGTAGGCCATGCGCGTCGGGTTCTGCGAGCGCGAGTACTCGTAGCCCTTGTGCACGCCCGGGCTCGACTGCACGTAGGTCGAGGTAGCGTAGATCGGCTGCATGATCGCGCCGGTCGAGGGGTCGGGCGACTGGCCGGCGTGGATCGCGCGCGTCGAGAAGCCCTGGCGGTCCGTCGTCTGCTTCGCTTTCGGCGTGTCGTTCATGGATAATCCGTTCGCGTCCTAGCGCATCCGGCGGCGCAGGTGGTTCAGCAGGTCGATGCGCGTGATAAGGCCGAGGAACTCGTTCCCGTCCTTCACGATCGCCACATGGTCGCGCGCGAAGATCGGCAGCAGGACCGCGAGCGGCGCGTGCGCATCGACGCTGTCCACTTTGCTGGTCATGGCGTTCGCCACCTTCTCCTTGAACTTGTCCTCGTGGTCGTAGACCGCCAGCAGGATATCCGATTCGTCGACGATGCCCACGATCTCGCCGTCGCGCAGCACCGGCAGCTGCGAGATGTCGTAGAGCTTCATGCGCGCATAGGCCGTCACCAGCGTGTCGTCGGGCGCGACCGTGACGGTGGCGCGGTCGGCGTGCCGGCGGCTGATGAGGTCGCGGAGGTCGCCGGTCTTCGGCCGTTCGAGGAAGCCCTGGTCGAGCATCCAGTAGTCGTTGAACATCTTCGAGAGATACTTGTTGCCGCTGTCGCACACGAAGCTCACGACCCGCTGCGGCATCTTCTGCGCGCGGCAGTAGCGCAGCGCCGCGCCGACCAGCGTGCCCGTCGACGAGCCCGCGAGGATCCCCTCCTGCCGCAGCAGCTCGCGCGCCGTCGCGAAGCTCTCGGCGTCGGTGACCGTCAGGGCCTCCGATACGAGCGTCAAGTCGCAATTGTCCGGTATGAAGTCCTCGCCGATGCCCTCCACCAGCCAGGAGCCGGCGGCCCCGAGCTTCCCGGTCTTGACCTTGTCCACCAGCACTGAGCCTTTGGGGTCGGCCAGCACCATCTTGGTCGCCGGCGACACCTTCTTCATGAAGCGGCCGATGCCGGTGAGCGTGCCGCCCGAGCCCACGCCGCAGACGATGGCGTCGATCTGGTGCTCCATCTGTCGCCAGATCTCCGGCGCAGTCCCGGTCTCGTGCGCCAGGGGGTTGGCGGGATTGGCGAACTGGTTGATGTAGATGGCTCCCGGCGTCTCCTTGGCCAGCTTCTCGGCCATGTCCTGGTAGTAATCCGCATGGCCCTTGCCGACGTCGGAGCGGGTCATGCGTACCTCGGCGCCGAGGGCGCGCAGATGGAAGATCTTCTCCTGCGCCATCTTGTCCGGCATGACCAGGATCAGCCGGTAGCCTTTCTGCGCCGCCACCAGCGCCAGCCCCAGGCCGGTGTTGCCGGCCGTCGCCTCGATGATGGTGCCGCCGGCCTTCAGCCGGCCGTCGGCCTCGGCCGCCTCAATCATCGAGAGCGCGATGCGGTCCTTGATGGAGCCGCCGGGATTCTGGTTCTCGAGCTTGAGGAACAGCCGGCACTTGCCGGTGTCGATGCGGCTGACCTCGACGAGCGGCGTGTTGCCGATCATCGCCAGCACGTTTCGAAAGGTGGGCATGCGGACGACCTCCCATCCTGGCGGCGTCACCATGCCGCCGCGCCACCCCCGACGCAACGGCCTTGAATCGGCGGCATCTTCGCCCGCCCGACCCGGTCGGCGCGGCGGCCGACATTTCGATCTCACGGTTAGGCCACAGGAAAGACACGTGACGCCGGCCGGGAGTGGCAACATTTCTTTGCGATGGATTGGGGGCCTGAACCTTCAACCCCTGGAGGGACGATCATGACCAAGTTGCGCTTAGCCCTGCTGACCGCGTCGAGCGCTCTCGCCATCGCGCTCGTGGCGAGCCCCGTCGCGATCAGCGGGAGCAAGCTACAGCTCGCGGCCAATATCGCTCACGCCGCCGACAAGGCCGCCAGCGGCGCCTCGAGCGGCGCCTCGGCGGGCGACGCATCGTCGCACTCCGCGGGCGGGTCGAGCGCTACCCCGGGCACCGGCGGCGCGGCCGACACCTCCGCAAGTGCCAGCGCCGATGCGTCGGACAGCGGCGACGTCGCCGCTCGTAGCAACGACACCGCCGAACGGGCGGCGGCCGTGGCCGCGTCCCTAGGCAAGGAGAAGGGGTTCCCTGTTCCCCTCGCCGCCGGCACGTCTGTCGTTATCAGCGCCGTCGCCGACGCGACGGCGACCGCGACGGTCGGTGAAAGCGGCACTGCCAGCGCCAATGCGAGCAGCGATACGGACGTCGCCGCGCTCGTCGGCGATGGCGGCAAGCCCAACGTCTCGGCCTCCACCTCCAACTCTGTCGATGTCAGCGCGACCGGCGTGGGCAGTTCCGCGAGCGGAACCGCGACCGGCTCGGGCTCGGGCAGCGTGGCTACGCCGCAAGGATCCGCCTCCACGAAGACGGATGGCTCCGCCACCGCGTCCGTCGACTCCTCCACACCGGACACCAGCGGGGGCACGCCGACGGCGACCGCGACCGCCAACGCGCATGCGAGCGTCACCGCCACGGTGAACGTGCAGACCGGCGCGTTCCGCAACGGCTTCCTCACCCGCCAGCGGACCGTCACCGCGGATGCCAACGCCACCAGCACGGCCGTCGCGACCGGTCCGGGCGCCACCGCGACCGCCGACGCCGAGGCGGTAGCGACCGTTCATGTCGACACTGGCCAGCCCTCGGCGGCGCAGGTGAGCAACGGCGGCACGAGCGGGAAGGAGAACACCGGCGCCGACGATGACAGCGGAGGCGATGCCCAGACCGTATTCGTGCCGGTGTCGTCGCAAGCGGCCGAGGCCGGTGCCGGCACCTCCGCCTCCGGGACGCTCTGGTAGTTGAGCCGATCGCGGGCGGTGCGCGGTGCTGCGCCGCCCGCTCGGCGCCACTTTCCTCTTCAAGCCCGGCCCCGATCGGCGCTGAACGGCGCATGTGGCGCGTGTCACGCGAATCTCACCGGCCTGCCACAGGGATGACACGGGCAGGCGCCCCTCTGCCGCCACATTCCCTCCCTACCTCTCGGCGACCGCTCCGATCACGCTTCCCGCGAGGGGTGAGGCATGGACCAACGCTGGACCGCCGTTGCTGATCACGTCGACGCCCTGCGCCGCTATGCCCTCGCGATCGGGCGCGATCCCATGCATGCCGATGATCTCGTGCAGGAATGTCTGGCCCGCGCCCTGTCGCGGC
>DATIXH010000043.1:0-3167 GCA_035518775.1 Candidatus Acidiferrum sp.
TACCCTGCGCAAACTCCTCTGCAGGCTCAACGCCATGATCCGCGATCAACGTGACTGGGAGGAACCCCACATCGTGCCGGCCTGAAATCCACGCCATCAACACAGTTGCTACATCCCTTGCGACGACCTCCGCCGTTGACGATATCCGGCACGGGCCGATAGCTTCCGCCCGCATTCAAGGAGTTCATGCATGTCGCCGCTATCCGCGCCGGTCGAACGCAAGCATCTGCATACGCGCCGCTACGAGTTCCAGGGCTATCAGCGCGCCGACGGGCTGTGGGACATCGAGGGGCACATGACGGATACCAAGACCTACGGGTTTCCGAATGCGTGGCGCGGCGAGATCAAGGCGGGCGAGCCGATCCATGACATGTGGGTGCGGCTTACGCTCGACGACGAGCTGGTCGTGCAGGACATCGAGGCGAAGACGGCGGGGAGCCCGTTCGAGGTCTGCGGCGCCGTCACGCCGTCCTACGCCGCGATGAAGGGGCTCAAGGTCGGCAAGGGCTGGAACAAGAAGATCAAGGAGCTGTTCGCCGGCACGCACGGCTGCACCCACCATACGGAGATGCTGGGCGCGATGGCGACCGTGGCTTTTCAGACCATCTTCTCCGCCCGCAACAAATGGCGCGAGAGCGAGGGCGCGACCAAGCGGCCGCTCTTCCTCAACACCTGCCACGCCTTCGCGACCGACGGCGAGATCGTGAAGAAGAACTGGCCGGAGTTCTATACGGGGAGTTGAGCAGCGGGCGACCTGCCGGTCGCCCTACGATACGTCCTCCGCCGGCGTCAGCGTCTTCAGGGCCAGCGCGTGGACGCCGGCCTTCAGTTCGTCGGCGAGGATCTCGTACACGCGGCGCTGGCGGGCGACGCGGGATTGGCCCTCGAAGGCGGACGAAACGATCTCGACGCGGAAGTGCGATTCGCCGCCGGGGCGGTGGCCGGCATGACCCTTGTGCAGCTCCGACTCGTCGACGACCTTCACCCGCTGCGGCTGCAGGGCCGCGGTGAGTTTTCTCTCGATGTCAGCTGCGACGCTCATGCCGACCGGCCATTCCGGATTGCGGGTTCTGTCACCTGAGTGCAGATGGTAGTGTCGCGGCCGCTTCGCAACAACCGCCCCGAAAATCTCTGATGGCAACCACGGTCGAATCATCGGCTCGGTCAGCCCCGCTGACACACGCGCAGGCCTATGGGCTGCTGGTGCTGATGGTGTTCGTGTGGGGGGCGAACTGGCCGACCATGAAGATGGGGCTGCACTACATCACGCCCCTGTGGTTCGCGGTGGCGCGCTTCTGGGTGGGGTCGCTGTGCCTGTTCGCGGTGCTGGCCGTGCAGGGGCGGCTGGCGGTGCCGACACGGCGCGACCTGCCGGTGCTGCTGAGCGTCGGGCTGACGCAGATGGCGCTGTTCCAGCCGACCGTGAACCTGGGTCTCAGCCACGTGCCGGCTGGGCGGGCGGCCGTGCTGGTCTACACCACGCCGCTCTGGGTGGTACCGGGGGCGATGCTGTTCCTGGGCGAGAGGATCGGGGCGCTGAAATGGGTGGGGGTGGCGCTCGGGCTGCTCGGCGTGGCCGTGCTGTTCAATCCGCTGGGCCTCGACTGGACGAACCGCGACGTCGTGATCGGCAGCCTGCTGCTGATGGTCGCGGCGATGATCTGGGGCATCGCGGTGCTCCACATCCGCGGGCACCGATGGCACCTCTCGCCCCTGCAGATGACGCCCTGGCAGCTGGGGTTGGCGGCGGTGCTGGTGACGCCGGTGGCGCTGATCGTCGACGGCGACAAGAACCCCGACTGGTCCCCGCAGCTGATCTACGCCCTCGTCTACAATGGGCCGGTCGCGACGGCCTTCGCCTTCTGGGCGTCGACCTCGATCTCGCGGGCGCTGCCGGCGGTGACGAGCTCGCTGTCGTTCCTGGCGGTGCCGGCCATGGGCATCCTGCTCTCGCTGCTCAGCCTCGGCGAGGTGCCGGACCTGTCGCTGCTGGCGGGCTTCGGGCTGATCCTCGCGGGCGTGGTGCTGGTGAACCTGGCGGACTGGCGCGCGCTCAGGTCTTCGCCTCGATGATGATCTGGCCGCCGTCGATGATCAGCGACGTGCCGGTGATGTAGGCTGCATCGTCCGAGGCGAGGAAGGCGCAGGCTTGGCCGACGTCGCGCGGCGTGCCGAGGCGGCCGAGCGGGACGGCGTTCTCCATGGCGCGGATGAACTCGGGCGAGCGGTGCAGCTTGATGCCCTCGGTCATGATGTTGCCGGGCTCGATGCCGTTGACGGTGATGCCGTAGGGCGCGGCCTCGAGGGCGGCGGCGCGCACGAATCCGAGGATGCCGGCCTTGCTGGCGGAGTAGTGGCCGTGGCCGGGGGCGGTGACGCGCGGTCCCGTGATCGAGGAGGTGAAGATGCAGCGGCCGTAGCGCTGCGCCTGCATCGGCCTCAGGCAGGCCTGGAAGGCCAGGAACACGCCCTTGAGGTTGACGGCCAGCACCTGGTCCCACTCGGCCGGATCGATGTCGGCGATCATGGTGAGGGGATAGATGCCGGCGTTCTGGACGAGGATGTCGACGCGGCCGAAGCGCTTCAGCGTGGCCTCGACGACCGCCTTGTTGTCGGCCGGGCTGCTGACGTCCATGCGGAAGGGCATGGTCTCGGTCCGGGCCGCCAGGCGGGCGGCGGTGGCCTTGCCTTCGGCCTCCAGGGCGTCGGCGATGACCAGCTTCGCGCCCTCCTCGGCGAACACCTCGGCGATGCCGGCGCCGATGCCGCGCGCGGCGCCGATCACGATCGCGATCCGGTCCTTCAGTCGGTCTGCCATGCCATCCCCTGCTTGCGGACGCAGTCCGCTCGTCTAGATTGCGCGGCATGAAGCGCCCGCCGGCCGCCGCGGAAAAGCCGAACGAGAAGATCGTCGACATCTATACCGATGGCGCCTGCAGCGGCAATCCCGGCCCCGGCGGCTGGGGCGTCCTGCTGCGCTATGACGGACACGAGAAGGAGCTCTTCGGCGGTGAACCGCTCACGACCAACAACCGCATGGAGCTGATGGCCGCGATCATGGCGCTGGAGACGCTCAAGCGGCCGTGCACCGTGCATGTCCATACCGACAGCCAGTATCTGCGCGAGGGGATCACCAAGTGGATCCATGGCTGGAAGAAGAACGGCTG
>DATIXH010000044.1:0-8528 GCA_035518775.1 Candidatus Acidiferrum sp.
GACCATGTCTTTCGCCACCTGCTCCCCGAGACGAACTCCGGCGTCATAGCGCTCCGCAACGATGTCGGTGAGGCCGTAGTCGGTTATGAGCTCCACCTTGATGTGGGGATAGTGCGGCAGCAGCGTCGCCAAGGCGGGCCATAGGATCGCTTCTGCGGCGTGCTCGCCCGTCGTGATACGCATGGTGCCGGCGGGCTTCTCCCGCAGCTCGCTCAGCGCGGCCAGCTCGGCGTCGATCTCATCGAACCGCGGACCCACGGTTCGGAGCAGGCGTTCGCCGGCCTCGGTCGGCGCGACGCTGCGCGTGGTGCGGCTTAGGAGCCGCAGCCCGAGCCGTTGCTCCAGTCCGCGAATGGTGTGGCTGAGCGCCGACTGGGAGACACCGAGCTTCGCTGCAGCCCTCGTGAAGCTCCGCTCTCGTGCCACGGCCAGGAAGGCCTGAAGGTCGCTCGCGTTCGGGCGCGGCATTCATGAATCTTCCTCATAAGTACATGCGAATTATACCTACTAATCCCGCGCCGTCGCATCCCTAGATTCATCGGCAGAGGCGATCGGCCGACGATCTCGCCGTCGATCGCCGCGAACGTCACCTGGCAGGAGGAGCACGATGCAGAAGCGCAAACTCGGCAAGAGCAATCTCGAAGTCTCGGCCATCGGCCTCGGCTGCATGGGACTGAGCTTTGGCTACGGCCCGGCCGTCGACAAGCAGGCCGGGATCTCGCTCATCCGGTCGGCCGTCGAACGCGGCGTCACGTTTTTCGATACCGCCGAGGTCTACGGCCCCTTCACGAACGAAGATCTCGTCGGCGAGGCCCTCGCGCCCTACCGCGGTCAGGTCGTCATCGCCACCAAGTTCGGCTTCGATATCGATCCGAAGACGGGCAAGCAGCAGGGCCTTGATAGTCGGCCCGCGCACATCAGGCAGGTCGCGGAGGCCTCGCTGAAGCGGCTCAAGGTCGATGCCATCGACCTCTTCTATCAGCATCGGGTGGATCCGAACGTTCCGATCGAAGAGGTTGCCGGCGCGGTGAAGGGCCTCATCCAGGACGGCAAGGTGAAACACTTCGGACTGTCCGAAGCGGGTGTGCAAACGATCAGTCGGGCGCATGCCGTGCAAGCCGTGACGGCTCTTCAGAGCGAATATTCCCTGTGGTGGCGGCAGCCCGAGGAGGAAGTGCTGCCGACGCTCGAGGAACTCGGCATCGGCTTCGTCCCCTTCAGCCCTCTGGGCAAGGGCTTCCTCACCGGCGCAATCGACGAGAACACGACCTTCGACAGCAACGATTTCCGCAACATCGTTCCCCGCTTCACGCCGGAGGCGCGGAAGGCGAACCAGGCCCTGGTCGATCTGCTGCGCGACATCGCGGCCCGCAAGCGGGTGACAGCGGCGCAGATCGCGCTCGCCTGGCTGCTGGCCCGGAAGCCCTGGATCGTGCCGATTCCCGGCACGACGAAGCTGCACCGGCTGGAGGAAAACGTCGGTGCGGCTGCCGTCGAGCTGACCGCCGACGATCGCCGCGACATCGAGCGCGCCCTCTCGACGGTCACGGTGCAAGGCGCCCGGTACCCGGAGCATCTGCAGAAGCTGGTCGGCCGCTGAGCGCGGGAAGGCGAGGAGATTCGTTCACCCCGGCCGCATGCGCCGTGCTCGATCTACGAATGGCTGCCTAGACTACCGCTGCGCCACCAGCTCCAGTAGCAGCTTGCGCTTGAGCGCCACGGCGAAGGCCTCGTAGCCGTGCGCTTCCAGCATGAAGCTGCCGGGGCCGCCGATGACGTCGCGCTGGTAGAAGCCGGCCGTGCCGCCCACGCCCCATTGCACGGCCGAATAGCCGAGATGGCCGTCGAAGGTGCCGACCTGCCGGTTCTCGAAGATCGGCAGCGCGTTGATCGTGATGCCCTCGGCCACCACCTGGTCGCGCACGCCGGCCGAGCGCCCGTCGCCCGGATGGTCGCTGGCGACGTCGATCACCCGCCGCGCGTCCCCGAAGTCGCCGGCCTCCAGCATGCGCGCCGCCTTGCCGATGCTGGACGCCAGGGCGGTGTTGCCGGCGCTGCTGCGCGGCGCCGCCGCCACGGCCTCGCCGAAGGCCCGCGCCGAGGCGGCATCGGTGAGCACGTCCCAGCCCCGCACGAGCGTGAATTCATGCTCGCCGGAGAACTCGACGTAGGAGACCGCCACCCCGGCGCCGCTGTCGCGGATCGCCGCGATCACGTCGGGATCGCCGAAGGCGGCGCGGTAGCCAGCCTTCACCATCGCATACTCGTCCGCATCCATGCTGCCGGAGACGTCGTTGAGCAGCACCAGCGCCAGCTCGACCGGCGGCGCGGCGCCCGGTCCGACGGCGAGCGGGACGGCCAGCAGGCCGGCCGCAGCGACGGCAGCGACGCGTGTCATGCGGGGTGCCCCTCCAGCGGCGCGACGCTATCACCGCCCGCACACGCACGCCAGCGCCGCTCTGATCGCCCCCCCGCGACATAGCGCTTGCGCCGCACGGCCGCGTTGCGTTAACCGTAAACTAACCTTGATTGCCGGATCATTTGTCGTTTTCTACGCGGCCAGCGCCCGCACGCTGGTTGCGGCTGTTCATTGGTTTGCGGGCATCGAGAGGTCGATGCCATGGCTGTTCAAGCCTCGACGGCAACGATCGGTTGGCCCGTCGGCCGCATTGCAGGTCTCGGCGTGGCGCTGCTGCTCATTCTCGGCGCCGGGCTGCTGTCCTACGAGAGTCAGCGCGGCCTGGTCAGCGCCGACCGCGCCGCCGACCATAGCCGCGAGGTCCTGTATCAGACCGAGCGGCTGCTGTCGCTGCTCAAGGACACGGGCGCCGGCATCCGCACTTATCTGGGCACGCACGACGACTCCGCGCTCGAGCGCAACGACGCGGCGGTCGCGGCGCTGCCGCGGGCGATGGCGGACCTGCGCCGGCTGACGGCCGACGACCCGGCGCACCAACGGCGCCTCGCCGCCCTGCAGCCGATCATCGATGAACGGCTGGCCTGGGTGGATCATCTCCTGCAGGCCGGCCGCCAGCAGGGCGAGGCCGTCTTCACCCCCGCCGAGACCCAGCATGGCCGGGACCTGCTCGACCGCATCAGCGCGATCGCGGCGGAGATCACCGTCGAAGAGACGCAGCGCGGCCGGGTCCGGGCCGAGGCCGCGCGGCGGCAGGCCGAGATCTTCGTCGTCCCGCTGCTCGCGGGCATGCTCATCAGCGTCGCGCTCATCGTCCTGCTGTTCGCGCGCATGCAGCGCGAGATCGGCAGGCGCAGCCGCGCCGAGGCGCTTCTGGAGGAGCGCGTGCAGGAGCGCACCGGCCAGCTTGCCGCCAGCGAGGACCGCTATCGCAGCCTCATCGAGCTGATGCAGGAGGCGATCTGGATCCACCAGGACGGCAAGGTGGTCTTCGCGAATCCGGCGGCCGCCCGGCTGTTCGGCGCCGCGCGGGCCGAGGAACTGCTCGGCCGCTCGGCCTCGGAATGGGTTCACCCGGAAGACCGCGAGCGCGCGGCCGCGCGCTCCGCCAAGCTGCGGGCCGGCCCCACCTCCGTTCCGGTCACGGAGATGCGGCTGTTGCGCGACGACGGCAAGGTCCGCACCGTTGCCATCCATGCCGTCTCGTTCCGCCAGGACGGCGGGATGCGGGTCATGGCCTCCGCGCGCGACGTCACGGCGCAGCGCGAGGCCGAGGTGCAGCTGCACCAGGCCCAGAAGATGGAGAGCGTCGGCCAGCTCACCGGCGGCGTGGCGCACGACTTCAACAACCTGCTCACCGTCGTCATCGGCAGCCTCGACGCCGCCGTCGATCGCACCCCCGCCGAGCCGCGCGCTCTGGTCGAAAGCGCCCTGCGCGCGGCCGAGCGCGGGGCCACCTTGGTGCGTCAGATGCTGGCCTTCTCGCGCCGCCAGACCCTGATCCCCGAGGCCCTCGACCTCAACGAGCTCGCCGGCGGCATGGAAGACCTGCTGCAGCGCACGCTCGGCGAGCATATCGAGATCGAGATGAAGCCGGTGCGCGGCCTGTGGCCGGCGCTCGCCGACAAGGCGCAGGTCGAGAGCGCGCTGCTCAACCTCGCCATCAACGCGCGCGACGCCATGCCCGAGGGCGGCAAGCTCATCATCGAGACCGGCAACCATCAGCTCGACGCCGACTATGCCGCCCACAACGCCGAGGTGACGCCGGGCGACTACGCGATGCTCGCCGTCACCGACACCGGCACCGGCATGCCGCCGGAGGTCATCGAGCGCGCCTTCGAGCCGTTCTTCACCACCAAGGGCGTCGGCAAGGGCAGCGGCCTCGGCCTCAGCATGATCTACGGCTTCGCCAAGCAGTCCGGCGGCCACCTCAAGATCTACAGCGAGGTCGGCCACGGCACGACCGTGCGCCTCTACCTGCCGCGACAGCGGGCGCCGGCCGTGGCCGAGAGCGCCGCCGCGCCCGCGACCGTCGATCGCCATGCGGGCGGCGGCGAGACCATCCTGGTGGTGGAGGACGATCCGCTCGTGCGCAATTTCGTCGTGCAGCAGCTGCGCGCCCTCGGCTACACGGTGCTGGAGGCGGCCGACGGCCCGCAGGCGCGCGCGCAGCTGGAGAGCGACACGCCCATCGACCTGCTGCTGACCGACGTCGTGATGCCCGGCAGCCTCACCGGCCGCGAACTGGCCGCGAGCGCCCGCCGGCGCCGGCCCAACCTGAAGACGCTCTACACCTCCGGCTACACCGAGAACTCCATCGTCCACCAGGGCAAGCTCGATCCCGGCGTGCATTTCCTGTCGAAGCCCTTCCGCCGCCAGGAGTTGGCCCGCAAGGTCCGCGACGTCCTGGACGACGAGCCGCCCCGCTCGCGCTGACCGCCGCGGAATAAGCCCAGCCGCCATCCGTTATCGACTCGTGGTCTTGGCGGGTCTGTCCGATGGCGACCGATGACGACATCGGCCTGTTCGCATGGATGATGATGCGGCAATACCCGGAGGATGCTGCGCTCCGGGCCACCGCGCGGGCGGAGACATTCGAGTCGCTCGGCGACGTCGAGATGGGCGCACGCTGGCGGCTGATCGCGGCGGCGATCCGCGAGGCGCAGACCGGTCGGTCCCTCCATGACGCCGCCGAAGAGTAGGAAGCCGCCCGCCTCCCCCGCCCCGCCGTCGCCCGGTCCCGGCCTCGCACTGCGCCGTTTGCTGCGCACGCTCCAAGGCGTCGAGCTCTGGCATGTCGAGGAACCCCGCAAGCCCGGGTGGAAGTGGCCGGTGGTCCGCTACGAGGTCATTGTCGGCGGCGCCGACGTCAAGCGCTTCGAGCGGCCGCAGGAGGCCTGGCGCCATTTTCAGCAGCTGACCCATGCCCCCGACAAGGACACCCGCCCGGAGCCGCCGCCCATCGCGGCGCCGCCACTCGACGCGTCGAAGCCGCGCAAGGTCCGCCGCCGCCGGCGGCGCGAGCCGTCGTAAGCCGACGGCCGCTCAGCGCCCTCCCGGGCCGTGCCGACTCTTCAGTCGCTCGACTTCATCGAGTTGGCAGCGCAGCGCTTTGATCGCGGGGTCGGCGGCGAGCTCCGGCGCCGTGCGCTCGGCCTGCTCGATCAGCGCGCGCAACGCGTCGCCGATCCGCCCGATCTGCCGGCCATAGCTGCCGACCTCCTCGAGGATGCGCTGCTCCATCTCGGGGTCGGCGGATCGCCCGAGATTGACGTTGACGAGGCCGAACTGGCTGCCGATCGCGCGGAAGAACAGCAGAAACGGATTGATGAGCTGGCTGACGTCGCCGGACAGCGGCATGCGGACATCTGGCATGGGACCCTCCTTGCGCCAGGCGAGAAGGTCCGCAGGCTGCGCCGATCACCGCGGCTCCGCAAGGCACCGCGCTATGGGGGTGTCCGCGCGTGAGCCACTCTATCCAAGGGCTTTTGCACGACGAAGGGCTTTTGCACGAAAGGCCGGCGCCGCAAAGACAGGTCTCGCGGCGCCGAACCCGCTAGTACCTGTGCCAATGGCCGTATTGATCGTAGTACCCGTAGTGCGCCGGATAGCCGGTGCTGACGGATGCGCTGCATGCCGAAAGGGTGAGCATGCTCGCGAGTACGATGAAAACCAGGCGCTTGCTGGTCATGGGAATCCTCCTTTGCGCGTTTGGCAAAACAAACGCGCGCGCGACGGCCCGAGTTCCGTACGTCACGCGCAGAGCACGCCGCAAGCGAGCGTTGGCGGGAGTGGGAACCACTCGCCGGCAATCGCGTTTTTCCCCCCGATGTCTCCAGCCCGCGAGTCGGCGGTTGCCGAGTGCAGTATTTTTGTGGCTCGGAATGACCGGGCGTGCCGCTCGTCTATCTCATGAGCGGCGTCACAGGCGTTTTTCGCAACGCGCCTGTCCTGGTAGCACTGGTTGGCGCTGCGCCCCGCCCCGTCGCGCACGGGGCGGGGCTGATTGTCGCAGCCGGGAACAAGCAGCGACAGCCGCTGGGAACAAGCAGCCGCTCCCCTCGGCGCGGGGCCCTCTCGCACATTGCCGTCCGCGCGTCGAACGCCACTCCGACCCCAGATACGCTACGCCATCGCCGGATGCGGATCGTGCCGCTTTGTGAGGCCCGTCACATCCGGCGCCGCCCGCCTGTGCGATACCGGCGTCAGGACCGTCGTCCTCACCGGCGGCGGCCGCCACCCGGTTTCATTTCCTTCTATGGCGTAGAGGGGAAGCGCCCATGTTCACCCTGAACTATCTCGAGCACAGCCCGCGTGTCACGCTCCTGCAGCTCCTGCTGAAGGACGAGTACCCGCTCACCATCGACGGCATCTTCGGCCCGAAGACCCAGGCGGCGCTGAAGGCGTTCCAGGGCTCGCGCGGCAAGGTGCCGACCGGCATCGCCAACCCCGAGACCTGGCAGGACCTGCTGGCCGGCACCGGCCTGGCGGTCGTCAGCTCCGTCGACCTGGGCGACCCCAGGCTGGAGGACGACGCCCAGCTGCTCCGCGAGGCGGGCGACGACCCGATCGAGATCGGCGGGATGTGCAACGGCCTCGGCCAGCTGGTCAGCAGCGTCGGCGCACGCGCCGAAGGAAAGAAGATCGCCGCGCTGAGGCTCGACGGCCACGGCAACCTCGGCCGCTGGCTGACCATATCCGTCGGCGACGTCGTGGACATGTCGCCGCAGGACTATGCCGAGACCGCGAAGGAGTACTACAGCTACGTCGATCCCGCGCACTTCGCGACGGTGGCCCCGCTGCTCGGCCGGCTGACACCCAAGTTCGCGCGCTTCGGCTTCGCCGAGCACCACGGCTGCTCGCTCGGCAAGCAGCCGGAGACGCGCAAGATGCTCGCCAAGCTCGCCAACCTCTGGGGCGTTCCCTTCAGCGTCGGCGTCGAGAAGCAGCCCGTCGGCGCCGTCACCTTCTTCAAAGGCCCCGTCTTCACGGCTTTCCCCCACGGCATGAACCTGCGCTCCTGGTCGCACCAGTTCCAGAAGACCACGGTCCGCACCATGAGCATGGCCCCAACAGCCAGTATGCGCTTCATGCGCTAGGCTAAGCAGGCGTTCGTATCTCCCGACGCACTTGAATTGTCACCCCGCGCAAGCGGTGGGTCCAGGGTAGCCGCTCCGTCACTTGCCCTGGACCCCCGGGTCACAAACTCAAATGTGACACTGTCGAGAAAACCCTGCTTAGGTCACCGCCGCCAGATATCCCGTAGCGCGGCAGCGACCAGGGCGCTGACGATCGCGACGATCGAAGGGCTGACGCGGTTGCCGGGCACGAGGTAGTGGTTGGCCGCAGTCGCGGCGGCTACCGCCGCGACGACCGCAAGCACCGACCAGCCGATCTTCTTTTCTCTCGACACGACCGCCCTCCGGGCCTGACGGCGGTGCGCCGCGCGCATGCCGGGCTGGCCAGGCTAGCACGGCATACGCACGCATCCGTGACGCCCGTCACACTGCGCGCGGCCCTCTGAGCTGTTCTCCGCCACGCATGGCCCAGAGCGAGGGGGTTCAAGAATGCCGATCGCTGGTCTCCGCTTCGAGACGCTCGTCGCCCGTCATGGTCGCGGCTGCGCGCTTGCCGCCTTCGGCCTGGCGCTGGCGACCATGCCCGCAGCCGCGGCCGATCGCGCGCCACCCGCCAGGCCGACGGCCCCCGCTGCGTTGCGGGCCGCCGGCGCGGCGAATGCGGCGGACGGCGCGGCGCCGAACTGCCTGCTGCCCGGTCAGATCCACAGCCTCGGCGGCATCGCGATGGTGACGGCGCGCCACCCGGTGACACTGGCGCCGGCCGATTGCGCCGCGCGCGGCGGCGAGGCGGTCGCCGATCCCGCGGCCCGCCAGTGAACTGCTCGAATGCCGCGCGGCCGCCGCGCCGGCTCGCTCACACGACGGCCAGGGTCAACTCGCCGGCGACCGGCGCATTGCGCGCGAGCTCATGCTGGTAGAGGGCGGAGCGCGCATGCCTCCCGCGCTCCGGTCCGAACAGCTCGACGAGCAGGTCGGATGCGCCGTTCAGGACTTTCGGCGCGTCGCGGAAGCCGGGCGCGGCGTTCACGAAG
>DATIXH010000045.1:0-15751 GCA_035518775.1 Candidatus Acidiferrum sp.
GCGCGCCCGCGGTGCCGCTGCTCGGACATCCCCGGGTATGCGCAGATTGCTCCCACCGCCGGCACGCGCGCAGCGCGCCCCTATGTCGGTCCGCACTGCGTCAGTTGCTGCTGCCCGAACCGCTCCCGGAACCGGAACCGCTGCCACTCGAGTTTCCGCTGGTGCCGTTCGACCCGCCGGCACCGCCGGATGTCCCGTTCGATTCACTGCCAGTGCCGCTCCCCGTGCTGGACGGCGGCGGGTTCGTCTTGGAACTCGAACCGGCGCTTGGGGCCGTTTGGTTTTCCGGTGAGCTTTGCTTGGCGTCCGGCTGCACGAGCGCGCAATTGGCCGTCATGCTGCCGGAGCAGGTCTCGTCGATCGTGCCGCCCGGTCTCAGTCCCGTCATGTCGGCGCTCGAACCCAGCTTCACCGTCTGCCCGTTCTCGAGCGTCACCGTGCGGCTGGCCGGATCGACGGATTGTATCGTGCCGTGAATCTGATTTTCCTGCGCATGCGCGGCGGTGGTCGCGCCAAGTGCCAGGACTGCGGAAAGCGCCATCGCAGATCTGATCATGCTCTTCTCCTCGCGGTTTCATCGTCTGCGGCCCGGAGCCGCTCCTCGATAGACGAACCGGGGGACCCGCCCATTCGTTCCCGCATGCCGCGCGTCCCTCGGCGAGTGTCGCCGCGCGTGCCCGGACCTCGACGATCGCGGCCTTGCCCAAGCCGCTCGACGGCGGGGCATTTGCGAGGAACATCTTCAAATTGCATCCGCCAAGCCGGATGGCGAGGATGCCCGCGCGCCACTGGATCCGAGAATCAATAGAAAAAAGTGAAGTCAGGAGGACTCATGAAACGATTTGTGTTTCTGATCTCGACTGTCTCTACGATCACGCTGGCATCCGCGCCTTTGGCGCTGGCCGACTCGGTCAGCGTCAGCGCATCAAGCAACGCAAGCAGCACCATCGGTGCGCAGTCCCTTCTCGATATTGTCGTCGTCGGCACGAACGCATCGGGTTCCGGTTCGGCAACGGCGGACGAGAATGGCGCCGTTGCGACCGTCAGCCATACGCAAAAGACGCCCGGCCACTTCCATGGCACGGCGCAATCCTCCGTGACCAGCCGAGCCGACCGCAAATAAGGCGGCGGGCTGACTCCAAGCCGATAAGCAAGGACGGGTGATCGCTTTTCGTGGCGCAGCGGGATCCATCCGCCCGAGCTGCTCAATTGACAAGAAACGGCGGCCCCGCACCGGACGCGAGACGGTGCGGGGCTTTTCGTGCAGCCGCCACACTCCTGCAAAAAAACCGGCACGATCGGAGTTCAAATCTCGGTTGTCACCCCAGCGAAAACCGAGCCATTGGCTTTGAATGTGGAATTTCCGTTCGGTCGAACGCGCTCGTAACCGCATAGCCTGCGAACGCCGTTTCGAAAATTGGCAATGGCGCGACGATAGCTGTGAGGGCAGTGGCGACGGCTTGCTCTTTAACCTCGCGGTCCCTGTGCGGAGGTGCCCGTGTCGGCTAGTGCCCATACAGGCCGCAATTGCGCTTGGTCCCCCAGGCTGTCATTGTAGTCTCACCGCACCGAGGGTCCGGACATGCTCGTCCACACCCTTTTCGATGTCGCTGCCTGGCTCTGCGGGCTCCTCGCAGGCGTGTTTGTACTGCGCCGCTACCACGTAGCGTCGCGCCTGCGCATCCAGGGACTCGGGCTCCCTTATGTCATTGCGACAGCGTTCGGCACGCTGATCGGCACGTTCGGGCTCGGGACGGCAAACTTGTCACTGGCCGGCCGGCATGGGGTCGGACGGAGCATCCTCGGTGCGATCATCGGCGGCATCGCGGCCGTCGAGGCGTACAAGCTCGTTCGGGGCGTGCGCGGCTCGACGGGGATGATGTTCGTTGTCCCGCTCGGCGTCGGCATCGCCATTGGCCGGATCGGCTGCTTCCTGGCCGGTATCGATGACTTCACTTATGGCACGCCGACGTCCTTGCCTTGGGCTGTCGACTTCGGCGACGGTGTGCCGCGCCATCCCGTGCAGCTCTACGAGTCGTTGTCGATGGTGGCGTTTCTGATCGCGTTTCTTTGGGCCTTATCCAGAAGGCCGGACACGATCATCCGCTGCGGCTTCTATCTTTTCGCGCTGACATACGGTGGCCAGCGCTTCGTGTGGGAGTTCCTCAAGCCCTACCCGGCCGTTATCGGTCCCTTCAACCTCTTCCATATTGCCTGCCTGGCACTCATGCTCTACGCCGTCGCCATGATGCGGTGGGCGGAGCCAGTCCATGCGCGAGCCTGAGCGGGAGGCGGTCAGTGCGTAGCACTCGCTCGTCAAGGATGCGACTCCTGGCATCGGCAGGCGTCGTGGCCGCGATTGCAGCGGTCGCCGGCGCGACGACGGGCGGGTGCAATACCGATCGCGGGCCACCCCCGGCACCGCTGCCGAACTATGCGGCGCTGTCGGAGGAGGACCTCAAGGCGAGGGCAGCACATGCCGATCATGAGGCCGAATACGAACTGGGTCGGCGGGCATATCAACGGCACGAGACAGAAGCCGTTCAGTGGATGTGCCGCGCCGCGACGAGCCGCCATCGAACGGCGCAATACAGCCTCGGGCTCATGTATGAGCCAGGTCATCCGGCCGCGCTCGTGAGCCCGAGTTACCCTCGCGCTTACATGTGGCTCAGTCTTGCGGCGGCGAACGGTCAGAGCGAGGCGATAGAGGAAAAGGACCGGATCGCCGGCCTCATGAGCCCAGAACAGATCGAAGAAGCCCGGGCGCTGATCGCGTCAGGGTCGGGCGGCAGCTGTGGTGCGATGCCCTCTTCCTGATTTGATCCTATGGCGGTCGAGCCCCGTCGTGTCGACGTTTTCGGCTCTGAGTGTCTGGTCGATGGATCCGCCGCGAGACCCGGGGCGATTTCTGTTTCGATTCCTCAAGCTGGAGTCGGCAACAAGCCACGAAACCGTTCCGTGGCTTCCAGGCACTATTCCGGAAGACGCTCCTGGCAAGCGGTGATTTTCTCTCGCGCCGCAGTGGGACGTGGTAAACTGGGAGGGTTGAGGCGTCTCGAACCAAGGAGACGTCGATGCGTGCGGGTGCCATAGGCGCGGCGTTCGCCCTGACAATCCTCGCGGCTTCGCCGGCAATTGCAGATAACGATGCCCTCCTGGTGTCTCAGGAGGTCATGCAGTTCTACAGCGGTGCGTACCAGCGACTGAAGTCTCCGCGAGCAATTGCCGTGGCCGAAGATGGATTCCATTTCGGCTACAGCTACTGCCCGGAGTATCGCTGCTACATGAACCCCACTGCCCGCAGTCTCGCCCTGCAAGCCTGCGCCAAGGCAGGTGGGCGAGGATGCCGCGTGTTCGCGATCGATGATGAGATACAAGTCTCGTATCAAGTGATGGATACTGTGGTCTTGCCAAAGACCGTCACTGCGGTTCCGAGTGATGGACCATCGAAGCGGCCATGCCTCGGAAAGACGGAGAAGCAATGTGAAGAGATTGCGGCTGACTTTGGCCTGAGACGAAGACAGATGGAGACGGATTGGGACTCACAGATTGACCGGTGGCGTCAGTTGCTGTGCGGCCCACCGGGAGCGCAGAACAACAGCGCGAGCAACTGTAAGCAGAAGATCGCTGAGTTGAACGGAGAGCGCAGCGCCGCATTGAAAGCCTTGGACGACGAGCTTGTGGCCGCTCTTTCAAATCCAGCGGAGTGATCGGAGCGCGCGGAACAGCTCGGGTCAGCCGCTCGCCGCGACCGCCGCGTGAGCGAAAAGGTAGAAGAAACTGAGGCTTGTCGGCCACCGCCATCGAGAACTCCGACGGTCACTCACGCGTGCTGGCCGCCGCCCCTTTGCGGCGAGACGTTCCTCGTGGCCTGAGAGAACG
Source organism: Candidatus Acidiferrum sp. (assembly GCA_035518775.1). Taxonomy (GTDB): domain Bacteria; phylum Pseudomonadota; class Alphaproteobacteria; order Dongiales; family Dongiaceae; genus JBGPEQ01. Next base: position 3,883 of record DATIXH010000045.1, read on the forward strand.
GCATCCACCTCGAACCCGCCCTGCGGGCCTATACGGCCGCTGATCGCCGCGCAAAAAATGGCCTTCCGGAGCGTGAGCTGCGGAAGGCCAAGGGTCCCGCAGCCCGTGGGTGGGTGAGTCAGGCCGCGCGAGCGGCCGGCGCTGCGGGTGGATTCGCTTTGCCTAGTATCCAGGTCAGCGACCCGATAATCAACAGCGTCGTTGCATAGAACAGCAACTGAATGCCCGACGGCTTGGCGTCGTAGCCCACCAGCGTGTGCAGCACGCGCCCGAGCACGCCGCGCTCGGACAAAATTCCCGACGTGTCCCACAGCGTGCGGCCGAGCGCCGGCAGAAGATCGGCCTGCACCAGGAAACCGGCGCCCTGCGAGGCCATGCCGGCCGCGAGCAGGATGATCATCCAGGTCGTCACCGCGAACAGGTAGCGCATGGGAATCCGCATCAGCCCGGCATAGATCGCCACGCCCACGGCCGCGCCGCCCGCCAATCCTACCGCACCACCGCCGAGCATGGCCGAAGCACCGGCGCCGCCGCCGGCCGCGATGCCGTAGAGGAACAGCACGACCTCCGAGCCCTCGCGCAGCACTGCCAGGCCGACGACGATGCCGAGCGCATAGAGCGGCCGGCTGCCCGCGACGACCGCGCGGCTCACGGCCGAGACGTGCTGTGCGATCTCGCGGCCGTGCCGCCCCATCCAGATGCAGTGCCAGCCGAGCATGGCGACCGCCGCGAACAGGATGCCGGCATTGAGCAGCTCCTGCCCGATACCCGCGGCCGCATTCTGGATGACCCCGGCGAAGGCCGCCACGACGCATGCGCCCGCCACGCCGGCAAGGATGCCGCTGCCGACCCACAGGCCGCGCCCCGGTGCGCCCTTGCTGCCGGCCATCACGATGCCGACGACGAGCGCCGCCTCCAGCACTTCACGAAAGACGATGAGGGCGGTCGAGGGATCCAAGGGGCGATGCCTGGTATGGAGCGATGCTACTTCGCGACGATGTGGCCCTTGGCCGTGTCCTCGTGGAACTCGCCATAGACCTCGTAGCTGCCGGGATCGAGCGCCTTGATCGTGAACTCGGCCTCGCTGCCGCCGGCGATCACCTTCTCCACCTTCAGGTCCTCGCTCTCAAATTCCTCCGGCGTCTGGTCGGCATTCTTCACGACGAGTTTGAACTCCGTCCCGGCCGGCACCTGCAGCTCGGCCGGCTCGAGCTTGTTGTCCTTGAAGGTCATCACGAAGGGCTCGCCCTCCGCGCGCGCCAGCGTCGCCGCCGTCGCGGCGCCGATCCCGATCACTGCTGCCACCGCCCACGCCACGATTCTGCTCTGCATTGTCTGCGTCCTCATTTGGGAAAATGCAACTCACTCTCATTCTGGGGAATTGATAATGGTTCTCATTTGCAGAAGTCAAGCCTCCGCAGCCGTCACTTTGACGTGATTTTCTGCCGATACCTTGATCGAAATCAGTGTTTACGGCCGCCGGCGAACCGAAAGTGGTCAAGGTCATGTCCTTGAAAAACAGGACCGATTTTTTTATCCATAGTGTCGTTTTGCAGAATCGTGTTTTCTCGGCTTTTCGACCTGCGTAACAACGCCTCACCGCACGGCCGCGAACCTATAAAGCCGCAGGCGCCCATGCGGCCGCTCGACCTCGCCCTCCTGCCGGAAGCCCAGCTTGAGGGCCACCCGCTCCGAGGCCGCATTGTCGGGATGAATCAAGGCGATCAGCCGCTTACAGCCCAACGCTCGCACCGCATGATCGCGGATCGCCCCGCCCACCTGGGTGGCGAAGCCCCGTCCCCAGACCGCCGGCGCCAGCACATAGACCAGCTCGATCTCCAGGATTCCCGCGACCTCCTTGTCGAGCAGCCCGCAATGCCCGACCAGCCGCCCGCTCGCCTTCTCGATCGTCGGCCACAGGTCGAAGGTCGGCTGCTGCGGCAGGGCCAGATCCTCCTGCAGCGACCGCCGGACCCCTTCGGAGGTCCGCGGCCCGCCCAGGTAGGCGGTGGCGACCGGATCGCTCCACAGGGCCGCCAGCGCCTCCACGTCGCCGGATTCGAGGTGGCGGACGATCAGCCGTTCCGTCTCGACGATCGTCCGTCCGCTCACTGCATGAACCAGCCGTGGCTCACCACCACGGACTGACCGGTCAGGGCGCTGGTCTGGAAGCCCGCGAACAGCACCGCCAGCTCCGCGACGTCGGCGACCGTGGTGAACTCGCCGTCGACGGTCTCCTTCAGCATCACCTTCTTGACCACGTCCTCCTCGCTGATGCCGAGCTCCTTGGCCTGCTCGGGAATCTGCTTGTCGACCAGCGGCGTCCGCACGAAGCCCGGGCAGATCACGTTGGCCCGCACGCCGTACTTGGCGCCCTCCTTAGCCACCGTCTTGCACAGGCCGATGAGGCCGTGCTTGGCCGTGACATAGGGCGCCTTCAGCGGCGACGCCTCCTTCGAGTGCACGGAGCCCATGTATATGATGCTGCCGCCGCGCCCCGATTTGTACATGTGCTTCAGGCAGGCGCGCGTGGTGAGGAACGCGCCGTCCAGATGGATCGCGAGCATCTTGCGCCAGTCGGCGAGCGAGAGGTCGACCACCGGCGAGATGATCTGGATGCCGGCATTGCTGACCAGCACGTCGACGCCGCCGAAGGCCTTGATGACCGCGGCGACGCCCGCCTCCACCTGCTCCTCGTTGGCGACGTCCATGGCGACGCCGGTCGCTTGGCCGCCGCCGGCCGTGAGTTCCTTCGCCGTCGCCGTCGCGGCGTCGAGCTTGAGGTCGGCGATCGCGACCTTGGCGCCCTCCGCGAGATAGGCGCGGGCGATCTCCTTGCCGATGCCGCTGGCGGCGCCGGTGACGATGGCGACTTTGTCCTTCATGCGCATGGCGTTTGCCTCCGCCGAAATGGATTGGGGGATGAATGCGATGGCGATCACATACACGCTGCGCCCGGCGGTATCCAGCCGCGCGGCGACGACAAACCGTCGCGTCGATCGATTTCAAAGTGGAGGAGTCGCCGTGCGGCGATATGCCGCTGACTGCGCCGGCTCAGCGGCCGGTCGCGGTGCCCGCGGCCATGCTGGCGTCCGCCGTCAGCTCGGCCTCGGCCGCCGGCAGCGACACGCGTACGATCGTCCCCTCGCCGAGCTTGCTGTCGATCGTCAGGTGCCCGCCATGCAGGGCGGTCAGCATCTTGGCGAGCGGCAGCCCGAGGCCGGTGCCGCCCCGCGTCTGCGTGAAGATGTTCTCGACCTGGCCGAACGGCTCCAGCACGCGCGGCAGGTCGTCGGCGGCGATGCCGATGCCGGTGTCGCTCACGCCCAGCACGACATAAGGCCCGCCGGTGTCGGAGGCGAACAAGGTCACGCGCCCGCCCTGCGGCGTGAACTTGACCGCGTTGGTCAGCAGGTTGAGCAGGATCTGCTTCACCGCCCGCACGTCGACCTCGAGCAGCCGCATGCCCGGCGCGACCGAGAGCGACAGGCGGACGCCGGCCTGGTCGGCGCGGTCCTTCACCAGCCGAATGCAGGCGCGGCAGATGTCCTCGGCAGTGCAGGTCTGCGTATGCAGCTCCTGCTTGCCGGCCTCGATCTTCGACAGGTCGAGGATGTCGTTGATGATCGACAGCAGCAGCCGGCCGCTGTCGTGGATGTCCTTCAGGTACTCGAGATATTTGGGCGAGCCGATCGCGCCATGCACCTGGCGCTGCATCAGCTCGGCGAAGCCGATCACCGCGTTGAGCGGCGTGCGCAGCTCATGGCTCATATGGGCGAGGAAGTCGCTCTTGGAGCGGTTGGCCACCTCCGCCTGCTCCTTGGCGAGGCGCAGTTCGCGCGTGCGCTCGGCCACCAGGCGCTCCAGATCCTGGCGCGAGCTCTCCAGGGTCTGCATGCGCGTCTCGTCGACCTTCAGCTGCAGTTGCATCTGGCCGATGCGATGCTCGACGCCCGCCATATGCAGCTTGCTGTCGAACGCATAGAACGCCTTGAAGTGATAGAGCGCCGTGCGATGGTCGCCCATCGCCTCGTAGATCTCCGAGAGCGTCGCGTGGCAATCCGCCACCAGTCCGGTGAGGCCGACGGCCTGGCCGGTCGCGGAGGCCCGCTGAACGTAGTCGAGCGCCTTCTCGTGCTGGCCGGCGACGACCAGGGCGCGCCCGCAGTTGAGCCAGCCGATGACGCGATTGTAGGGATCGTTGCAGGTGTCCGCTGCCGCCAGGAACGAGGCCAGCCAGCGCTCCATCTCGACGAACCGCTGCTGCTTGGCATGGGCGACGGCCAGGATGCCGAAGCAGCCGGTCTCGATGTCGCGACAGCGGAAGTTGCCCGCCGCCTCCAGGGCCTCCTCGGCGGCCGTCACCGCCTCGCAGTTGCGGCCCGCCTCGAGCAGAAGCAGCGCCCGCGTGTATTTGAGCTGCAGCCACTGCACGTCGTCGGGCTCGTCGCCTGCCAGCTTGGTCAGGCGCATGCGGGCATTGTCGAGCGTGGCCAGCGCCTCGTCGAACTGCTTGCGCTTCTTCAGGACCTCGGCGCACTCCATGAGCGCCATGCAGTAGTAGCGCTGGTTGCCGACCTCATCGAAGATGACGAGCGCCTGCCGGTTGAGGTCGAGCGCCTGCTCGAGCAGTCCGATGTCGAGATAGATCGCCGACAAGGTCCGCATCGCGAGGCCGGCCGCCTCGCGGTCGCCGAGCGCGAAGAACGTCTCGCGCAGCGGCAACAGCATGCGCTCGGCATCGCCGTAGCGGCACAGCAGCCGAAGAGCGCGCCCGGCATCCAGGCTGCAGCGCGCCTCCTCGAGCTTGAGGTCGTGCTCCCGCGCCAAGGCCATGCCTTCTTCCGCATAGGAGAGGGCGAGCGACAGATCGTAGACCCAGACGCGGCGCACGAGGTCGCACAGGATCCGGCACCGCTCCGCCGGATCTCCGGTCATCGCGAGATCCTGGAGGAGTTGACCAACGTCGGGATCGTCAGCCGACATGCCCGTACTCAGCCCTCAAACCATCGGCGCACGCGCCCCAGCAGAGGCCGCGAGCCGCTTTCTTCGCCAGCCTATCCGTGTAGCACCGGAAGCTTAAAAAAAGCGAAAATTCACAACGCTTTGGCCGAACTTGCCGCGGTCGCGCGCAAGCCCGTCGCCATGCCGCCGTGAAGGCACCCAAGAGGGACCTGGCCCGCCAGCCGGACAGCCATCCCCGCCCCACCTATCAATTCCTATAGGTCCTTAAGAGGTATTAACAGATAAGGTTAAGTTTCCATTGATATTCTTAGTAAAATTTTCCTTGCCAAATGCGGTAAATTTGGGCACGGTTTCCTTGTGCCACCGGTTTCCGGCGGGTGCGTTGTTAACCTGGGAATGGGGAGAAGTCAGTCATGAGTGTGTCGAAGAAGGCGTGGGACGACGTTCTGTCCGCCGCGTTCGATGAGAACACGGCCGTGTCCGCCAGAGCGTTGAGTTCACGCGCACTATCGGCTCGGGCTCTTGAGCGGTCGTCCCGGGCGCTCTCGGCGAGAGCGCTTGAGCGGTCGTCACGTGCGTTGTCTTCGCGGGCCCTCTCTGCCCGCGCGCTATCGGCTCGCGCTCTGTCGGCGCGCGCCCTCACGCTGTCTGCTTAAGTCCCGGATCTGTACCAGTTGACCCGCACCCAGATCTGTTACGACGGGAACGTTTAGGCCCGTGAGTTTGATGATTGGGCCTCGGCCGTCGGGCTGAGGCCCAATCTGTTTTTTCGGCGCTTGTCCCAGGTCACGGCGCCGAAACCATTGTGCGGCAAGATGACAGGCTCGATGCAGAAGGCCGCCTTGCCGTTATGAGGGTCGGGGGTTGGGGTTGGGGTGGTTTACGACGCTTGAACAGAGCCTTGATCGGCCCGTTGCCAAGGCTCATCGCGGAGGGACACATCGCACGGTCGTGCCGGGGCAGACCGTGGAGCGGCTGCGTCCGCTGTTGCCGGCGATGGGCATTACCCGAATCGCAAATGTCACGGGCCTCGACTATCTCGGCATCCCCGTCGTCATGGTGGCGCGTCCCAACGCGCGAACGCTGGCGGTCACGCAGGGCAAGGGACTCGACCTCGATCACGCGAAGGCCTCCGGAGTCATGGAGGCCGTCGAATCGTTCCACGGCGAGCGAATCGACCAGCCCCTGAAACTGCTGACCTACAACGAGATCGCTCGGCGGCACGCGGTCGTTGATCCGATGCGGCTGCCGTCGGTCCCCGACAGCATTTACCATCCCAATCTTCCGATCCTGTGGGTCGAGGGCTTCGATCTGGTGTCGCGCCGGCGCATCTGGCTGCCCTATGAGTCCGTGCATGTGAACTATGCGCTTCCGTTGCCCCAGGGCAGCGGTTGCGTTGCGTCCAGCACCAACGGACTGGCCTCCGGCAACCACATTCTGGAGGCGATCAGCTCCGGGATCTGTGAGGTCGTCGAGCGCGATGCCGACGCGCTTTGGCTGCATGCGGACGAGGCCACGCTGCAGGCGCGCCGAGTCGATCTCGACTCGATCGACGATGAGCGCGCGCGCTCGATTCTCGAAAAATATCACCGCGCGCAGATGGCCGTTGAAGTCTGGGACACGACATCGGACATCGGCATCCCGTCGTTCCGCTGCCACATCTACGAGGCGGAAGACAACCCTAACGACGCGCAGGGCACGTTCTTCGGTGCCGGCTGCCACCCCTCGCGGGCCATCGCGCTCCTGCGCGCGCTCACCGAGGCCGCCCAGTCCCGTCTCACCTATATCTCCGGCTCGCGCGACGACATCGAGCGGCGTGACTACCGCCGTCCTGAGGACGAGACGCCGGCTGCGCGCCGTCGCCGCGAGGGCCTGGGCGGGCCACCCTCGCGCCGGCTCGACGCGACGACGACTCAGGATTCCGAGTCGCTGAACGACGATGTGCAGTGGGAACTGGCCCACCTGCAGTCCGCCGGATTGGATCAGGTCATCGTCGTCGACCTCACGGTGCCGGAATTCAACCTCCCCGTCGTCAAGGTGGTCATCCCCGGCCTCGAAGGCGTGCCCGACGGTCCCGACTACGTGGCGGGCGCGCGCGCCCAGGCCGTGATGGCGAGGCAGGCATGACGATCAGCATCTTCACGGGGCCGACGCTGTCGCCGGTCGAGGCGGCCCAGGTCCTCGACGCGGAGTACCTCCCGCCGGCCGCCATCGGTGACGTCTACAAGGCAGCGCAGAAGCGGCCGTGGGCGATCGGCATCATCGACGGTTTCTTCGAAAGCACGCCGTCGGTCTGGCACAAAGAGGTGCTGTGGGCCATAGATCAGGGCATCCACGTCTTCGGCGCCTCCAGCATGGGCGCGTTGCGCGCCGCCGAGCTGGCCGCCTTCGGCATGGTCGGAGTCGGCGAGATCTTCGAGGCCTACCGCGACGGCGTGATCGAAGACGACGACGAGGTTGCCGTCGTGCACGGCCCGCCGGAACTCGGGCATATGCAGATTTCCGAGGCGATGGTGAATATCCGGGCGACGGTGAGGAAAGCGACGGCGGCCGGCGTGCTATCGCCAACCACCGCCGCTGCCCTGCTCGAGATCGCCAAGTCGCTCTTTTACAAAAACCGCAGCTACGACCAGCTCCTGGCCACCGCGAGCGCGCGTCAACTGCCGGCTGATGAATTGGCCCGCCTGAAGGCATGGCTGCCGAAGAATCAGGTCAACCAGAAGCGCCTGGACGCGCTCGCCATGCTGCGCGCGATCAAGGAGGCCCGCGCCGCCGCCCTTCCGCCCGCGCCCCCCTCCTATCTGTTCGAACATACGATCCTGTGGGACGCCGTCGAGCGCCAGTTCGGCGTCAATGGCGTCGATGACCACGCGGTCGCCGCCGTTGCGCCGCGCAACGGCATCTTCGACGAGCTCCGCCTCGATGCGGCGCTCTACGAGCAGCTCCGGCGCAAGGCCACCGTACGAGCGCTCTCGCGGCGCGCGGCCGCCGATCAGGGGGGCGACCCCACCGCCGCCGAGTTGAAGGAGGCCGTGCGCAGTTTCCGCAAACGTATGGGCTTCCAATCCCCGGACGAGCTCGAAGCGTGGCTGCGCACGCGCGACCTCAGCCGTGACGATTTCATGCGCCTGATGGGAGACGACGTCCGACGTGTTCGGCTCGATCTTGCGCATGCCGCTGCGATTGACGACGCGCTCGCCGACGAGTTGGCGCTCGCCGAAGCCCGCGCCCGCCTGCAGGCACGGGCCGACGACAAGCATGCCGTGCTCGGCGCGCGCGGCGTCGAGCAACCGACGCCGGCGGACATCGGTCTGTCTGAGGACGAACTGATCGCGTGGTTCGTGGCCCAATGCGGGCGGGAGCCCGGCGATGCCGATCCTGCCGAAATAGCCCGGCAATTAGGCTTTCTCGACAAAGACGATCTCCTGCGCGCTGCCGCGCGAGAGTACTGCTTCCGGGCCTGGAAAGATTCGTGATAGAACCCGGGGCGATCGCCGCAGCCCCGGACCCAGCCCATGGCTCCTGCCGCTTCCAGCGCCGCCGTTCCGGCCAACGAGCCTGTGCTCTTGCGCCACGACGATCACGGCATCGTCACGCTGACGCTCAACCGGCCGCGCCAATACAACGCCCTCAGCGACGCCCTGCTCGGGGATCTGCAGGCGCAGCTGGACGCCATCGCCGCCGATCCCGCCATCCGCGTAGTCGTCATCGCTGGCGCCGGTCCGGCGTTCTGCGCGGGCCATGACCTCAAGGAGATGCGGGCGCGACCGGAAAAGGCATATTACCGCGACCTGTTCCAGCGCTGCAGCCGCATGATGCTCACCATCACGCAGATGCCGCAGCCCGTGATCGCGCGCGTCCAGGGCATCGCCACCGCCGCGGGTTGTCAACTCGTCGCCACCTGCGACCTCGCCGTCGCGGCGCCGGAGGCGCGCTTCGCGACCTCCGGCATCAATGTGGGGCTGTTCTGCTCCACGCCGGCAGTTGCGCTCAGCAGGAACGTGTCGGAGAAGCGCGCCTTCGAGATGTTGATGACCGGCGATTTCATCGATGCCGACACCGCCTTGCGCTATGGGCTTATCAACCGCGTCGCACCGGCGGCGGAGATCGACAAGCTCGTGGTCGATCTGGCCACGCGCATCGCCGGGAAGTCGGCGGCGGCCGTCGCCGCAGGCAAGCGCCTGTTCTATCGCCAGCGCGACCTCGACTTGAGCGCCGCCTACGATCTTGCAGCCGAGACGATGGCCTGCAACATGATGGCCGAGGACGTAGGCGAAGGCATCGACGCCTTCATGCAGAAGCGCGCGCCGGTTTGGAAAGGACGCTGACGCGCTCATGCCCGAGCACGACCAATACTCCGACGGCCATCTGCGCAAGGTGCTGGGCAGCGTGCGCACCATCGCCATGGTCGGCGCCAGCCCCGACTGGCACAAGGCCAGTTCATTCGCCATGAAGTACCTGCAGAGCAAGGGCTATCGGGTCATTCCCGTGAACCCGCGCGCGGCCGGCAAGACCATTCTCGGCGAAACCTGCTACGCGCGCCTGTCCGACATACCCGAAAGCGATGCCCGCCGCGTCGACATGGTCGACATCTTCCGCAACTCGGAGGCCGCCGGCGGTATCACCGACGAGGCGATCGCGTTCGGCGCGAAGGTCGTGTGGATGCAGCTCGGCGTGCGCAACGACGCGGCGGCCGCGCGCGCCGAGAAGGCCGGGCTCACCGTCATCATGAACCGCTGTCCGAAGATCGAGTACGGGCGGCTCAACGGCGAGCTCAGCTGGGGCGGCTTCAACTCGCGCATCATCTCCAGCAGGCGGCGCAGGCCGGCGACGCGATGAACGACAAGCCCAGGACCCGACGCCGGGAAGCACGGGAGGATACAGCCGGCGGCAAACCGATGCCGCCGCGCGCCGACTGGCGTTCCGATCCCGGCTTCGAGACGCGCGCCATCCATGCGGGCACGCCGCCGGACCCGACCACGGGCGCGCGCATCACGCCGATCTATCACACGACGGCCTATGTCTTCGACGATGCCGATCACGCGGCCTCGCTGTTCGACCTCTCGACCTTCGGCTACATCTATTCGCGTCTGACGAATCCGACTGTCTCGGCCCTCGAGGAGAAGGTTGCCAGCCTCGAAAACGCGCGCGGCGCAACAGCCTGCGCATCCGGCCACGCCGCGCAGATGCTGGCCTTCTTCTCGTTCATGGAGGCGGGCGATCAGTTCCTGGCCTCGAAGAAGCTCTACGGCGGGTCCGTCACGCAGTTCGGCAAGACCTTCAAGAAGCTCGGCTGGGAGGTGATCTTCGTCGATGCCGACGATCCCCAGAACTTCGCGCGCGCGCTGACGCCGAAATGCAAGGCGATCTTCGTCGAGAGCCCGGCCAATCCCGGCGGCGTCATCATCGACATCGAGCCGATCGCAACGATCGCCCACAAGGCCGGCATCCCCCTCCTGGTCGACAACACCCTGGCCAGCCCGTTCCTCTGCCAGCCGATCGCCTGGGGGGCCGACATCGTCATCCACTCCATGACCAAGTTCCTCGGCGGGCACGGCAACTCCATGGGCGGCGTGGTGGTGGATTCCGGAAAATTCGATTGGGGGCAGAACGACAAGTTCGGCGGCCTCACGGCGCCCGAGCCGGCCTATCACGGCCTGCGCTTCTACGAGACCTTCGGCGATATGGCGCTGGTCATGCACATGAAGGCGGTGGGTCTGCGCGATCTCGGTCCGACCTTGTCGCCGATGAATGCGTTCCTGATCCTCACGGGCATCGAGACGCTGGCGTTGCGCATACAGCGCCACTGCGAGAATGCGCTCGCGGTGGCGGAGTTTCTCGAACGCCACCCGCAGGTCAGCTGGGTTTCCTACGCCGGCCTCAAATCAAGCCGCTACCACGCGCTTGCCCGCAAGTATCTGGGAGGCCGCGGCGGCAGCGTCTTCACGTTCGGCGTCAAGGGCGGCTACGAGGCCGGCACCAAGGTCGTGCAGTCCTGTGAACTGCTCTCGCACCTCGCCAACCTCGGCGATACCCGCAGCCTGATCCTGCATCCCGCCTCCACCACCCACCGGCAGCTGACCGAGCACCAGCGCATAGCGGCCGGCGCCGGTCCCGACGTCGTGCGACTGTCGATCGGCCTGGAGACCGTCGACGACATCATCTCTGATCTTGATCAGGCGTTGCGTGCGGCCGCCGGATAGGCCGCGCCGGCAGCGCTACTGCAGTGTGCCGAAGAGGTCCTGCAGGCTGTCGCGCAGCTGGACGGTCTGGAACGGTTTCACCAAGTAGTGGTTCACGCCCTCGGCCTTGGCCATCTCCATCTGATCGCGGCCGGGCCAAGTCGACGCCATGATGATCGGCATCTTCTTCAGCACGGGGTGGCCGCGCACGGCCTTCACCAGGTCGAGCCCAGTCATGTCCGGCATGATCCAGTCGGAGATGATGAGGTCGAACTTCTCTTCGTGAAGCTGCTTCAGGGCCTCGGTCGCGCTGGCGGCCAGCGCGACCTGGTTGATGCCGAGCTCGCGCAGGCGGGCGGCGATGAAGTCGCGCATCATCTGCTGGTCGTCGACGACGAGCACATTGAGGTTGGTCACGGCCGCCATAGGCAACTCCCTGGAGCGCTGACGTGCATCGCGTTTTCGCGCCGCCGTCTCGCCGCTATCTTCGGTCCCATCATCTAAGTTCTGGTTAAGAGGGCGCTCAAATCCTTCTGGCATCGCTATAAATTCCTAGGTTTGCAGCCATCATCTGCATCGCTCAGCCGACGCACCGTTCGAGGATCATCCTGGCGATCCGGCCGATGGGGGCTTCGACCTCGGTCGCGCCCAGCGCATTTGCCGCCTTCGGCATGCCATAGACAACACAGGACGCCTCGTTCTGGCCGATGGTCCGTGCCCCG
>DATIXH010000046.1:0-2741 GCA_035518775.1 Candidatus Acidiferrum sp.
GCCGTTGAGGCCTTCGAGGCGGGCGTTGCTGTGGGACGAGGTCCAGCGCTGCAGGATGCGCCCGAGGTGGTTGTCGACGGAGTTCAGCGCCTTGCGCATGGGGTCGAGGATGCGGTCTTCGGCGAGGCGTGCCCTGGCGTGGCGCAGGAAGTGGGTGATGCGCCAACGGGCGGCCTGGACGCTGTCGGCTTTGCGGATCCAGCGGAGCATCTCCTTGATCCGCCAGGCGATGGCAGTGAGGAGATCGGAGGCTTCGAGTTCGGCGAGGGCCTCGGCCTGGGCCCTGGTGAGGCGGCCGTCGGCTCGCTTCAGGATGGCCCAGCGCAGGGCCTTGGGCAGGGCGTTGTGCTTGGCTTCGGCGCGGCGGACTTCGTCGACGGCCTTGGTGAACATCTGCACGACGTGGAACCAGTCGACGGTGACGACAGCGTCCTCGAAGGTCTCGCCGACGGCGGCGAGGAAGGCGCCGCTCATGTCGCAGACGACCTCGACGATGTGGTTCGGTGAGCCACCGTGCTCGGCGAGGAAGGTCTTGAATCGGGCGACGGTGTCCTTGCCGCGGCCCGGGGTGACGAAGACCACCGGCTTGTGCTTGCGGTCGAGGTCGATGAACACGGTGACGTAGGTCTGCCCGCGCTTGGCGGCGGTCTCATCGAGGCCGATGGCCTTGACGCGGGTGAGGTCGAGGCGCTCGACCGCCTTGCCGACGTAATGCTCGACGATGCGCCACAAGCGCTGATCGGTGATACCGATGATGCGGGCGGCGGCCAGCACCGGCATCTCGCGCACCAGCGTAATGGCGACCTGTTCGAACAAGAGCGTGAAGCGGCTGCCCTCGCGGGCCCACGGCACATTGATCCGCAACACCCCATGCTCGGGACAGTCGCTACGCGGCAGCTTGGCGATGACGGAGCAGTGATGCTGGAAGAAGTTGAGGTGGCGCCAGGTGAACTCGGCAAAGTCATGGGCTTTGCACGCTCGGCTGCACACCGGGCAGGGAAACAGGGTGCCACGGTCGGCTTCGATCTCGAGATGCAGCTCGTTGGGCTGCCTGGTCATATCGAGCCGCTGGCCGACCAGCTTCCACGGCGGCGTCACCCCGAGCCCCAGGGCGAGAACGTCGTTGGCGTCCATGCTCCTCTCTCCGTCCCTTTCCGCCGAAAGGGTGCCACCGTGCTCGCGTCGGTCAAGGGCAAGCCGCCGCGCAGACGCGACGGTGGCCTGCGACCACCCTTGACCGCCGCTGCGCCCGGCGGCCTGTCCGGTGGCAGGTCGGGACGGGGGGATGGCCGACGACCCGGTCGAACAAGGGGATGGCGGTGGGATGGACTATTCAACTTCAGGTATGTGCCTCAGCCCGCCCAAAACTCCGCCAATTCCACTTCCAACGTCGAGGAGGCCAGAAAAGCGAAACCCCCGCCGATCCGAGCGGGGGTTTCCGGCCATACGGCCCCATGCCTTGCCTTGCCACTACCTCACCACAATTCGACGCCAGGCGGATCAATCTGGGTCGAGCCGGGCAGTGGCAACTGGAACACTGGGCTCTCTCGCTCGGTCGCTGCTTGCGGCCGTCGCCGCGTCCTGGACCCCTGGAGTCTGCCGCTCGTTCGCTGATGTTGCCAGCCGGGCGGTTGTAGCGCCTCCGCCGGGAGGCGCAAGCGATTTTTGCCCCGAGCGGGTAAGTCATTGGTGGGCAGAATAAGCGCGGTTGAGTCAGCCCCAGGCGACAAGGGCCAGTCCGCCGGCAGCGGCGAGACTCAGGATCAGCGACGGCAGCCACAGGGGTCGCAGCAGCTGCAACGCGTACGGCAGGTCATCCATGCCGGCTGAGGGTACGGGCCGGCGGTAAATGCGGGGTTACACGCGCCGCCAAGGCCGCACACGCGCCCGGCCGGTTGCCCGCTCCCCAAACAACCGGCCGTCCCGTCGACGCGCACGTACGGCGCTAGAATCGCCCCACGGCGCATGATATTGCGGGAAAGTCCCCGTCCATGCCCGATGCCGACCTACTGAGCGATCTCGACCGCCCACGCCGCCGGCTGCGGATCGCCAACCGGGTCTACAAGGCGGATCAGGACCGAACCGTCATGGTCCTGCTGACGGCGGCGAGCTGGGTTCTGGCGGCGTTGCCTGGCCAGGTGGTCGAGGAGCAACGGGGGAATCTGATCCAGACGCTGGCCGCGGCCCGCGATCTCGTCGTCGAAGTGCATACCCGGCCGGCCATCATTCTGATCCGCGACGGCGACCGGGCGTTGGTCCGATTACCGGCGAAGCTGAGCGCTCAGGCGATGCCGGCGGCCGGCGTCGACCGTAGACGGCAGCCCGGATAGGCGTACTCCGCGAGCGCGGCGATCAGCTGCACCGCATCATGTCTCGTCAGCGGGACCTCCAACGCCGAGCCATCAGATGCGACGAGCACCAGCGAGCCGTCGCTGAAGATGACCTCGACGGGCATCGGCGGCGGATCGCCCTCCGGACCGGTCGTCGCCGTCGTCTCTGTGCTCATCGGACCTCCTTGCAAGGGTGCCGGCCACGCCGCTAAGGTAAGATACAGTTGCCGGCTCTCGGAGTTATTCCATGGAGGCGGCCACCGCCCGAGTAACGCCGCCGCCGACTTACGCGCCGCCGCCTTCGAAGAGCGACACGCCCGGCCGACCCGGGGAAGCCCTCAGCTGACGGACATCTTCAGTTTCTTGCACGCCTCGGCCATGCTGACCTGGCCGCCGACCCGGCGCCGGGCA
>DATIXH010000047.1:0-13402 GCA_035518775.1 Candidatus Acidiferrum sp.
CGAGCGAATCCGCGGTGGCGAGCACGGTGTAGCCGTCGGGCGGCTGCTTCAGCACGTACTCCGCGGCCACGTTGCCGCCGGCGCCGGCGCGGTTCTCGACCAGCACCGGCTGGCCCAGCGCCGGCGCCATGCGCTCGGCGAGCGCGCGCACGGCGACGTCGGTGGAGCCGCCGGGCGCGAACGCGACGACCACGCGCAGCGGCTTCGCCGGCCAGCCCTGCGCGTGCGCGGCGCCCGCCGCGAAGAGGAATACCGCCAGCAAAAACCTCGCGCAGCGCATGTGCAGCTCTCCCGGCAATCTATAATGCGCGGCTCGCCATGCAGGACCGCTACGATCCCCGCAGCATCGAAGCCGACGCCCAGCAATTCTGGGCCTCGCGGCGCTCGTTCAGCGTCACCGAGGACCGGTCGCGCAGGAAATTCTACTGCCTGTCGATGTTCCCCTACCCTTCGGGCAAGCTGCACATGGGGCACGTGCGCAACTACACCATCGGCGACGTGCTCACGCGCCACCACCGCATGCGCGGCATGAACGTGCTGCAGCCGATGGGCTGGGACGCGTTCGGCCTGCCCGCCGAGAACGCGGCGATGGCCAACAAGGTGCCGCCGGCGAAGTGGACGCGCGACAACATCGCCTACATGAAGAAGCAGCTGCAGGGCCTGGGCTTCGCGCTCGACTGGGAGCGCGAGCTCGCCACCTGCGACGCGAGCTACTACAAGTGGAACCAGTGGCTGTTCACGCGCCTGTTCAGGAAGGGCCTCGCCTACAAGAAGACCGGCGTCGTCAACTGGGACCCGGTGGACCAGACCGTGCTGGCCAACGAGCAGGTGATCGACGGTCGCGGCTGGCGCACCGGCGCCATCGTCGAGCGCCGCAAGCTGTCGCAGTGGTTCTTCAGGATCACCGCCTATAGCGACGACCTGCTGGCCAGCCTGCAGGGCCTGGAGCGCTGGCCGGCGAAGGTCCGGCTGATGCAGGAGAACTGGATCGGGCGCTCCGAGGGCGCGCGCGCCTTCTTCGGCCTGGCCGGCCGCCAGGATCGTCTGGAGATCTTCACGACCCGGCCGGACACGCTGTTCGGCGCCTCGTTCGCCGCGATTGCGGCCGATCACCCGCTGGCGATCGAACTGGCGGCGAGCGATCCCGCGCTCGCCGCCTTCCTCGAGGAATGCCGGAAGACGGCGGTCAGCGCCGAGGCGATCGAGACAGCCGAGAAGAAGGGCTATCGCACGACGCTGGAGGCAATCCATCCGTTCGACAGCGGCTGGAAGCTGCCGATCTACGTCGCCAATTTCGTCCTGATGGAATACGGCACCGGCGCGATCTTCGGCTGCCCGGCCCACGATCAGCGCGACCTGGATTTCGCACGCAAGTACGGACTGCCGGTGACGCCGGTGGTCTGCCCGCCCGGCGAAGACCCCAAGAGTTTCGCCGTCGGCGATACCGCCTATCTCGGGGACGGCCGCGCGATCAACTCCCGCTTTCTCGACGGTCTCGACGTGGCGGCTGCCAAGCGCGCCGCGATCCGACGGCTGGTCGAGCTCGGCGCCGGCGAGGGTACCGTCCACTACCGTCTGCGCGACTGGCTGGTCTCGCGGCAGCGCTACTGGGGCTGCCCGATCCCGATGATCCACTGCGGCGACTGCGGAATCATTCCGGTACCCAAGCAGAACCTGCCGGTGCTGTTGCCGGACGACGTCACGTTCGACCGGCCGGGCAACCCGCTGGAGCATCACCCGACCTGGAAGCACGTGTCCTGCCCGCGCTGCGGTAAGCCGGCCCGGCGCGAGACGGACACGCTCGACACCTTCGTCGATTCCTCCTGGTACTTCGCCCGCTTCTGCAGCCCGCGCAGCGACCGGCCGGTCGATCCGGCGGCCGTCGGCTACTGGATGCCGGTCGACCAATATGTCGGCGGCATCGAGCACGCGATCCTGCACCTGCTCTACTCGCGCTTCTTCATGCGGGCGATGCGGAAGATCGGACTGCTCGCCGTGGACGAGCCGTTCGCGGGCCTCTTCACGCAGGGCATGGTGTGCCACGAGACCTATCGGAGCGAGGGCGGCGACTGGCTGCTTCCGGAGCAGGTCACGAAGGACGGCGCCGGCAAAGTGGTGACGGCCGCCGAAGGCCACCCCGTCACCGTCGGGCGCTCCGAGAAGATGAGCAAGTCCAAGAAGAACGTCATCGACCCGAACCCGATCATCGCGACCTACGGCGCCGATACCGCGCGCTGGTTCATGCTCTCGGACAGCCCGCCCGAACGCGACCTCGAATGGACGACGGCCGGCGTCGAAGGCGCGGCGAAGTTCGCACAGCGGCTGTGGCGATTGATCACGGAGCGCCTGTCGGATCTGCCGGCGGCGGGAGCGCAGGTGCCGCCGGGCCCGGACGCGCGCTGCGAGCCGCTGCGGCGCGCGACGCACAAGACCATCGCCGGCGTGACCGACGACATCGAGAAGTTTCACTTCAACAAGGCGGTCGCCCGACTCTACGAGTTCGTCAACGCGATCACGGAGTTCGTGGGAACCAACGGCGCGCAACCGGCGGTGGCCGGCTGCGCATGGGCGCTGCGCGAAGCGTTCGAAGCACTGACCCTGCTCATCGGTCCGATGATGCCGCACCTGGCCGAGGAGCTGTGGCGGCACCTCGGCCACAACGCGCTGCTCGTGGAGACGCCTTGGCCGCAGGCCGATCGCAGCCTGATCATCGACGACAACGTCACGGTCGCCGTGCAAGTGAACGGCAAGCTGAGGGCGACCATCGCGCTGCCGCGCGATGCCGCGCAATCGGTTGCGGAGGCGGCCGCGCTCGCCGAAGATGCCGTGCAGCGCGCGCTCGCGGGCAAGCCGCCGCGCAAGGTCATCGTGGTCCCGAACCGAATCGTCAATGTCGTGGTCTAGACTTCTCCTCTGTCTCATCCTGATGCTCGCGGGCTGCGGCTATCATCCGCTCTATGGCCGGCACGGCGCCGACAATGCCTCGTCCGTCGACGAGATGGCCTTGATCCGCATCGAGGCCATCCCGGACCGCATCGGCCAGCAGATGTACAACATGCTGCGCGAACGGCTGAACCCCTACGGCAAGCCCGAGCAGCCGAAATATGCTCTGAGCATCGCGCTCACGGAGACGCACGAGAACCTGTTCCTGGAGAAGGACGAGACGGCGACCCGCGCCAACCTGACGCTCAAGGCCAGCTTCATCCTGCGGCGGCTGGACGACAACTCGATCGTCGTGTCGGGATCCAGCCGTTCGGTCGGCAGCTACGACATCCTGTCATCGCAATTCGCCTCGGTGGTCTCGGAGGAGGACGCGCGCGAGCGCACCGCGCGCGCCATCAGCGACGACATCCGCACGCGTCTCGCCCTGGCGCTGCAGCCGCGCGAGAGCAGCTGAGGATCCTTCTTGCTCGATGAAGATCACCGGGCGCGGCATCGAGTCTTTTTTGAGCGGAAGCGACGGAACGGTCGCGGCCGCCTTGCTTTACGGCCCCGATACGGGCCTCGTGAAGGAGCGGGCCGATCGCCTTGCCGCGGCGGTCGCCGGCGACTTGGCCGATCCGTTCCGGGTCTCGGAGCTGACGCCGGAGCGGTTGCGCGACCAGCCGTCGCTGCTGAGCGACGAGGCCGCCGCCCTCACGTTCGGCGGCGGGCGGAGGGTCGTCCGGCTGCGTGGCGGCGGCGACAGCCAGGCCGGACTCCTGCAGTCGTTTCTGGAGAAGAAGAGCGGCGACGCTTTGGTGATCGTCGAGGCGGACGACCTGGGACCGCGCTCGTCGCTGCGCCAGCTGTTCGAGGCGGCCGGCAACGCCGCGGCCGTGCCCTGCTACCGCGATGAGGCCGGCGACCTCGCCCGTCTCATCGGCGAGGAACTGGGGCGCGCCAACCTGCAGCCGACCGAGGAAGCGCGCGACTATCTTGCGAGCGTGCTGGGCGGCGATCGAGGCGTGACGCGCCGCGAGTTGGAGAAGATCGTCTCCTACATGGGCCCATCCGAGTCGGCGCGGCCGGTCGGGTTGGCCGATGTGGTGGCTTGCGTGGGCGACAGCGCCGCCTTGTCCGTGGATGACCTGATGTTCGCGCTCGGCGACGGCGATCTCGCGGCCGTGGAGCGGCTGACCGACCGCGTGCTCGCCGAAGGCACGGCGCCGGTGGCGATCCTGCGCATCGCGGCGCGGCACTTTCTACGTCTGCACCTGGTGGCGGCAGCGGACGATCGCGAGCGGGCGATCCGCAGCCTGCGGCCGCCGGTATTCTTCAAGTACGCGCCACGGCTCCAGGATCAGGTCCGGCGGTGGAGCGTGGCGCGACTGCATCAATCGCTGGATCGGCTCCTGCGCGCCGAGATGGATTGCAAGAAGACGCGAATGCCGGCCGAGGTCCTCTGCCGGCGCGCATTGCTCGAGATCGCGGCCCAAGCCCCGCGCGCGGCGCGAGCGAATTGATACGCGACGTCAGTGGACTTGCGATGGCGCCTCCGCGCGCAGCCGCGCGAGGATGAGGTCGAGCTGCTCCAGGGTCTGGTAGCGGATCGTCACGGTACCGCCCTCGCCGCGCTGATCGACCGATACGGTCAACCCCAACCGCGCCGTGATGTCGCGCTCGAGCGCGCGCGTGTCCGCGTCCTTCGGAGGCCGCCGGAGCCGGGGGCCGCCTTCGCGATGACTCTTCACCAGGCGCTCGGTCTGCCGCACGTTGAGATCGTGGGCGACGATCAGGTTGGCGAGCCCGACAGCATCGGCCGTGCCGAGCAGGGCGCGGGCATGGCCGGATGACAGCTTGCCGTCGTCGAGCAGCTGGCGCACGGGCTCCGGCAGGCCCAGCAGACGGATGCTGTTGGTGATGTGGCTGCGGCTCTTGCCGACGCGGCGCGCCAGGTCGTCCTGCGAGTTCCCGAACTCCTGCAGCAGCCGTCGGTAGCCGTCGGCCTCTTCGAGCGGCGACAGGTCCTCGCGCTGCACGTTCTCGATCAGCGCCAGTTCGAGCGCCTCGCGGTCGCTGATCTCGCGGACGATGACGGGGATCTCGTGCAGCTTGGCCAGCTGCGCCGCGCGCCAGCGGCGCTCGCCGGCGACGATCTCGTAGCCCGTCGCCGCGCCCGGACGCGGCCGCACGAGGATCGGCTGGAGGACGCCGTTCTCGCGGATCGAATCGGCGAGCGCGGCGAGCGACTCGTCATCGAAGCGATGGCGCGGCTGAAACGGCCCCGGCACGAGCTGATCGAGCGTCAATGTGCGCGTCGCCCGTTGCGCCTGCTGCGGCTCCGCCGCGGCCTCGCCGAGCAACGCCGACAAGCCGCGACCCAAACGCTTGCCCGCATCCTGACTCATCAGTGGACTCCTTCCGATAGGGCCTGCCGTTCGCGCTGCAGAACCTCGCGCGCGAGGTGGACATAGGCCTGAGCGCCGGCGCAGCGCAGGTCGTAGAGCAGCACCGGCTTGCCGTGCGACGGCGCCTCCGAGACCTTGACGTTGCGCGGGATCACCGTGTCGTAGACCGTGCGGCCGAAGTGCCCGCGCACGTCGGCGGCAACGAGCTCGCAGAGATTGTTGCGCTTGTCGTACATGGTCAGCACGACGCCCTGGATGCTCAACTTCTGGTTGAATGCCCGCTTCACCTGCTCAATCGTCTGCAGCAGGTGCGTGAGGCCCTCGAGCGCGTAAAACTCGCATTGCAGCGGCACGATCACCGCGTCGGCGGCGACCAGCGCGTTCAACGTCAACAGGTTGAGCGAGGGCGGGCAATCGATAAGAATATAGTCATAGTCGGCGGCCGCCGCCGCGAGCGTGTCGCGCAGGCGGAATTCGCGGCGCGGCTGGCTGACGAGCTCGATCTCGGCGCCGGAGAGATCGAGCGAGGACGGCACGATCGACATGCCCGGCACGACCGTCGGGACCGTTGCCTCGGCGATCGTGACGCCGTTTACCAACACGTCATAGGAGGTGACCTTGCGTCCCTCGCGGCCGATGCCGAGCCCCGTGCTGGCGTTGCCCTGGGGATCCAGATCGAGAATGAGCACGCGGCGCCCGCAAGCCGCCAGCGCCGTCGCCAGATTGATGGCCGTTGTCGTCTTCCCGACCCCGCCCTTCTGGTTCGTCAGCGCCAGCACCCGCGTGACGCCGCCGTTCGTGAGGGTGATCGGGTTAGAGTCCTGCACGCGCGACCTGCCTCATGCGAAGGATCGTGCCGGAAGGGTCTGACAAGCTGGGGATTCGCTCCACGCGCATCCTCCATGTTTTCGCCGCCTCGGTCAATTCCTCGTCGACCCGGCCGCCCTTGAGGAACAGGCAGAAGGAATCCGGCCGCAAGAACGGCTCGGCGTAGGTCAGCAGCTGCGCCAGCGGTGCGCAGGCCCGGGCCGTCACGACATCGACCTTCAGGTTCGTCAGTTCCTCAAGCCTTGCGCGGTGGATGGTCGGATTCTCGCCCGGCGTCAAGCCTGCTGCGCGGGCAGCCTCGGCCAGGAACACGCATTTGCGGGAGTCCGACTCGATGAGGTGGACATGGGGGATGCCCAGTATCGCGAGGACGAGGCCGGGGAAGCCGGCGCCACTACCCATGTCAGCCAGGGTCTCGATATCCGAGGGGATGTGCGGAAGCAGTTGGGCGGAATCGAGCATGTGCCGGCGCCAGAGGTCATTCAGGCTCTCTGGGGCTACCAGGTTGATGGATTTCTGCCACTTGGCCAGGGTCTCGGCATAGCGCTTCAGGCGCTGCAATGTTTCACGTGAAACATTGCAGCTGGCGGCGAAGGCCTCGGGCGTCAGCGACATCAGGCCGATAGCCGGTCGCTGGCCCGCTTCACATGCCTCAGGAGCGCTGTCAGCGCCGATGGGGTCACCCCGGAAATGCGCGCCGCTGCACCTAAGGTTGCCGGCTTTGCGGATGTCAGCTTCGACCGGACCTCGACAGACAGGCCGGAGACGCTGCCGTAGTCGAGGTCCGCCGGGAGGTGGAGGGATTCGTCGCGCCGGAAGGCCTGGATGTCGGCCTCTTGGCGGCGGAGATAGCCACGATAGCGGGCGTCGGTCTCCAGCTGCTCGACTGTGGTGGCGTCAAGGTCACGCAGCTGCGGCCAGATCGCGGCTAGGCGGGCGAGGTCGATGCCGGGATAGGCCAGGAGCTCGGCAGCCGTCCGACGGATGCCGTCCTGGTTGATGGTCAGGCCGCTATCGCGCAGCTGGTTGGGAGTGGCTGACAGGCCGATCAGGAGTGCCTGCGCTTGGTCGAGCCTTGCGATGCGCCGGCCATAGGCGGTGGCGCGTTCCTGGCCGACACAGCCGATGGACAGGCCCTTGGGCGTCAGTCGCAGGTCGGCGTTGTCGGCGCGCAGGATCAGGCGGTATTCGGCGCGCGAGGTGAACATCCGGTAGGGCTCATTGGTGCCCCGCGTCACCAAGTCATCAATGAGCACACCTATATAGGCGTCAGCGCGGTCGAGCACGAACCGGGCGTCGCCGCCACCGGCACGGAGAGCGGCATTGAGGCCGGCCATCAGCCCCTGCGCTGCCGCCTCCTCGTAGCCGGTGGTGCCGTTGATCTGACCAGCCAGGAACAGCCCTGGCACCCGCCGGGTTTCGAGGGTCGGCGCCAGCTCGCGGGGATCAACGAAGTCATATTCGATCGCGTAGCCGGGGCGCAGCATGGCGGCGCGCTCGAGACCTGGGATGGTCTTCAGAATCTCCAGCTGGACTTCGCGCGGCAGCGACGTGGAAATACCATTCGGATAGACCGTGACGTCGTCGAGACCCTCGGGCTCGAGGAAGATCTGGTGGCGCTCGCGCTCGGCAAAGCGGACGACCTTGTCTTCGATCGAGGGGCAGTAGCGTGGGCCGATGCTTTCGATCTGACCCGAATACATCGGCGACCGGTCGAGGTTCCGACGGATCACATCGTGGGTGGCGGGTGTGGTCGTGGTGATGCCGCAGGAGATCTGGGGCGTCGTGATCCGATCGGTCAAATAGGAGAACGGCACGGGCGGATCGTCGCCTGGCTGCATCTCCAGGCCGGACCAGTCGATGGTGCGGCCATCGAGACGCGGCGGCGTGCCCGTCTTGAGGCGCCCGAGCGGGAAGCCGAGGCGGCTCAATGTCGCCGGCAGACCAAGGGACGGCGCCTCGCCGACCCGGCCGGCGGCCACCTTCTCCTCGCCAATATGGATCAAGCCGCGCAGGAACGTGCCCGTCGTGATGACCGCGGCGGCGCACTCGATCGTCTCCCCCGCGGCGGTTCGGATGGCGCGGATGCGGCCGGAGGCATCAAGCGCGATGTCTTCGGCGCCACCCGCCTGGATCGTGAGATTAGGCTGTTCCGCCAGGATTGCCTGAACTGCGTGGCGGTAGAGCTTCCGGTCGGCCTGGGCGCGCGGTCCACGCACGGCGGGACCCTTGCTGCGGTTCAGCAGGCGGAACTGGATGCCGGCCCGATCCGCAGCCCGACCCATGACGCCATCGAGGGCGTCGATCTCCCGGACTAGGTGGCCCTTGGCCAACCCGCCAATGGCTGGGTTGCAGGACATCTCGCCGATGGTTGCCGGGTTGTGGGTGAGCAGTAGCGTCCGCGCACCCATGCGCGCCGATGCAGCTGCCGCCTCGGTTCCGGCGTGACCGCCGCCGATGACGATGACATCGAATGTCGCCATGGCTGCAATCTATCGGCGGGAGGAATTGGAGTCAAAAGCTGCTCCGATGTTTCACGTGAAACATCGGTGGCATTCGCGGCAATTTGGGTGCGATGTTTCACGTGAAACATCGTTAGCGCGAGGTCAATGTTTCACGTGAAACATCGATATATCGAAGTGAGGACAAAACGCGATTCTACTGATTCTGCAAAACGACCCTATGGATCAAAAAATAGACCCTTTCTTACAATGTGTTAGCTATGACCAGTTTCGGCTCGTTTCGGCAGGTTTGAGCGGGATTGGGGACCATTTCGCGGGCCAGAGAGCCGATTTTTGCACGCAAGGCCCCGATTACGAAAAGTGATTTACTTCCCGATGCAGAACTCGCGGAAGATGACGTCGAGCAGATCCTCGACATCCACACGGCCCGTGATCCGGCCGATGGCGCGTACCGCCAGCCGCAGATCTTCAGCCAGCAACTCCAGACCGGGTGCCGCCAGCGCCCGCTCCAGGGCCTCCCGACATCGTTCGAGCGCGCGGCGGTGGCGCTGCCGGGTCAGGACGGGAGCCTCGGTGAGGCCGGCCCGCTCGACGACAGCTTCCCGGAGGGCTGCCAGCAGGCTGTCCAACCCGGCGCCGGTGCGCGCCGAGATGGCAAAGGCAGGGCGGCCACACAGGCGGGTCTGCGGTGGTACTGCCGCCAGATCGCATTTGTTGATGGCGAACAACGCATCATCATCCGCGAGAGCTGAGAGCTCTGCCGCTACATGTTGATAATCGGCGACGTCGACCATCAAGATCTTGATGTCAGCCTCCCCTGCCCGTGCCTGCGCCCGTCGGACGCCCTCCGACTCGATCTCGTCCTCGCTGTCGCGCAGGCCAGCCGTATCGGCGACGGTGACGGGATAGCCGGCGAGATCCAGCTGGACCTCGATGACGTCACGGGTGGTGCCGGCCTTGGCCGCGACGATGGCCGCCGGGCGTCCAGCTAACGCATTGAGAAGGCTCGATTTACCGACGTTCGGCGGTCCCAGGATCACGACCGAGATGCCGTCGCGCAGGCGCTCGCCCCGGTGCTTGTCCTGCAGATGCGCGGCGATCTCCGCGGACAGGGCGGCGATCGTCGACTTCGTCTGCTCGGCCAGATCCGGCGGCAGATCCTCCTCCGGGAAGTCGATATGCGCCTCCATATGCGCCAGGGCCCGCAGCAGAGCGGTACGCCAGCGCTCGTAGAGATCTCCAAGCTCGCCACGCAGCTGACGGAGGGCTTGGCGGCGCTGCGCCTCCGTCTCGGCGTTAACCAGATCGGCCAGGCCTTCCGCCGCCGTCAGATCGAGCTTCCCATGCTCGAAGGCGCGACGCGTGAACTCGCCGGCTTCGGCCGGCCGCAGCCCGTCGCAGGACGCCAGCGCCTCAAGCACCGAGCGCACGACCGCGCGACCGCCATGGATGTGCAGCTCGGCGACGTCCTCGCCGGTGAAGCTGCGCGGCGCGGGAAACAGCAGGACCATGCCCTCATCCAGCTCGACGCCGGTCTGGGGATGGCGCAGCCGCCGCAACGCGGCTTCGCGTGGCGCCGGCAGCGCCCCCATCACGACCTGCCGCAATGCCGCCATGGCGCCCGGCCCCGACAGTCGGATGACAGCGATGCCGGCGCGGCCGGCCGCCGATGACAAGGCGTAGATGGTGTCCATGGGCGCCGCCGCCCGCCGCGGATCCTGTCGCTCAGCCGCCGTCGCGCGGCGGGCCGTCTTCGGGACGCAGCATCAAGCGCGGCACACGCTTGCCTTGCTGCACGTGGTTAATCAGCACTTCATCGATGTCGGCCGGCGTCCTGCAGCTGTACCAGACGCCTTCGGGATAGATCACCATGGTCGGGCCGAGCTCGCAGCGATCGAGGCAGCCGGAGGCATTGATGCGGACATCGCCAAGCCCGAGCTCCTTGGCGCGTGCCTTCATGTAGTTGCGCAGCTTCTCCGAGCCCTTCTCCTTGCAGCAGCCGCGCGGATGGCCGGCCGGCCGCTCGTTCGTGCAGCAGAAGACGTGAACGCGATAGTAAAGCGCCGGGTCATCCCCCTGGCCGTTGGACGCCACACTCACGACGCGTTCCCCTTCCCGCCGTGGCCGGCGAACTGCTCCCAGAATGCGCGCATCTGCTCCATCGTCTGCGCACCGGTCGAGAACCAGGTCTTCATCAACGTCTCCGCGTCCACGCCTGCGAGCGTCTTCAGCATGCGTTCCTGCAGCTCCTTCATCATCTCGGCTTGCAGCGGCGCCACGTCGGGCAGGCCCAGAAATGCGCGCGCCTCCTCCGGCGTGCAATCGATGTCGATCGTGATCTTCATGGTAAACCTGCGGAACTGTCCAATGATCTCCTACGGCTTGGATCAGCGCCGTCCGTCCTTCGACAAGCTCAGGATGAGGATCGCTCTTCGTGCCACCAAGACTCTCCCTTCATCCTGAGCTTGTCGAAGGACGCACCTCTGACGATGCAAGCAAATACATCTTCTGACGCCACAGGCCGCTGACTCCTATATATGTGTCGTCAGCTGGCAGCAACGCCCCGGCCTTCACCGCCAGGATCGGAACCAGAATGCGCAATAATCTCGATCGCGAGACCAGCCCATACCTGCTGCAGCACAAGGACAACCCCGTGCATTGGCAGGCCTGGAGCCGAGAGACGTTGGCGGCGGCTCAGCAGCAGGACAAGCCCATCCTGCTCTCGGTCGGCTACGCCGCCTGCCACTGGTGCCACGTGATGGCGCATGAAAGCTTCGAGCATGACGGCACGGCGGCGCTCATGAACGAGCTGTACGTCAATATAAAGGTCGATCGCGAGGAGCGTCCGGATCTCGATACCATTTACCAATCCGCCCTGGCGCTGCTGGGACAGCCGGGCGGGTGGCCGCTGACCATGTTCCTGACGCCGGCGGGCGAGCCGTTCTGGGGCGGCACCTACTTCCCGCCGACGGCACGCTATGGGCGGCCCGGCTTCCCCGACGTGCTGCGCAAGATCGCCGCCGTCTATCACGAGCAGCCGCAGCAGGTGACTCAGAATGTCGAGGCCTTGCGTGAGGCGCTCGGCAAACTGGCGACCCCGCAGCAGGGTGGCGCCATCGCGCTCGAGGTGAATGTGCGCGCAGCCGAGCAACTGCTCCCGGAGGTCGATCCCGTTCACGGCGGCATCGGCCAGGCGCCGAAGTTTCCGCAGACGCCCGTGCTCGAACTGATGTGGCGGGCCTGGAAGCAGAGCGGCAACGCGCAGCTGCGTGACGCCGTCGTCCTCACGCTCACGCGCATGAGCCAGGGCGGCATTTACGATCATCTCGGCGGCGGTTTTGCGCGCTACTCCGTCGACGCCGAGTGGCTGGTGCCGCATTTCGAGAAGATGCTCTACGACAACGCGCAGCTCATCGATCTGTTAACCCTGACGTGGCAGGAGACCAAGGCGCCGCTCCTTCGCGCGCGGGTCGAGGAGACGGCAGCCTGGGTGCTGCGGGAGATGCGGGCAGCCCCGGACGCCAGCGGTCGGCGCGGCTTCGCCAGTTCGCTCGACGCCGACAGCGAGCATGAAGAGGGCAAGTTCTATGTCTGGAGCGAGGCTGAGATCGACGCCACGCTCGGCGTCCACGCACCGCTGTTCAAATCCGTCTATGACGTGACGCCGGGCGGCAACTGGGAAGGCCACAACATTCTTAACCGTATCGCCAATCCCGAGCTGCGCGACGACGAGACCGAAGCGCGCCTCCTCGGCTGCCGCGCCTCGCTCTTCGCGATGCGCGAGCTGCGCGTGCGTCCCGGTTGGGATGACAAGGTGCTCGCGGATTGGAACGGCCTGATGATCGCCGCCCTCGCCAACGCGGCCCAGGTGTTCGAGCAGCCGCTCTGGCTGGAGGCCGCCGGCGAGGCATTCGAGTTCATCAGGGGCTCGCTCGTCGTGGACGGCCGGCTGCGTCACAGCTGGCGCGACGGACGGGCGAAGCATCCGGCGACGCTCGACGATCATGCGCAGCTCTGCCGCGCCGCCCTTGCGCTGCACGAGGCGACCGGCGACGCGCGCTATCTGCGGCAGGCGCGGGCGTGGGTCGCCTTGCTCGACCGCCACTACTGGGACGAAGACGGCGGCGGCTATTTCTTCTCGGCCGACGATACCGCCGATGTGATCCTGCGCACGAAGAACGCCGCCGACCAGGCGACGCCCTCGGGCAACGGCACGCTCGTCGGCGTGCTCGCGCGGCTCTTCCATCTCACCGGCGAGGAGCGCTATCGCGAACGCGCCGACCAGATCGTGGCGGCGTTCTCCGGCGAGCTGCAGCGCAGCTTCTTCTCGCTCGCGACGCTGCTGAACAGCAACGAGCTGCTGCAGGCGGCACAGCAGATCGTCATCATCGGCGCGCGCGACGCCGCCGACACGCACGCCCTCGCCGCCGCCGTCTACGGCCGCTCGCTCCCCAACCGCATCCTCTCGATCATCGCGCCGACCGAGCAGCTGCCCGACGGACATCCCGCCGCCGGCAAGACCCAGGTCAACGGCCAGGCGACCGCCTATGTCTGCCGCGGCACCACCTGCTCGCTCCCGATCACGTCATCGGCGGGCCTCAGTCAGGCACTGGCGATGGGGTGAAGCCAGAGCGCAGCGCTACGTCATACTCGGTTGTCACCCCGACGTAAGTCGCTATGGGATGCACACAAGTTGGTGAGTCGGATCAGTCGCTTGCATGAGCCTGGGATTGTGGCCGTGCGTCCTTCGACAGGCTCAGGATGAGGACTGTTCTTGGTGCC
>DATIXH010000048.1:0-10436 GCA_035518775.1 Candidatus Acidiferrum sp.
ACGACCGTGGGCAACTGCCGTGCCGTGGCATCGAGCAGCGTCGAGCGCGGCGACGACGTCACGGTGTTGATCTTGCGCCGGTGCAGGGCGGCGACGATGTCGTCCGCGTCGCGGTCCTTGGCCGTGAAGGTGACGATGCCGCAGCGCCTCCGCCCGATGTCCCGGACGGTGACACCGGGGAGCGCACGCAGCTGCTCGCGCAGCTCCTCGGCCAATGCGGTGACCCGCGCCTCGATCGCGGCCAGGCCCCAGGCGAGCGCATAGTCGACGGCGGCGCCGAGGCCGAGCTGGGCCGCGACGTTGTTCTCCCAGTTCTCGAAGCGGCGGGCGTCGGGACGCAGCTCGTAGCGGTCCGGCGCCACCCAGGTCGCCGCCCGCAGGTCGAGGAACGGCGGCTCCAGCCGCTCCAGCACCGCCCGCCGGACGTAGAGAAAGCCGCTGCCGCGGGGCCCGCGCAGATATTTGCGGCCGGTCGCCGACAGCAGGTCGCAGCCGAGGGCGGCCACGTCGATCGGCATCTGCCCGACCGACTGGCAGGCGTCGAGCAGGTAGAGAACGCCGTGCCGCCGCGCGACCCGCCCGACCTCCGCCGCCGGATTGACCAGCCCGCTATTGGTCGGCACGTGCGTGATGGCAATGAGCCGCACGCGCTCATCGATCATCCGCTCGAGCGCCGCGACGTCGAGCGCGCCGCTGTCGTCGCTCGGCACGGTCTCGACGACCACGCCGGTGCGGCGCGCCGCCTGCAGGAACGCGATGTAGTTGCTGGCGTATTCGGCGCGTGCCGTGAGGATGCGGTCGCCGGGCCGGAACGGGATCGCATAGAACGCCATGTCCCACGCCACCGTGGCGTTCTCGACCAGCGCAATCTCCTCCGGCGCACAATTGATCAGCCGGGCGATCGACGCGTAGACCGCCTCGCGCCGGTCGTCGGCGGCGTCGGCCGCTTCGTAGCCGCCGATGGCGGCCTCCTGCTGGAGATGCCGGAGCTGCGCCTCGAGCACGGGCGTCGGCATCAGCGCGGCGCCAGCGTTGTTGAAATGCAGGACTTGCGCGGCGCCCGGCGTCTCGCGGCGGGCGCGCGCCAACTCGATCCTCACGCGGTGCCCCGGCGGCGCTGCGGCGCCCGGCCGCCCTCGATGGCGTGGGCTGGGGCAGGAGACGAGTCCGGCTGCGGCGCGGGCGGCTTTGGCCGGGGCAGCGGCCCCACACGCTCCGGCGGCAGCCGCACGGTGACGGCCGTGCCCATGCCGGGCTGGCTGTTCAGCTCGAGCGTCCCGCCGTGCAGCCGCACCAGCGCCCGGCTGATCGGCAGGCCGAGTCCGGCGCCTTCGTAGCGGCGCGACCAGGAGGCGTCGACCTGCCCGAAGGCCGACAGGGCGCGCGGGATGTCGCGCGGTTCGATGCCGATGCCCGTGTCGTAGACCGTCATGCGCAGGCCGCCCTCGTCGTCGATCGCCATGCGCAGCCCGACCTTGCCGCCCTTCGGCGTGAACTTGACGGCGTTCGCCAGCAGGTTGAGCAGGATCTGCTTCAGCGCCCGCCGGTCGGCCCGCACCGACGGCAGCTCTTCGCCCGAGTCGCACTCGAACGTGAGGTCGGCCTTGGCCGCGCGTTCCTGCATGATGCGGTGCACGGCCGCGATCAGCGTCGGCAGGTGGACCTCCTCTTCATTCAGCTCGGCCTGCCCGGCCTCGATCTTCGAGAGGTCGAGGATGTCGTTGATGATCGAGAGCAGGTGGCCCCCGCTGTTGTGGATGTCCTGCACGTACTGCTTGTAGCGCTTGTCGCCGAGCGCGCCGTAGGGCTCGGCATACATGATCTCCGAGAACCCGATGATGGCATTGAGCGGCGTGCGCAACTCGTGGCTCATCACCGCCAGGAACTGCGACTTGGCCCGATTGGCGTACTCGGCCTCGTCGCGGGCGGTGATCAGCTCGCTGTTCTTGCCCTCGATGATCTCGAGATTGTGCTGGTTCTCGCGCCGGGCGCGATCGACCTCGCGGATCTGCCAGAGGATGATGAGCGACAGCAGGGCGAGTCCCGCGATGGTCGCTCCGACCGGGACGAGCATCCGGCGGATCAGCGCGTTGCCGGGCCGCTCCGGCGTCCAGGCCAGCGCGCCCACCAGATCGCCGTCGGCCGTCCTCAACGGCAGCGATGTCCGCTCACCGACGGCGCCACCGGGCGCGACCAGCGTCAAGCCGTCGATCCGGTACTCGGAGGCGATCTCATCGATCGCCGGCGCATCCAAGGGCCGGCCGAACAGCAGCAGGCTGCGCGGCTTCTCGTTCGGCAGCAGCGGATCGCCCTTGGCCACGGTGAGGGCGGCGAGGGCGACCGAATAGAGCTGGTCGCCGACCTTGATCAGGCCGGTGGCGGGCACCGGCTCGAGTGGCGAGGCCGAGCGGGCGGCCGCGATCAGCGTCTGCAGGCCGATGGCCTGCGAGCCCATCACGTCGAAGGTGGCGGGCTCGCCGGCGATGAAGGTAAAGGTCTGATGCCCGGCGGCATCGATCACCGTCACCAGCTTCATGCCGATGGAGTCGTAGCTGGTCGGGCCGATATGGCCGTAGGCCCAGGTGGCGCTCGGCGTGTCCACGAGGTTGCGGACCGCCTCCGTCCACCAGGCGTAGTCCTTGACGCTGAGCGCGGTGTTGCGCGCCCGGATCTCCAGCGCCACGCGCACGAGTTCGATCGATTTTTCGGCGGCGATGCGGTCCTGGCCGCGCGCGGCCGAGATGATCAACCCGACCACGAGTGCGCCGCCGACGACGAGCAGCGCCAAGAGTGCGGCGCCCGCCCGCTGGGCCCGACTCATGCCAGCCAGCGTGATCCAGGAATGGAGCGTCCGGACCTGGGCGCGGGAGCAGTCTTCGTCCGGAGGCGAAGCCGCGCGCACGTTATCGATCAACCTATCCGCCCACGAGGCGCCGAGTAGCGGCGACGGTTACGACTTTATCGTTGCAGGTATAAGACGGATGGCGGTCGGATGCCAGGAAAAGCCGCTAGCGGGCGGCAATCTGGGAGTGGGTGGAGATCTCCTGCCGCACCGGCCCGGCCCGGCCGAAGGCGAGGCTGGCCAGCGCTTGCAGCGGATCGTCGGCCGCTCTTTGCGGGATCGCCACGGGCAACGGCGCGCCGACGCCGATCAGGTTCCCCAGCCCAAGGGCGGCCGCCTGTTCGGCGCGCAACTGGTCGAGCGCGACCAGGTACTTCTCCCGTTCCTGCATCCAGATCTCCCGCACCTTCACGCGATAGCCGCGGTAGCGGTCGGGGTTCTGCGAATGGTAGTAGGCCGCGGCCTTGGCCCAGGAGCCTTCCTCGGCCGCCAGGGTCTTCAGGAACCCCGCCGCATAGGTGACGTTGGTGAGCGGGTCGAAGGCGTCGTCGAGGCTGGCGAAGGCGTCCGGATGGTGCTGCAAGTTCACCTGCATGCAGCCGACGTCGATGTTCCTGACGCCACGGGCCCGCAGCTGCTCCACCTCGGCGATTGCCAGTTCCTTGGTCTCGAGGTAGCGGCCGCGGCCCTCGGCCATGACCGTCCAGGGCCACGCCATGACGATCTGCTTGCCTTCGTGGTAGCGGCCTGATTCGGCCTTCGAGATCGCCCGCAGCAGCTGGCGCGGGATACCTTGCTCGCGTTCGACCTGGTTGGTCGCCTTGGCGCACAGGGTCCAGGGATTGACTTCGGCGGTTTCGACCACGTCCGCCT
Source organism: Candidatus Acidiferrum sp. (assembly GCA_035518775.1). Classification (GTDB taxonomy): domain Bacteria; phylum Pseudomonadota; class Alphaproteobacteria; order Dongiales; family Dongiaceae; genus JBGPEQ01. The sequence continues at coordinate 3,716 of DATIXH010000048.1, forward strand.
TCGCAGGCGCGGGAACGGCGAGAATCAGCGCCGCGATCAGGGCAGAGGCGATCCTCTGAAACATCCTTGGGAGCCCCTTTGTGCAGTGCACAATGATGTTGCCGACCCGGGAATCGGCACCGCATCCGGCGGGATTCCAGGACTAAAACAATCATATGGCGGATTTTGGTTGATTATCCGTTAAGGATAGTCCATATTGTGCGGCGCAGTACGCTGCGCTGTCTCCCAGACCGCGCGCTACTGCTTACGCCCCTCGGGCGTTTCCTCCCAGAACTTGGGCCGTGCTTGCACGGCCCTTTTTTCTTTGTCTTGGTTTCATTTCCTGGAGCTCAGCCGTCGGGAAGACGGCTGTCGCCGGCACCCAGGCCGAGCTGCATGAGCACGCTGTCGACCCAGCGCCCGAACTTGAAGCCGACAGACTGAAGCGTTGCGGTACGGCGGAAGCCCAGCCTCTCATGCAGGGCGATCGACGGACGATTGCCGGAATCGCCGATGATCGCGATCATCTGGCGGAAGCCCCGATCGGTCGTCTGCCGGATGACCTCCGCAAGCGCGGCGCGCCCGAGTCCGCGCCCGACCGCATCGGGCGCGATATAGACCGAGTCCTCGACGGTGTAGCGATAGGCCGGCCTGGTGCGATAGGGGCCGGCATAGGCATACCCCGCCACGCGCCCGCCGGTCTCGACGACCACATAGGGGAGGCGCCGCGCCACGATGTCGCGATAGCGGCGTTCCATCTCGGCCGCATCGGGCGGCACCTCCTCGAACGAGGCCAGGCCGTGCAGCACGTGATGGGCGTAGATGGACTGGATGGTCGGCAGATCGGCCGGCAAGGCATCGCGGACGATGATGCCGCGCCCGCCGCCGGGCCTGCGGCTCATGCGCGCGCGAACTCCGCCGCAACCTCGCCGAGCACGCGCACCAGGGGCTTCAGCCGTTCGGCCAGGGCGGTGAAGCCGGGCGCGCGCATGATCGTGGCTTCATCCATATAGAGCGCGCGGTTGATTTCGATCTGCAGCGCATGCAGCCCGTCGCCGGGCCGCCCGTAGTGCTGCGTGACGAAGCCGCCGGAATAGGGCGTGTTGCGCGCCACCGCAAAGCCGAGGTCGCGCAGCACGCGCTCCGCCCGCGCGATGATCGTCTTGTCGCAGGAGGTCGCATGGCAGTCGCCGAGCACGAAGTCGACGCGCGCCCGCCCGGCGTCGCGCTCCATCGGTCCGCCGACCGACGGCATCGAATGGCAGTCGATCAGCAGGCAGCAGCCGAAGCGCGTGCGGGTCGCGGTCAGGACCTGGCGCAAGGCGTCGTGGTAAGGCCGATAGTAGGCATCGATGCGGCGCTTGGCCTCGGTGAAGCGCAAGGGGCGGGCGTAGATTTCCTCGCCGTTGGCGACCACCTTGGCGATCGTGCCCAGCCCGGCCGCGACGCGCGGCGATCCCGTGTTCACGAAGGCGGGCAGCTCGTCCTCGAACATGGCCGGGTCGAGCTCGAACGGCTCGCGGTTGGGATCGACGAAGGCGCGCGGGAACGTCGCCCGCACCAGCGGCGCCCCGAAGGCGGGTGCGCTCGCGAACAGTTCGTCGACGAAGCTGTCCTCCGACCGCCGCAGCGCGGGAAACTGCAGGCGCGACTGGGCCACGAACTCGGGCGGATACTCGGCGCCGGAATGCGGCGAGGCGAAGACCACCGGCAGGGTTTGCTCGGCCGGCATGATCACATCGACCGGCGGGACGCTCGGAACGGCGACGTGCGAAAGTGCTGTCTGCATCGTCTCATTCATAGCAAGATTTTCCCTGATGTCATCGCCAATTGTGTATTTCCAGTAACCATGTTCCCGCGGCGCTGCCATTGACAGGCACCCTAGAATGGCTTCAATGATCCGCTAACGGATTGCGGTTAGCCTGCGGGGCCGGTCTGCGGGCCGGAAAATCGCAGCAGGAAGAGCCATGGCGCGGATACTCGTCGCTGAAGACGACGACAGCATGCGGTCGTTCCTTTCCGGCGCCTTGCGGCGCGCCGGCCACACGGTCGAGCCCGCCGCCGACGGCTTCGAGGCGATCACCTTGCTGGCGCGCCAGGAGTTCGATCTGTTGCTCGCCGACGTCGTGATGCCCGGCATGGACGGCGTCGAGCTGGCGCGCCGGGCCGCGCGCGACCAGCCGCAGCTCAAGGTAATGTTCATCACCGGCTTCGCCGCGGTGGCGCTGCGCGGCCGCAGCGGCATGCCCGGCGATCCAAAGATCCTCTCCAAGCCGTTCCACCTGAAGGATCTGGTGGCGCAGATCGACCAGCTGCTGGGCGCGCGCCCGCTGGCCGGCGCCTGAGCTCCCTCGCAGCGGCCCGTCCATGCCGCGCTTGCAATCCAGGGTTGGCGATGCTAAGTGCCCGTCCGCTGCGGATCGGGCGAGCCTTCTTTCACCGGTCCGCGACCCCTTCCGTTGCGGGCGCGTAGCTCAGTGGGAGAGCACTACGTTGACATCGTAGGGGTCGCTGGTTCAATCCCAGCCGCGCCCACCATCTAGTCACCGCTCCACACAATCTCATCGTCGCCGCAGTGGCGCGGGCGGTGACTGTTGTCCTCTGGCGCGTCCCGCTAAATCCTGCCTATTCTCCATCTGCGAAAACGAAAGGATGCCGGCGCGTGGCCGCAGGGCTAGCGCGTCGGCGCAAAATCACGATGGGGAGAAACAGATGCTCGAATCCAAAATCCGCCCGCAGCGGGCGGGGGGTGTATGCGCCTTAGCGCTGTGCGCGATGGCGCTGGCCGGTGTCGTCGCGGCCGATCAGGCCGCGGCGCAGACGATCAAGCGCGGCGGCACGCTGGTGCTGGCGCGGCCCGAGGACACGCTGTCGTTCAATCCCTATACGCAGGGCGACAACGGCTCGATCTACGCGATCGTGCAGGTCTGTGACCAGCTTGTCGAGGCCGGTCCGACGGGGACGGAGTTGAAGCCGGGGCTCGCCGAGTCCTGGGAGATTGCACCTGACGGGCTCAGCTACACGTTCAAGCTGCGCAGCGCCAAGTTCAGCGACGGCTCGCCGGTCACCGTCGACGACGTGGTGTTCTCGCTCAACAAGCTGAACGACCCGAGCGCCGCCTATCAGTTCCTCATGAAGCCGGTGAAGACGATCGAGAAGGTCGACGACAGCCACGTGAAGGTGACGCTCAAGGAGCCCTATGCGCCGTTCCTCTCGGTCATGTCGGTGTTCGCCTCGTCGATCGTGAAGAAGTCCGTGTTCGAGGCCAGCCCGGACGATTTCGCCTCCAAGCCGGTCTGCTCCGGCCCGTTCAAGGTGCAGAGCTACGAGCGCGGCACGAAGGTCGTGCTGGTGAAGAACCCGAACTACTGGGACGTCGGCGCCGACGGCCAGCCGCTGCCCTATCTCGACGAGGTCGATCTGCTCAACGTTCCCGACACCAATGCGCGCGTGCTCGGCCTGCAGAACGGCGACTACGACGTGGCGGCGATCATTCCGTTCAACCAGGCCAAGGCGGTCAGCGAGACGCCGGACATCACGCTCGAGGTCGCCGACATCTACCGCCTCGACTACGTCTACCTCAACCACAGCAAGAAGCCGCTCGACAACAAGAACATCCGGTTGGCGCTGAACTACGCGGCCAATCTCGACGCCATCCGCAAGGCGGTGTTCTTCAACTACGGCACGGCGCCGAACGGCTTCAACCCGAAGATGAACTTCTGGTCCAAGGACGTGGCGGCGATTCCTTACGACATCGCCAAGGCCAAGGAGCTGGTGCAGGCGGGCAACTACGACGGCACGCCGATCCAGCTGCTGGTCGACACGGGCAACGCACCCTCGAAGCAGATCGCCACCATCCTGCAGCAGGGCTGGCAGGAGGCGGGCATCAAGGTCGACATCGCGGAGATCGACAACGGGGCGGCCTGGAACACGGTCGTCGACGGCAGCTACATGGCCTATGTCAGCTACATCACCAGCGACATCAACGACGATGACGAGCTGGTCGCCCTGCAGACCGATCCGCTGAAGGACGGCACGCAGGGCTTCTTCTCGCGCTACAAGAACGACGACGTGACCAAGCTGCTCACGGACTCGCGGGCCTCGACCGATCCGGCGAAGCGTGGACCGATCTTCGCCAAGATCCAGGACATCGTCTACCACGACGGCTACAGCGTGCCGCTCAACTACACGCCGTCGATCAACGCCTATCACAACCACGTCAAGAACTGGCGCACTGTCGCTACCGGCTGGTGGTGGTTCAAGGACATGTGGATCGACAAGTAGATCCGGCGTCGTCCTTACCGGTGGGGCGCCCGTGCGGGCGCCCCACGCTCCCTGTGCAACGGGTTCCATGCTGCGCTTCATCGTCGGCCGCTTCGCTCAGATGATTCCGGTCCTCATCGGCGTCTCGCTGGTGAGCTTCTTCGCGATCCACTTCGTGCCCGGCGATCCCATCCAGATCATGTTCATGGGGCGGGCCTCGCCGGAGACCGTGGCGAAGCTGCATGCCGAGCTCGGCCTCGACCGGCCGCTCTGGCAGCAGTACCTGTCATTCATCGGCAACGCGCTCCAGGGCGATCTCGGCCGCTCGCTGGTGCAGAAGGTGCCGATCGCGGCGCTCATCGCCGACGGACTGCTCGTGTCGCTTTATCTGCTCGCCTACGGCGCCGTGCTCTCGGTGCTGATCGCCGTGCCCCTGGCCATGTGGGCGGCGGTGCGGCGCGATCACCTGCCGGATCACGGCGTGCGCCTTCTCGGTATGGTCGGGTTCGCCATGCCGCCGTTCTGGATCGGCCTGGTGCTGATGGTATTCTTCGGCCTCAAGCTCGGCTGGTTCCCGATCCGCGGCTTCGGCGAGGGCGCGCTCGGGCACCTCTATCACCTGTTCCTGCCGGCGCTCACCATGGCGCTGTTCCTGGCGCCGATCCTCATCCAGTCGCTGCGCTCCTCGATCCTCGACGTGTTGGAGGCCGACTACATCGAGGTCGCCCGCGCCAAGGGCCTCTCGCCCCTGCGTATCCTCTTGAAACACGTGCTGCGCAACGCGGCGATCCCCGTCATCACGGTCCTCGCCGTCAATGTCGGATGGATGCTGTCGGGCGCCGTCATCGTCGAGACGGTGTTCACGATTCACGGCCTGGGATCGCAGCTCGTGCGCTCCGTCGGCTTCCGCGACTATCCGACGGTGCAGGGCCTGGCGCTCGTGTTCGCGGCCATCGTCATGGGCATCAACCTGCTGGCCGATCTCGCCTACATGGCGATCGACCGGCGGGTGGCGAAGGGCTAGCCCATGGCCGCGACGGAAGTCCTCGATGCTCCACCGTTGTCCGGCCGGCTCCGCCGCGAGCTCGGCCGCTGGTCGCCGACGCTCAAGATCGGCACGGCCCTGTTCCTCGCGATCGCGCTGGCCGGCATCTTCGCGCCCTGGCTGACGCCTTACGATCCCTACTACCAGGACTACGACACCATCCTGCTGCCTCCGAGCTGGGGGCATCCCTTCGGCACCGACATGAACGGACGCGATCTGCTGGCGCGCGTGCTCTTCGGCGCGCGCATCGACCTGCAGATCGGTTTCATCACGACAATCGTGCCGCTGGTCTACGGCGTGTTCCTCGGCGCCATCTCCGGTTATGCCGGCGGCGCCTTCGACATGGTGCTGATGCGCATTCTCGACGTGGCCATCGCCTTCCCATTCCTGGTGCTGATCATCGTCATCGTCGCCATCCTCGGGCCGGGCGCGCACAGCATCTACATCGCCGTGTTCCTGGTGGGCTGGACGATGTACGCCCGGCTGGCGCGCGCGGAGATGCTGGTCGAACGCAACAAGGAATATGTTCTGGCGGCCCGCGTGCTCGGGTTCGGGCACGGCCGCATCGTCTTCGGCCATGCCCTGCCGAACATCATCAACTCCTCGATCGTGTTCTCGATGTCGGATTTCGTGCTGAACATCCTGCTGGTGTCCGGCCTGTCCTTTCTCGGCCTCGGCATCGCGCCGCCGGCGCCCGAATGGGGCGCCATGATCGCCGAGAGCAAGGACTACATGCGGCAGGCCTGGTGGGTGACGACCATGCCGGCCCTCGCCATCCTGCTCACGGGCACGGCGCTGAGTTTGATGGGTGACGGCCTGGCGCTGCGCTTCGGGCAGAACCGGCGGGGTCTGATGTAGCCGATGGATGGCGTCGCTCCCTCCGCGCCGGCGCGCGCCGCGGCCGCCGGCGACATCCTGGTGATCCGCGGGCTGACGACGGAGTTCCGCGGCCGCCACACGCGCATCCGCGCCAACGACGATATCCACCTCGTCATCGCGCGCGGCACGACGCTCGGCATTGTCGGCGAATCCGGCAGCGGCAAGTCGGTGCTCTGCCGCAGCATCCTGCGCCTGCTGCCGCCCTCGGCCGACGCGCATGTGACGGGCGTCGTAGAGTATGAAGGGCGCGATCTCCGGCAGCTCGGGGAAGCGGAGATGCGCCGCCTGCGCGGCACCGAGCTGCGCATGATCTTCCAGAATCCGATGACCAGCCTCAACCCGCTCTGGCCCATCGGCGACCAAATCACCGAGGGCCTGCGCATCTATGGCCGCCTCTCCGCCGCCGACGCGCGCAGCCGGGGCGTCGAGCTGCTCGGCCGCGTCGGCATTCCCAGCCCAGAGCAGCGCTTCGACGAGCTGCCGTTCCAATGGTCGGGCGGCATGCTGCAGCGCGCCGTCATCGCCATGGCCATGGCCGGAACGCCCAAGCTGCTG
>DATIXH010000049.1:0-10549 GCA_035518775.1 Candidatus Acidiferrum sp.
AACCAACAGGAATGAGAGCGGCGCACGGTGCGCCGATGCGAGCCGGATCATTCGCTTGGTCACTCCGATGCCAGGGCGACGACGGGGTCGAGGCGCGCCGCCTTGCGTGCCGGCAGATAGCCGAACAGCAGGCCGGTCAGGAAGGCGATGGAAAAAGCGAGCGTGGGCGGGCCCGCGGAGACGATGGCGGGAATGCCGGTCGCCTTGAGCACGAGGGCCGCACCGATACCGAGAACGACGCCGGCGAGGCCGCCGATGGCGCAGACGACCAGCGCCTCGGTATTGAACTGCAGCAGGATGTCGCGCATGCGGGCGCCGGTCGCCATGCGGATGCCGATCTCGCGGGTACGCTCGGTGACGCTGACCAGCATGATGTTCATCACGCCGATGCCGCCGACCAGCAGCGAGATCGCAGCCACGGATGCGAGGAGCACCGCGAGCGTACTTTGCGTCTGCTCGGCCGTTTGCAGGATCGAAGCGGTGTTGCGCACCTGGAAATCGACGGCACGGTGGCGCTGCTGCAACAGGCCTGTGATGGCATCTTCTGTGGCGTCGATCTGCGCGGCGTCCGTCACCTTGACGGTGATCGTCGTCACGTAGCGCTGCCCGAACAGCCGCACATAGCCGGTCGAGAGCGGCACGGCCGCGAGGTCGTCCATGTCGGCACCGAAGGTGTTCGCACCCTTCGCCTCCAGGAGCCCGATCACCTGGAAGGGCACGTTGTGGACCAGGACGTATTTGCCGATGGGATCGCTGCCGTCGGGGAACAGGTTCTTGGCCACGGTCTGGCCGAGCACGATGACCGGCGCATAGCCCTTGACGTCGTCGTCGCTGATGAAGGCGCCCCGCGCCACGTCCCAGTCATGGGCGACGGGGAAACCCGACCACACGCCGGTGATCGTCGTCTGGTCGTCGATGTTGCCGTAGCGCACCGTCATCCGCGTGTTGCGCTCGGGCACGGCCGCCGCCACGTTCGGCACCCCGGCGATGGCCGCGGCGTCGGCATCGACGAGCGTCGCCACATCGCCGGCGACGCGCACGCCCGGCGCGCCCGGCCGGATGACCAGCAGGTTCGTGCCCATGGCAGCGATGCGGGTGAGTACCTCCTGCTTGCTGCCGTCGCCGATCGCCAGCATCGCCACGACGGAGGCGACGCCGATGATGACGCCCAGCAGCGTGAGAATGGTGCGGAAGAGGTTCACCCGCAGCGACCGCAGCGCCATCTTCACGGGCTCGGTCAGGTCGGGCAGCAGGCGCTCGCGCCCGTGCGGGGTCACGTCGATCATGCCCGGCTCCTGCGCCGGACGGATCAGCTCGCCGCTGTCTTCGACAATCGTGCCGTCGCGGATCTGAATGTGGCGATCGGCATGGGCGGCGACGGCGGCATCGTGCGTGATCAGCACGATGGTGCGGCCGCCGGCATGCAGCTCGCGCAGCAGCGCCAGCAGCTCCTCGCCGCTCTTGCTGTCGAGCGCGCCGGTCGGCTCGTCGGCGAGGATCACCTTGGCGTTGTTCATCAACGCGCGGGCGACAGACACGCGCTGCTGCTGCCCGCCCGACAGCTCTCCCGGGCGATGATGGGCGCGGTCGCCGAGACCCAGGCGCTGCAGCAGCGCCTGCGCGCGGCCGGTTCGCTCGCGCCAGGAGCGGCCGGCATAGATGGCGGGGATCTCGACGTTCTCCGCTGCGGTTGCCGTGGCGAGCAGGTTGTAGCGCTGGAACACGAAGCCAAAGGTGTCTCGGCGCAGCGCCGCCAGCTCGTCGGCCGAGAGGTCCGCGACGTCGCGCCCGCCGACGCGATAGCTGCCGTGGCTCGGGCGGTCGAGGCAGCCGATGATGTTCATCAGCGTCGATTTGCCCGATCCCGACTGGCCCATGATGGCGACGAACTCGCCGGAGCGGATCTCCAGCGACACATGATCGAGGGCCCGGATCTCCGCCGCGCCGTTGCGGTAGACCTTGCTGACTCCGTCGAGCGCCAGCAGCGCCGGCGCCGGCTTCGGCTTGAGCTGCGTCACAGGCGGAACCCGAAGAGACCAGTCGTGCGGCGGCCGCCCTCCCCCCGCGCCGCGCCGGCGGCGTCGCCGGTGCTGCCGACGATTACCTGGTCGCCGACTGCGAGGCCGGAGACCACCTGCGCGGAGGTGCGGTCGGAGAGACCGATCTTCACCGTGCGGCGGCGCGGCCCCTCGCTCGTGAGCACGCGCACCTGGTACTCGTCGCTCGTCCCGGTTCTCGGCTGGCCGAGCGCGGCAACCGGCACGAGCGGCACGCCCTTGGCCTCACCGAGGACGAAGAAGACCTGCGCGGTCATGCTGGTCATCAGCACGTGGTCGTCGTTCTTCACGTCGATGAGCACGTTGTAGAGGACCACGTCGTTGACGGTCTGGGGCGTCGGCTGGATCTGCTGCACCGTGCCCTGCCAGCGCCGCTCGGGCAGGCCGAGGGTCGTGAAATAGGCCGCCATGTTCGGCGTGAGCTTGACCACGTCCGCCTCGGCCACCTGCGCCCACACGGTCATGGTGTCCAGGTCGGCGACGCGCACGATGACGGGCGCGCTCTGATTGGCGTTGAGGGTCTGACCCTCGAGGGCGGTCTGCGACACGATGGTCCCGCCCATCGGCGCATAGATCTTGGTATAGCCGAGATTGGCGATGTCGCCGTCGAGCGTGGCCTGAGCGCCGTCCATCTGCGCCTTGAGCGAGTCGGCCTTGGCTTCGCCGGCGGCGACCGTCGCCTCGGCCGTCTGCAGCGTGTCCTGGCTGACGATCTTGGCCTTGAACAGGTTCTGATTGCGCGTGAGCTGCTGACGGGCGAGGACGAGGTTCGCCTGCTGCTCATCGTACTGGGCGTGCAGGTTGGCAAGATTGGCGCGGTCGGTCCGAACGCGCGTCTCGAACACGGTCGGATCGATCTCCGCCAGCAGATCGCCCTTCCGCACGCGATCGCCGATCTCCACATGCACCTTCTTCAGCTGGCCGGACACTTGCGCGCCGACGTCGACGTAGTCCTTGGGCTGCAGGTTGCCGAGGGCGGTGACGGTCTTCTCGATATCACCGGTCGTCACCGCGGCGGTCTTGAAGGTCGGTACGGCTTCGCTCGCGAGATAGCGGTAGCCGAGGGCGCCGGTCGCGGCGATCAGCGCTGCGGCCAAGCCGGCCCACAGGAGGCGACGGCGCTTGCGGCGCCGCGGCGGGGGCGCGACCTCAACTTTGGCGTCGATCAGCGTGTCGTCGGGCATTAAGGATAACGTGGCTCCACCAGGTGAATCGTCTGTTGAACGGCCGCTCCCGGCGGTTCCGTCGCACCCCCTCGCCCCGACGGAATCCACCCCTCCGGACGTTTGAGACCATGAACGGACGACGCGGTCAACGCGGTTCCGCCCCACTGCAAAAGGACTCTAACATGCTGAAGCAGCGCTACTTGAGGTATCTCCCCGTGGTCATCGCGGTGGCCGGCATCGCCGCCCTGGTCGGCAGCCGCAGTTTTGCCGATGGCAACGCCAATCCCATGGGGCCGGACGGCGGCCACGGTCACTGGGGCCGCTGGATGTTCCAGGAGATGGACGCGAACCGCGACGGCAAGGTGACGCAGGCCGAGATCGACGCCTTCGAGGCCGCCCGCGCAGCCGAGGTCGATACCAACCATGACGGCAAGATCACGGCCGACGAGCTCCAGGCCTTCCATGAGAAGGAAAAGGCCAAGCGCGAGGCCGCCATGCTGGCGCGCATGGATACGAACGGCGACGGCACGGTGAGCGTGCAGGAATACGAGGCGGCGCAGACTTGGCGCCTGGCGCGGATGGATCGCAACGGCGACGGCACGATCGATGAGCAGGACATGCACATGCGCGGCGGCGATGGCGGCGGAATGCATCACCGCCATCATCCCTGGTCAGAGGACGGCTCCGACGAGTAGAAGTGTCGTCGAGCCGCGAGCGGCCGATGTCAGGGGCGCCGTCCTGTCGGGCAGGTCGGCGCCCCGACTGCGGTCCGCGGTGCCGTTGGCTGGACCGCGGAGGACGACTTGGCGTTTGGGCGGCCGGCCGGCGGGCCGGTCGAGGATCCCGATCTGGATCTCGTGCGTCGGGCCGGGGCCGGCGACGGGCCTGCCTGTGCGGCGCTCGTCGACCGGCACCTGGCGCGTGTCACCGCGCTGGCCGGGCGGATGCTCGGCAACCGGGCCGACGCCGAGGACGTTGCGCAGGAGGTGTTCCTGCGCGTCTGGCAGCAGGCGGCCAAATGGCGGGCGGGCGAGGCACGGTTCTCCACCTGGCTCCACCGCGTCACGCTCAACCTTTGCCATGACCGCCTGCGCCGACGCCGCGAGGTCGCCCTCGAGGCCGCCGGCGATCCGCCGAGCGGAGCGCCGCCGCCGGGCGCCGACCTGCAGCGCGCGGCCGTGGCGGCCCGCGTCCAGGCCGCCCTCGCCCAGCTGCCGGAGCGCCAGCGCGACGCCGTGCTGCTGTGCCACTATCAGGAGCTGGGCAACATCGAGGCGGCGGCCGTGCTAGGCGTCAGCATCGAGGCGTTGGAATCCCTGCTGTCGCGGGGCCGGAGGCGACTGCGGGAGCTGTTGATCAAGGAAGCAAGCGATCTGATGGGAGATCTGCGATGAGTACCGAGAAGATGACGCTGGAGCGCCTGCGCGCCGTCATCGAGGCCTACGGCACGAGCGCGCCGCGCTGGCCGGAGACCGAGCGTGCGGCCGCGGCCGCCCTGCTCGCCGAGTCGGCGGAGGCGCGCGCGCTGCTGGCAGCGGCGACGCCGCTCGACGAACTGCTCGATGCCGTGCCGGCGATCAGGCCCACGGCGGCCATGCGGGCCGCCATTCTCGCTGCGGCGCCCCGTGGGCGGCCGCGGCGCGGCGAGGGGTGGCGTGGCCTGATCGGCGAGCTCGGCGGCTGGCGGCTGGCGGGCGCGGTCCTGGCGGCCTCGCTGGTGCTGGGGATCGTGAGCGGCGGCTGGCTGTCGCTGGGGCAGACCACCACCGAAACATCATCGCCGGACCTGCTGCAGCTGGCGCAGCTGGACGACAGCGCGGCGGAGTACTGAGCCATGATCGGCAGTCTTTCGCGGCCGATGCGCGTGCTGGTGATCGGCTCGCTCGCCCTCAACCTCTTCGGCATCGGCGCCATCGCGGCCGACGCGATCATGGACCGCGAGGGCCATGGCGGCCTGTTCGGCCATTGCCCGCCGCCGCGCTTCATGGGCCTGCCCAGCCCGCGGGAGCTGCGCGAAGTCCTGCCGGAGAGCGATCAGGCCAAGCTCAAGGCGCTACTGGAGGCGAACAGGCCCCAGTTCCGCCAGCGCCTGGACGCGCTGTTCGCGGCGCGCCAGGCGGTGGCCGACGCCATCAAGGCCGAGCCGTTCGACCGCGCCAGGCTGGCGACCGCCTTCGGCGCCCTGCGCGAGCAGGAGGCGGGCATGGCGGCGGGGGCGCAGGACTGGCTGGTCGAGTTCGTGGCCGGGCTCGATGCGGACGGGCGCGCCAAGGTGGCCGAGCTGCTCACCCGCCGCCACAAGCCGCCGGACAAGCCCGCGGGAAGCTGAACAATACGATTCTGCAAAACGACCCTATGGATCAAAAAATAGCGATTTGTTTTCAGAGGCATAAGCCTTACCAGTTTCGGTCCGTTTCCGACCTCCCGATGCCAAATTGCCGGGCTATTTGACCATTCGCGCACGCTTAGGACGTCGGCTGATAGTTCGGGTAGAAGACCTGCTGCCCCCCGATCTTGTAGTTGGCGATTGCCTGTTGCCCCTCCGGCGATAGCACCCAGTCGATGAAGGCTTGGGCGTCGGCCTTCTTCACGTGCGGAAACTTCTCGGGGTTCACCAGCGTCACCCCATACTGATTGAAGAGCCGCTTGTCGCCTTCGACCAGGATCTCGAGGTCGCCGCGGTTCTTGAAGTTGAGCCAGGTCCCGCGGTCGGTCAGCGCGTAGGCGCCCATGCCGGCGGCGGTGTTGAGCGTCGGCCCCATGCCCGAGCCGGTCTCCCGGTACCAGGTGCCCGAGTCCTTCTTCGGATCGATCTCGGCCGCCTTCCACAAGCGCAGCTCGGCCTTGTTGGTCCCGCTGTCGTCGCCGCGGGAAGCGAAGGGCGCCTTGGCCGCCGCAATCTTCTTGAGCGCGCCAACCACATCGGCGGTCCCCTTGATCCCCGCGGGATCGGCTCCGGGACCGACGATGACGAAGTCGTTGTACATGACGTCGGAGCGTTTCACGCCGAAGCCGTCGGCAACGAACTTCTCTTCGGACTTCTTGTCGTGAACGAACAGCACGTCGGCGTCGCCGTTCTGCGCGACCTTGATCGCCTCGCCGGTGCCCTTGTAGAGGACGCGGACCTGAATGCCGGTCTTCTGCGTGAACAACGGCAACAGGTAGTCGAACAGACCGGAATCCTGCGTCGAGGTCGTCGAGGCGACGACGATGAACCGCTCATCAGCGGCGGCGGGCAGGGCGGCAACAGCACTGAGGCCGAGAATGGCCACGAGCCAACCCAGCAGATGTCGTCTCAGCATCTCGAATGCTCCTCTATGTTTGGACAGGTCACCACAGCAGCTTGCCTGCGATGAAGGCGGCGGCCTCTGATGTCGCCGGCTTCGCAAAGAACTCCGCGGTCGGCCGCTGTTCCAGCAGGCGGCCACGATGCAGGAACACGATCTCGTCGGCAAGCCGTCGCGCCTGGCCGAGATCGTGCGTGGTCATGACGATTTTCGTGCCGGTCAGGTCGATGGCGCCAATGACCTCTTCGATGGCGCGGGTCGCCGCCGGATCGAGGTTCGCGGTCGGCTCGTCGAGGAACAGCACCTCCGGCGCCGCCGCCCAGGCGCGGGCGAGCGCCAGGCGCTGCTGCTCGCCGATGGAGAGCGTGCGCGCCGGCCGATGCGCCAGAGGCGTGAGGCCCGTATCATCAAGCACTTCGCGCACCCGGGCGCGCCGCAGCGTCCGCGGGATGCCCTTGAGCCTGAGGGCATAGTCGATATTGGCCGCCGCCGAGCGCCGCAGCATGACCGGATGCTGGAACACCATGGCCTGCCGCCGACCGTTGCCCACGGCGCCCGGTCCGTGCCAGCGCACGGCGCCCGCGGTCGGCTGCACGAGCCCGTGACAGAGCCTCAGCAGCAGGCTCTTGCCGGCGCCATTGGGTCCGAGGATGACGGTACGCGGGCCGACGCCGAGAGTCAGCGAGATGCCATCGATCAGGCGCTTGCCCGCGGCCTCGAAGGCAAGGCCGTCGAGCTGCAACGGCAGGATCGTTCCCGTCGCCGTCACGCGCGCCCTCGCGTGCTGTCGCGCAGCACGAAGGCGGCGCCGTTGATGAGCAGGGAGAGGGCGATCAGGATCAGCCCGAGCCCGAGGGCCAGCGGCAGATCGCCCTTGCTGGTCTCGAGCGCGATCGCGGTCGTCATGACCCTGGTCACGTGGTCGATGTTGCCGCCGACGATCATGACCGCGCCGACCTCCGCGGAGGCGCGCCCGAAGCCGGCGAGCACGGTCGTCACCAGGCTGAAGCGGCCATCCCAGAGCAGGGTCCAGATCGCGCTGCCCGGCGTGGCGCCCAGCGAGCGCAGCTGCTCGCCGTATTCGACCCAGAGGTCCTCGACGACCTGGCGCGCCAGCGCGGCCACGATGGGCGCGATCAGGACGGTCTGGGCGACGATCATTGCCAGCGGCGTGAACAAGAGCCCGAGCACCCCGAACGGCCCGCTGCGCGACAGCAGCAGATAGACGATGAGCCCGACGACGACCGGCGGCAGGCCCATCAGCGCGCTGAGCAGCACGGCGACTGCTCGCCGGCCGGGGAACCGGAACAAGGCGACGGCAGCGCCGAGCGGGAGGCCGACAAGGCTCGCCAGCGTCACGGCCGTCAGGCTCACGCGCAGGGACAGCAGCACGATCTCCAGCAGGCCCGGATCGCGCGAGACGATCAGGCCGAACGCGGCGGCGAAGGCTTGAGTGATGTCGGACATGGCGACAGTGGACGTCTGCGAGTCATCTCTATTGCGGGCAATTGGCCCGAAAGCGGCCAAAGCCGGGACCGGTCCGGAAGGTCCCACAAGTGCCACGACCGGACAAGCACACTGCCCGATTTGTCCGGGACAAGGCTTCCGTAGACGCTGCCGGCTTACTCTCTAAGGGCCAGAGGCGACCTGCATCGACGATATAGGATTGATATCCTACTGCCGCCTATGGGCGAGAGCTCGTAACCCGATGACCCGAGGTTACCGTATCGGAAGCCGTTTCGGACGATCGCGTCTGCTGTGACGACCGTCACGGCATGCACGGACGCGTGCGTCCTATCCTGGGAGGATTGCGGCGTCCCTCCTTGCGTGGAGGTGGATCTCAGCGACGACCCGGACATACGCATTGTAGAGGCTGATATGAGAATGCGTGGTCTTTATTTCGGACTTACTCTGCTCCTGGCCGTCGAGCCCGGCATCGCAGCTCAGGACGCGCCGACCGACGCGAGACGCTCTGAGGCTACCGCCGTTGCGGACGCCTCAATCACGCAAAGCGGCACCGGCCAGCTCACGGCGCGCCGTGGCGTGACGGCAACGGTCCCGCTAGCTGCAACGATGATGATCGCGCCGGCGCCCGTCATCGAGCCCGGCGACGAAATGTTCATCGGCACGGGAGACGGCAGCAACGGCTTCTGGGTTCGACCCTGAACGAAGAGAACGCCCCATAAGGACGCGGCCGAGATGGGCCGGCAGGAACAGGACCATCACGCGGTCGCGGGTTTAAAGGTCAGGGCGACGCCGTTGATGCAGTAGCGCAGGCCGGTCGGCTGCGGGCCGTCATCGAAGACGTGGCCGAGATGGCCGCCGCAGCGCGCGCAATGGACGGCCGTGCGCACCATGAAGAAGGAGGTGTCCTCGGTCGTGCCGACGGCGCCCTCCAGCGGCGCCCAGAAGCTCGGCCAGCCGGTGCCGCTGTCGAACTTCGTGGTCGAGGAGAAGAGGTCGAGGTCGCAGCCCGCGCAGGCGAAATTGCCGCGCCGCTCCTCATGCAGCAGCGGGCTGGTGAACGCGCGTTCGGTCGCGCTCTGGCGGAGCACGGCGTACTGGTCGGGCGTCAGCAGCTTGCGCCATTCCTCCTCGCTGTGGGTGACTTCGAACGCGCCGGCGGCGCGCGGGGCGGCCGCCCACCAGGGCGAGCTGGCCGCCGCGGCGAGACCGGCGACGCCGCCGGTCAAGAGAAGACGCCTCGTCAGCATGGTGCGGATCTCCGGTCGGATGGCGGGGAAGGGCTCCCTCAGCAC
The DNA here is from genome assembly GCA_035518775.1 of Candidatus Acidiferrum sp. Taxonomy (GTDB): domain Bacteria; phylum Pseudomonadota; class Alphaproteobacteria; order Dongiales; family Dongiaceae; genus JBGPEQ01. The sequence continues at coordinate 9,270 of DATIXH010000049.1, forward strand.
ATACGGCGGGTAACGGTAATTTGCCACGAGAATAGCAGGTCTCACATACATGTGATCCGCAGTGAGCGCATGACGGGCGCGTTATCTCCATAGGAATATAGCGACTGATCCGCATGGTCGGTCAGCGACGAGAAGGACGGCGGGCCGATCGGCGCCGCCGCCCCGAGTAGCTCGCGCGGGACGGCTCATCCGCACGCGGGCGTTGAAACACAGCGCGACCAAGCGCTATAGTCGAACGCATATATCGCTATTCTCTGGCGTACGCCTTTGGAGGGGAGGCCCCGCCGTTTCGGTCCAACCGGTGGGGCTCTCTCCTCCTCGCGCAATCGCAGCCGCGGCAAAGAGCTATGACCTCGCGGGCGGCGGCGACGTCGTCGACGCGAGCAGTTTGACCTCATTCCGCCAGTTGTGCTGCTCCTTGAAGCCCAGCACCTCGCGCGCCTTCCGGTTGGACAGCGGCGCCTCGTTGCCCTGCAGCGGCCGCGTCACGGGCACCCGCGGGCACCAGCGCGCCAGGAACTCGGCGGTGGGCTGGTCGGCCGTGATCGTGTCGTTGACGGCGTTGAAGACCTGGAAGCCCAGCCCGTCCTTCTGCAGGCAGAGATGCACGATCTGCGCGAGGTCGCGGGCGTCGATGTAGCTCCAGGCGTTACGCTTGCGCGACGGCGGATCGGCGGCGAAGCCGGGGAAGCGCCCGTATTCGTGCGGCTCGATCACGTTGCCGATGCGCAGCGCGTAGATATCGGCCTTGAAGCGGGCCGCGAAGGCGCGCGCCGTCTCTTCGTTCACCTGCTTGGAGAGGCCATAGCTGTCCATCGGATCGATGTCGTAATCCTCCTCCAGCGGGAAGGAATGGAAGTCCTTCTCGCCTTCGGCGAAGCAGACGCCGTAGGTCGTCTCGCTGGAGGCGATCACGACCTTGCGGATGCCGAGCTTCATCGCCGCTTCGATCACGTTGTACGTGCCCATCACATTGATGCGGAACGTCTCGTTGTCGGGATTGATCAGGATGCGCGGGACGGCGGCGAAGTGGACGACGGCGTCGACGGGCCCCGGCGCCTTGCCCGCGTCCAGCCCGCCGAAGCGGAAATGCGTCGTCATGGCGTTGAAGACCTGCGCGCCGTCGGTGATGTCGCCGACCAGGGTGGGGATGGCCGGATGCGGGAAGGGCTGCAGGTCGAAGTTCAGGATGTCGTACTTCTGATCGAGCAGCCACGGCAGCGCGTGCCGCCCGGCCTTGCCCGATCCGCCCGTGAACAGGATCCGTTTGATCATGGCTG
>DATIXH010000050.1:0-22733 GCA_035518775.1 Candidatus Acidiferrum sp.
GCATGCATCGCCACAACCGTTTGGAGGAGACAGGCCGTCATGTCCGAAAGAATGTTGTTGCCCGAAACCAACATTGCGATCGATCGGCGCAGGTTGTTCACGCGCGGCGCCCGCTTGGCGCTGTCCGGCACCACCCTTGCATTGCTGACCGGCATCGGCGGCAGCGTGGCGCTGCGGCGCGCCAGCGCCGCCACGATGTCTGCTGACATCGACACGCTCAACGTCGCGCTCGGCCTCGAGCACGAGGCGATCGCTGCCTATCAAGTCGGCGCCGAGAGCGGCCTGCTCAAGCCTGATGTGCTGAAGGTTGCCGTCGGCTTCCAGGGCGATCACAAGCAACACCGCGACATCCTGGCCAAGACCATCGGCCAGCTCGGTGGCACCGCCGTCGCCGACGGCAAGCACAAGTTCCCGGTCGAGAAGCTGAAGACCCAGGCCGACGTGCTGCGCTTCGCCCTCGGGCTGGAGATGGGCGCCGCCAGTGCCTATCTGAGCACGATTCCCGGCTTCGAGAACCGCGATCTCGCCAAGGCCGCCGCCAGCATCATGGGTGTGGAGACGCAGCACGTCGCCATCCTCAAGAGCGCGCTTGGCGAGGCTCCGATCGAGAACGCCTTCATCATGTAGCCATCGCCAGCCTGCGCTCTCCCGCGGGCTCCGACGGTCGCCGCCGCCTCGCAGGCCGGAACCTCCTGCGAGGCGGCTCGCGGCCCATGCGACGAGATCAGCGAACATGAGACTCTTCTTCGCGACCGCGCCCGCCGCTGCGCTTCTACTGTCGATGCTGGCGCCCGCTGTCGGCGCGGGCGCCGGCGATCCGGCGTGCGGCGAGCAGATCTATCACCGCTGCCAGGGTTGCCACTCCATCGACGCCAATCGGGTGGGGCCGCGCCACGCCGGCCTGTTCGGCCGCCGCGCCGGCAGCCTCGACGACTACGACTACTCCGGCGCCATGCGCGCCTCCGGCGTCGTCTGGGACGAGGCCGCGCTCGACCAGTTCCTGACAGCGCCGCGCAAGTTCATCCCGGGCACCAAGATGCCCTTCGCCGGCATCCCCGACCCCCAGGAGCGCGCCGACCTCATCGCCTATCTGAAGCAGGTCACAGCGGCCCCGGCGCAGTAAGTGCTCCGGGACCATCCCGCACGCCGCGGATCCGTGTCTACAGCGGTCGCACGATTGCGGCAGATCGACGCAACAGCGCTGTCTGACACATTCCGTGGCCGCCGCTGTGCTTTCATGGCTCGCGCGTTCGCCCGCACAGCAGTTCCGGAGGTCGCGATGCGATATTTCTTGCTGGCAGTCGGCGCCGTCTTCGCTCTTTCGCTCGCCTCTGCGCCGCTGGCGCGCGCCTTCGATACCTACACCGACGACAGCACCAACACCGACGGCAGCCCGAAGTTGGCCGATCCCGACGAACCGCTCGAGGCGCTGGCCGACGGCGGCGGCGGCGCGTCGGGCTATGCCGTCCGGCTGCCCGCCCTCGACCTCTCGTCCGGCAAGGAACGCGCTTCCGAGGCCGATCGCGCTGTCCCCTGGACCCCCGAGCGCATCAGGCTGGTATTCGGCCCCTACGCGCACTAGCACCAAGAATCACAGCCGGCTGATCGGCCCTCACGCGCTCACGGCGCGCGGGGATGGCCGCGCTCGACCGGCGCGGCGAGCGGGTTGGCCCTGATCTCTGCGATCGCCGCGACCAGCGCGTCCGACTCGCCCGGCCGCGCGCGCCTGCGCAGCCAGCCCTGCGCGTCGACCAGGAACTGCGTGCCTGCGAGCGCCTCCGGATCGACGCCGCTCACGACCGCATAGGCCGCCCAGGGCGCCGGATCGGCCGTCGCGCAGTCCGCGGCGGCCGTTGTGTGCGCCTCGCGCTGCAGCGCGATCGTGACGACGTCCGGCGCTGACGGCACGGCGGCGGATGCCGGCTCCTGGGGATCCTCCGCGACGATCCGCGCGACATTGCCGCGCAGATCGGCCATGGTGAGCGTCCGTCCGTCCTGGCACTTCGCCACGAAGTCGGGCGCAGCCACCGGGTGCGTCCAGCGTCCGCCGGCCGCCATCGCCGCGCCGGCGTTGTGGGCGCGCACATAGTCGATCAACGCCCAGCGCTCGTCCTCGCTCAGGCTGTCGGCGAAGCCGGGCATGGCCAGCCCGCCTTCGGGCGCGTCGATGCCGTGCGACAGCCACCAGAAGAGCTCGCCGTCGCTGTGGTACCAGAGATGGTCGGCGGTGAGGTCGGCCGGCGGAACCGGTAGCGCCTTCGGGTTCGGCCCGTCGCCACGGCCCTCGCCGCCATGGCAAACGCTGCAATGCTGGGGAAAGAGCGCGGCGCCGCGCGCGATCGCCGCCGCGGCGAATCCCGTGGGCGAGCGATAGAAGCTGGTCGGATAGGCGCGCGCGAGCAGCAGGTCGAGATGCGGCCAGGCCCAGACGGCCGCAGCGACGGCCGCGGCCGCCAGGATCCAGCGCAGCCGCCGCCAGAACAGCGCGACTGCCGCCAGCAGCACCGCCGCGCCCAGACGCAGCAGGCCGCCCACCGCCTCCGGACCGAAGTCGGGATCGCCGACGATCGCCAGATTGAACTGCCAGGCGAACGGCCACAGCGGCTGCTGATGCCGTGCCGGCGGCAAGTCCGCGAGAAGCGATGCCGCCAGCACGGCGAGCAGGCCCACCGCCGTCTCCGCCGCGATGCTCCGCCGCAGGGCGCGCCTGGCGTCCGCGCTTGTCGCGCCCTGCATGGCTGGCGTGTAGCGGAAGCGATTGGCGGCGGCGAACGCCAGCAGGGTCAGCAGGAGCGCGAGCTTGACGAGCGCCACATGTCCATAGTCGGTGCCGACGAATGCCGTCAGTCCGCCGATGAGGATCCAGCTCTGCGCGAGCGCGGTCCCCGCCAGCACCGCGACGCACAGGATGCCCAGCGGCGAGAACCGGCGGGAGGCGCGGGCGCCTTGCTCGGAGTCGAGCAACCCAATAGCGATGAAGAGCGGCACCAGCGAGCCGAGCCAGGCCCCGGCCGCCAGCAGATGCGAGGACTGAGAGGTCAGCAGCACTGCCTCGTCGAGGCCGGCGGCCGCCGCCGCATGCGTCGACCAGGTCTGCAGGATCAGCGATGAGCCGACCGCCGCTGCGGCCAGGGCCCGCCGTGCGACCCCCGCGCCGCGTCCGGCCGCCGCTGCTGCCAGCAGCAACAACAGCAGCCGCGCGCCTAGCACGCGCCCGAAATGCGTGTCCGTCAGCACCGGCCAAATCGCATCCGCAGCATCGGCCAGGCTTTCGGCTTCCGCCATGAAGGCGGCCTGCGCGACCAGCCAGATCAGGCCGGTCGCGACGGCGACGATCAGGCTGCCGTAGCACAGACGTCGGAAGCGCGCCGCGATGCACGCGCGCGCCGCGCCGCCTGCCGCCTGCAGGACCGGCGGCGCCACCACGCTCCAGAACAATGCGGTCCCGAAAGCGGAGAGCGAGGCGGCGACCTGCACGCCTCGCACCGCCGCCAGGCCGAGTTCGGCCGCCTCCATCGTCAGGGCTGGACGGTGAACGCGTAGCTGCCCTTGGTCTTGTGCGAATCGTCGGCCGCGGTCGCGTGCCAGATCACCTTGTAGGTGCCGGGCGCGAGCGGCTTCAGCTTGACGCTTAGCAGCTTCGCATTGTCCGGCGCAGTCGTGGCCTTGCCGTCGTCGAACCGCTTGCCCTTGGCGTCCTGCACTTCGATGGTCGAGAACTTCGGCTCGACCTCCTCGGTGAAGGTGAGGGAGATCGCGGTCGGCGCCGCCTTGACGGTGGCGCCGGACGCCGGATCGGCGCTCGCGAGATCGGCATGGGCGAGGGCCGCTGCCGGAACGGCGACAGAGAGAGCGGCGGCCAGTGCATAGGCTTGAAGTCTGCTCATCGATATCTCCAATGCTGCGGTCGTGCCGCGCGCTCTACGCGCGTCGCGTCCCGCTACAGGTTGCGTGTGAAGGGGTCGCCGCGGGGCGGCGAGTTCGCCCGGGTCGGCGCAACGGCCGCCAAACCCAGGGGCCGGTCAGGCCAGGCTGGGCGGCCCGCGCGCTGTATTGGCGTAGACGAGCCTGCGATAGCCGAGGTCGTCCGACGTCGCGACCGAGACGGCCGATCCGCCGGGCGCGAGCGACAGCGCGGGCAGGACCGGCGTCGGGCAATCGCCCACCGCCATGTTGCAGAGCAGGCAATGCTCGTGATCGTGGCTGGCTTGGCCCGAGTGGTGATCCGGCTTGCCGTGCGCGGCGCAGTGGGCATGGGCCATCCCGCCCGCGCCCTGCGCATCGATCCACATGCCCAGCGCCGCGCCGGCGCTGACCGCGCACTGCACGAGCACCGTGAACGCGACCAGCCACCCCGCCGCCCGGCCGGCCAAGCCGATCCGCGGTCGTCGTCGATGGGGTGCTTTCTGGTGCATGGGCTGAGTTCTAGCAGAAAGCAATAACCAAGGTCCTACGCAACCGTGCTGAGAAGGAGCACGGCGCCGAGCGCGGTGATCAGCAGCGGCCCCATCACGTCGAGCGCCGCCTGCATCGCAGGGCGACGCGCTCGCGCGTCCGGCCGACTGGCGCCGACCGCGCGCCGGCGCATCCACACGGCGGCGATGCCGATCGCCGACAGCGTGAGCGCCATGCCGATGGCGATGCAAGCTGCCATCACGAGTCCGCTCAGCAGCAGGCCGTTGGCGAGCGCGTAGATCAGCACGAGCACCGCGCCCGAGCAGGGGATCAGCCCGATTGCAATCGACAACAGGTCGCGCGCGCCGTCGGCGTGGTGGTGATGGCAGTCGTGCCCGCCGGCGTCGGCCGCGGGTCGGTGCACCGCGCGCAGCGCCCGCGCGACCATGATCGAGCCGATGACGGTGATGGCGCCGTAGCTGGCGACCTTGAGGAACTGCAGCTGGTCGATCGGCTGGGCGAAAGTGACCGCCAGCAGCCAGTGCACGACCACGACGATCACGACCGCGGAGATCACGTGCAGCAGCGCGATCTGCGCGCCCATGCGGAGGCCGCGCAGGACCGACCCGTCGCGCGACAGGAAGTAAGCGAGGACGACGGCCTTGCCGTGGCCGGGGCCGAGGGCGTGGAGCACGCCATAGACGAACGCGATCAGCATGGCCAGCAGCGCCGCCGAGGAGGAGCGTCCGTCCTTGATTGCGACAATCCCGTCGCTCAGCGCCCGGTTCACGTCCCGCTGCAGGCGCACGAACTGCACCATGGCCTTGTGCAGCAGCGATGGAGCGCTCGTCGCTGCCGGCACTTCCGTTGGCGCTACGTCGCCGCGCAGGGAATCGGAGCGCGCCCGCGGGGCGGTCAGAAGGAGTGCGAGCGCGCCTGCGAGGCAGACGAGCGCGACGATCAGCCAGGTTCTGCCGTTTTGCACCATGGCCGCTAACAGCTCAGCGTGATCACTTCGGGATACACGGTCTCATAGTAGTAGGCCCGGCTTTCGTCTTCCTTGACGTCGTACTTGCAACTGCCGTCGGGAACCCCCTTGAACCGTACCGGCGCCGAGGCATGCAGGGCAACCTCGACGTAGTAGGTATCGTCGAAGATCGCTGCTTCGATCTTGGCATGACGAGGATCGAGCGGCTTCGCCAGCGTGATCTGCATGTCGTAGCTCACGGCGCCGCTCTTGTTGGTGACCATCAGGTCGGTGGCGTCGAACGCGGTGAACGGCTTGCCGTCAACCCACAGATGGACGAAGTACCCGAACTGCTTGAGGCTGGGCAGTGACGTCTTCTTGACCTTGGCGATCTCGGTCGCGCTGAAGCTGCCGTCGCGGTTCGCATCGAAGTCCTCCAGCAGGGTCTGGCTGAATACCTCGTCGAAGGTCCAGAACAGGCGCAGTCCCGTGATCTTGCCGTCCGCAAAGACAAACGTCACGGTGTCATCGATGAAGACATGCGGATGCGCGGTCGCCGGGCGCGCCACGGCAGTGCAAAGACTCGCGGCCAGGAGCAATGCGCACCGACGTGGCATGACGCAGCTAGGGATACACCGATTCGAATCTGCGGCGTAAGCTGCGCGTGCGACAAACCGCCTCAGTCGTCCGATTCACCCGCGCGTGCGGAAGGCGAGCGACATCCGCCCGGTGCAGTCGTTGTCAGCGATTCGCGATATGCTTCTTTATGGCCGCGACGGTCTGCGCCACGATGGCGTCGATGCCGAGTTGGCCCAGTTCGGCACTGGCGCGCCGTGGATCCCCATAGGCGCCGCCGGCGCGGCCGAGCCGGACGGCCTCGTCGAGGCGGTCGATCCGCACCAGGCGGGGATCGACGGCCAAGAGGAGCGACGTGTCGGCGAGCCCCGCATGGGTGCCGATCTCGGCGTCGGTATAGCCGCGGCCTTTGAGCGCCTGGACGTAGTCGGTCTGCGCAGCCCGGTAGTACTCCATGATGGCGTGAACGCGCACCGGCGTCGCCGCCCACTCTCGATTCAGCCGATCCGCCACGGCCTCCAAATCCTTCTCGTATCCCCCGCTGTCCTCAAGGAAGCAGATGTCGCGGAACCCGCTTAGCCGCAGGCTGCGCGCGGCATACTCCAGGAGCTTAGCCAGGACCTCATGTGGCACCGTAATGGTGCCGGGGAACCGCATGTGGCCGGTTGGGGGGGCAAGGTCGCCCTCCGGCACATAGGCGATCTCAGGCGCAACCAACGCGCTGCCGAGCTGCAGCGCGATTTTCGCGGCCAGCGCCCGGGCGCGGAAGTTATGCTTGCCGAGCACCATCTGCGGGCCGTTCTGCTCGGTTCCGCCAATGGGCACGAGGATCGTGGTCTTGCCGGCTGCGACAAGGTCTCGCAGTTCCGTCCAGGTCAGTTCCTCCAGGAAGACTGTCGCGGGCGCTTGAGCACGCGCCGGGAGGGCAACCATCAGCAACAACGCCGCCATGGTCGTCGCGAGGACGTGCGGAGCGATCTGAATCGTCAAGGCTAACCGCGAAAGCCAAGAGCGCATCATCGGATTCTCGCCTAGCATCGATGGGAAGGGTTTGCCTCAGGGCATGCTGGCCGATTAATGGGCTTCCATTCCCGGGCGTGCAACGGGAACGCGCTGGCGAATCCCGCAGCCGGCCGGGTCCGCGGGGTTCGCCGCATGCATGGGGGGCGCTTGCATTTCTTCGATCGTCAGCGTATCGCCACCGGGCCGAAATCCGGATTTCACCTAGCGGTCGCGCCGAATTGCCGTGCATCGGCGCCGCGCTTGAGAGGTCAACCGATGAGCAAGAGAAGTCGTACGCGATCCCGGCTGTCCATCATGCCAGGCGCGCTCCTGCTTTGGCTCGTGCTGCCGCTGCTGTGCTCGCAGCCGGCGTTCGCGCACATCACGCAGGGTCCGATCGGTGGGTTCGAGGGCGGCTTCACCCATCCGCTGACGGGCCTCGATCATTTCCTCGCCATGTTCGCGGTCGGCGTGTGGGGTGCGCAGATGGGCGGGCGCTCGGTCTGGGCGCTGCCGGTCGCCTTTCCGCTAGTCATGACGATCGGCGGCATCGTCGGCATGTCGGGTTTGGTGCTGCCTTACACTGAGATCGGGATCGCACTCTCCATCCTGGTGCTGGGCCTGGCGATCGCCTGGAAGTGGCGGCCGCTCGAGATCGTCCCGCTGGCGCTGATCGCCATCTTCGCGCTCTGCCACGGGTACGCCCACGGCGTCGAGCTGCCGAGCGCAGCCGATCCCGCGGCCTACGCCGCCGGCTTCGTGCTGGCGACCGGTATGATCCATGTCATCGGCATCGGCGTCGGCCTGTTGCTCGGCAAGCCCTTGCACGGCTGGCTGGCGCGCGGGTTGGGCGGCGTGATCGCCGCCGGCGGCGTCTTCTATCTGCTGGCATGAGGGCAGCGCCGCCGGTCACGGCGTCACCGGCGCGCTGGATCGCCCTTGGCGGCGTGCTGGTCGCCGGCGCGGCTTTGGCCGCCCTGCTGCTCCAGCCGGCCGGGGACCGCGGGCTGATCGGCGGCGGCGGCGCCTATGCGATCGCGAGCTACGATCTGGTGCTGCCGCTGGTAGGGATCGGCATCGCAACGGCGAGCATGACGCCGTGGCGGGTGATCCTGCTCGCGGTGATCCTCGTTGGCACGATTCCGCTCGGCGTCCTGGGCGAGCACCGGCTGCTCTCTGACCCCGAATTTCCGCCGGAGATCGCGCGCCGCTTCATCTATCTCGGGCCGCTCTGCTGCGTGGTCGTGGGGCTCGCGCTGGCGCTGCCCGGGCGCCTGCGCCTGGGGCTCATCCTGCCAGCGACCGCCTTGTCCGGAGCGGCGCTCGGCTTCCTGGCCGCGCTCCATGACCCCGCGCCCGCAGATCCGCGGTTCACGGGCGGCGCGGCCGTGGTTGGCCTCTGGCTAATCGCCGTCCCGCCGGCACTCCTGTGCTGGTTCAGGGGATCCTGGCTGACGATCGGCGGGCGAATCGTCGCCAGCTGGCTGATCGCCATCGGCCTGCTGCTCGGCGGCTCGAAGGTCGTCGTCCAGCGGCGCGCGGAGCAGGTCCAGGCGCCGGCGCTGTACGTGCAGCCCCCAGCATCGATCGATCCGGGCACCGGCGAGGCGGCTCCGGCCGTGCCGCGGCCGCGCGAGTGGAACGACGAGTCCCGGCAGCCGTGAAAGCCGGGCCGCCGGGTGCGACAAACCGTCCGGGCCGCGCGATTGACCCGCGTCATTCAGAAGCGTAGCTTTCGGTGCGCCAATCCTCGAAGGGGTGCGAGCCATGAACGCCATGAGCAGACGAGGCTTCCTGATGTCCGCGACGGCCATCGGCGGTGCCGCCGCGATTCTGCTGGCCGCGCGCCGCGCCTTCGCCCTCTCGCTCGAGGAGGCCGATGCCCAAGCGGCCAAGCTCTATGCCGGCCATTGCAGCGCCAACAACGCGTATCACGCCGAATTGGTGGCGGACTTGACGGCCAAGCTGCAGGGCCACTCGCAGGCCGAGATCGAGTCAGCCCTCGCCGCCGCTCGCTGCCCGATCTGCGGCTGCCCGATCGCCTAGCCGTATCCTCTCGCTCCTCCTACTCGCACACTGTCATCGCCGGGCTTGACCCGGCGATCCATCTGGCCGCGGCACCGCTCTGCCCAGTGCGCCGTGGATCGCGGGGTCAAGCCCGCAGGGCGGGGAAAATCTTGACAGGATATGTTACGTTATAGCATATCTTAGCTCTATGCATTGACTGGCCGACAGAGGAAAACCCTTGGCCAAGCTCGGTTTTGCCGACCGCAGAGACGCCCCCACCCTCCTGGGCCAGAGCGCGCTCGGCCGCCTGGGCTCCATCCTCTGCCTCCTCGCGCTGCTGTGGGCCGCCGTCGGCTGGGCCCTGGACTGGTGGCCATGAGCGCCGCCGCTATCAGGGTCGAGGACCTGACCCTCGGCTATGACCGCCACCCCGCGGTCCATCATCTCAGCGGCAGCTTCGCGCCCGGCTCCCTGACGGCGATCGTCGGCCCCAACGGTGCCGGCAAGACCACCCTGCTGAAGGCCATCGTCGGCCTGCTGCGCCCGCTCGCCGGTCGCATCGAGTTCGGTGCCCTGCGGCCGTCGCAGATTGCCTACCTGCCGCAGCAGGCCGAGATCGACCGCAGCTTCCCGATCTCCGTGCTCGATATGGTGCAGCTCGGCCATTGGGGCCGCATCGGCGTCTTCGGCCGCGTCACGCCGGCCATGCGCGCGGCCGCCGCCGCGGCCCTGGAGGCGGTCGGCCTCGCCGGCTTCGAGCAGCGCCCGATCGGCAGCCTCTCGGCCGGGCAGTTCCAGCGTGTCCTCTTCGCCCGCACCCTGCTGCAGGACTGCCCGGTGATCCTGCTCGACGAGCCCTTCACCGCCATCGACGCCCACACCGCCCATGACCTGCTCGACCTCGTCCATCGCTGGCATGGCGAGCGGCGCACGGTCGTGCTGGTGTCGCACGACCTCGAGCAGGTGCGGCGGCACTTCCCGCAGACCCTGCTGGTGGCGCGCGAGCAGATCGGCTGGGGTCCGACCGCCGAGGTGCTGACCTCCGCCAACCTGCAGCGCGCCGGCGCCATGCTCGAGCGCTGGAAGGAGAACCCCGAGATCTGCGGCCGGAGCGTGGCGGCATGAGCGCGCTCTACGACCTGCTGGCCGCCCCGTTCGTCGATTTCGCCTTCATGCGCCGCGCCCTCGTCGCCTGCGCCGCGCTGTCGCTCGGCTGCGGCCCCGTCGGCGTGCTGCTGGTGCTGCGCCGCATGAGCCTGATCGGCGACTCCATGTCCCATGCCGTGCTGCCGGGCGCCGCCATCGGCTTCCTCATCTCCGGCCTCTCCCTGGTCTCCATGAGCATCGGCGGGTTCGTGGCCGGGGTGCTGGTGGCGCTGGCCTCGGGCCTCGTGACCCGCGCCACCCAGCTGCGCGAGGATGCCAGCTTCGCGGCCTTCTACCTGATCTCGATCGCGCTCGGCGTGCTCATCGTCTCGACCCGCGGCAGCAACGTCGACCTCATGCATGTGCTGTTCGGCACCATCCTGGCCGTCGACGATCATTCGCTGCTCCTGGTGAGCGCGATCGCGACGGTCTCGATCGCCGTGCTCGCGGTCATCTATCGACCGCTCATCGTCGAGTGCTTCGATCCCGGCTTCCTGCGCTCGGTCGGCGGCCATGGCGCCAGCTACCACATCCTGTTCCTGGTGCTGGTCGTGCTCAACCTCGTCGCCGGCTTCCAGGCGCTGGGCACCCTGATGGCCGTGGGCCTGATGATGCTGCCGGCCGCGGCTGCGCGCTTCTGGTCGAGCGCGGTGTGGTCGCTGGCCGCGGTCAGTGCGGCGATCGCCCTGCTGTCCGGCTATCTCGGCCTGCTCCTGTCGTTCCATTTCGACCTACCCTCCGGCCCGGCCATCGTGCTGACCGCCGGCGTCCTTTATCTCCTTTCGATGGCCGTCGGGAGCCAAGGCAGTCTGCGTCAGAACCTGATCGCCCGGCCACATTACGAGTCCTGAATCCCGCAGAACGTGGAGGAATTCATGCATCGTCGGTGCTTACTTCTCGCCGCCCTGACCGCCGCCGCCCTGTTCGTTCCCGCTGCCGCCCACCCGACCGACGCCAAGCTCAAGGTCGTCGCCAGCTTCAGCGTCCTCGGCGACATCGTGAAGACCGTCGGCGGCGATCACATCGCGCTGACCACGCTGGTCGGTCCCGACGGCGACGCCCACGTCTTCGAGCCGACGCCCGCCGACGCCAAGGCCGTGGCGCAGGCCGATCTCGTCATCGTCAATGGCCTGGGCCTGGAAGGCTGGATGGATCGCCTCATCCAGTCCGCCGGCTATAAGGGCCGGGTCGCCGTGGCGACCGCGGGCGTCAAGTCGCGCAGCATGGACGAGGAGGGCACCACCGTCACCGATCCGCATGCCTGGCAGGATCTGGGCAATGGCCGGCTCTACGTCGCCAACGTCGCGGCCGCGCTCGCCGCCGCCGATCCGGCCGATGCCGATGCCTATCGAACCGCGGCCGCCGCCTACACCGCCGAGATCGATGCCAAGGACAAGTGGGTCCGCGCCGAGTTGAGCACCGTGCCCGCGGCCCAGCGTCGCATCATCACCTCCCACGATGCGTTCGGTTATTTCGGCGCCGCCTACGGCATCGAGTTCCTGGCACCGGTAGGCGTCAGCACCGAGGCCGAGCCATCGGCGGCCGGCATCGCCCAGCTGCTGCGACAGATGAAATCCGAAGGCATCAAGGTCGTCTTCTTCGAGAACATGACTAGCCCGAAACTCGTGCAGACGCTGGCCAGCGAAGGCGGGGCCAGAGTGGGCGGCACGCTCTACTCCGACGCCCTCTCACCGCCCGGCGGCCCCGCCGACACCTACCTCAAGATGTTCGACAACAACGTCCCGCAGTTGAAGGCGGCCATGCTCGGGATGTAGGAGAGCAGGATCGGCGATGTGCGTCCTTCGACGGGCTCGGGATGAGGTGCTTTCTTCATGCCACCAAGATCTCGCCCTCATCCTGAGCTTGTCGAAGGACGCGGGCTGATCATGCAGCGAAAAGAGTAGGAGACCTCCATGCCAGCGGAACACGCCTCGGCGCATGATCACCAGCACTGTATCGACGATGCGCTCGGGCGCGCGTCGGCCGTCTGCGCGCAGAGCGGGGGCCGGTTGACCCCGCTGCGCCGCCGCGTGCTCGAGCTGGTCTGGGGCAGCCATGCGCCCGTCGGCGCCTATGACATCCTCGACGCGCTGCGCCGCGACGGCCGCCCGGCCGCGCCGCCGACCGCCTACCGCGCCCTCGAGTTCCTGCTCGAGCACGGCCTCATCCACCGCATCGAATCGCTGAACGCCTTCGTCGGCTGCGCCCAGCCGGATCGCCCGCATCTCGGCCAGTTCCTGATCTGCAGCAAGTGCTCCGACGTCACCGAGCTCGCCGACCCCCGCGTCTTCGCCGTGGTGGAAGACAGCGCCCGCGCCGCCGGCTTCTCCGTCGACCGCGTCACCATCGAGCTGCAGGGCACCTGCCCCACGTGCAAGGCCGCGTAGACGCGGCGGTCGGCATCGGGCGCGTGCTCGTGGGAGGCCGGCGGTACCTGAGTTCACGTCCGAAGTGCAACACCCTGCTAGGGTGGTGTTGCGATGGGGACGTTCTATGAGCAGCTGAGCGCTGCTGAGCGTAAGACGATTGGCCGGCTGCATGCAGCCGGCCAATCGAAGCGGGCGATTGCGCAGGTCTTGATGCGCGCTCCCAGCACGATCAGCCGGGAGCTGCGCCGCAACAGTCAGCCGACGCGGGGCTGGCCTGGCGGCCGCTATGACGGCGCCCGGGCCCAGCTGTTGACCGAGCGCCGCCGACGCTGGGATGCGCGCCATAAGCTGGCGCGCCAACCGGCGCTGCGGGCGATCGTCGGCGACTTCCTTGCGATGGGGTGGTCGCCGGAGCAGATCGCCGGCCGGCTGGCGCACCTTCAGAAGTACCCGACGATCAGCCACGAGTCGATCTATCGCTTCGTCTACCATCGCTCGGCGCAGAAGGACTACTGGCATCGCCTGCTGCCGCGGCACAAGTCCAGACGCGGACGGCGCGGCAGACGCGGTGGCGGCGGTCCCGCGCGCTACATCCAGGGCCGCGTGCCCCTCAGCCGGCGCCCCAAAGTCGCCAACGCTCGCCGCCAGACCGGCCATTGGGAAGCCGACCTTATGCTCTTCCGAACCTACGGACAGGCGCTGCTCGTTACTCACGAGCGAGTCTCGCGGCTGACCCGCCTGCTGCGCCAGCCTTCCAAGGCTGCCAAACCCGTGCTCGACAGCTTGCTTGCCCTCTTCAAACACCTCGCGCCCAAGCTGCGGCGCTCCATCACCTTCGATAACGGCTCCGAGTTCTCTTTGCACGGGGCCCTCAACGCTCAGCTCGGCATCCGCACCTTCTTCTGCGATCCGCATGCACCTTGGCAAAAGGGCGGCATCGAGAATGCCATCGGACGCTTGCGGCGACCTCTGCCCAGAAAATCCGGTCTCGCTTGCATCACCCAACGACAACTCGATCGCCTCATCGACCGCTACAACAACACCCCCCGAAAGTGCCTTTCCTTCCGCACTCCCCTGGAGGTATTCAATGCCCTCTCTCAACGTGTTGCACTTCAACCGTGAAATCCACCGTAGTGCTCGCAGCGACTGACAGAGATTTCCCGGTTCCGATAGCGATCGTCCCCGTTGCGGAGAGGCGCCTGCGGCACATGGCGGGCGGCGGCGTTGCCTCGCTGGCCCTGCATGTCCTGGTGGTCCTGCTGATCCTCTTCGGTTGGCCCTGGCTGAAGCGCGCGCCGCCGCCCGAGCAGCTCCTCGTCATACCGGTGGATCTGGTCGTCTTCGGCCAGAAGACCGCCGCGCCGGCGCAGGCGCAGGTGGCGACGCTGCCGCAGGAGCAGGCCAGGGAAGTCTCGCCGCGCGCGCATCCGGAAGCGGTGCCGCCCGAACAGACTACGCCACCGCCGGACGTTCGCCACGACGTCGTTGATCGCGCGACCTCCGAACCATTGAGCATGACCAAAGCGGAGCGGAGGTCGAACACCCCCAAGCGCGTGCAGGGGCCGAAGGACGCCACGCAGCCCACGACCAAGCTGCCGCGTCCGCAGGTCCCGGCCGACGATCTGACCCAGCGGCTGAAGCAACTGGCGCAGCTGAAGCAGCCGGCGCCGCCGGTGCCGGCCAACCCGCGCCAGCAGGACGGCGCGGGCGCGTCCAATGTGACGGCTGCCGCCGCCGACGCCGCCCGGGCCCGCGATGCGACCTACGGGGTGAAGGACTTCATCCGCGCGCAGGTCGAGCGCCGCTGGAATCCGAACCGCCAAGCGATCAAGGGCCGCAACTGGACGGTCGCCATCCACATCCTGATCGCCCGTGACGGAACGGTGAACCAAGCCGAGATCGTGGACGAGGCGCGCTATCGCCCCGACCACGCCTATTTCGAGTTCGCCCTCAGCGCGCGCAACGCCGTTCTGCTGTCTTCCCCGCTGTCCCTGCCGCCCGGCGCCTACGAGATCGCCAAGGACATCGTCATCGATTTCAATGCCAAGCGGCTCTCGCAGTGATCGGCTTGCGTTGCGAGCGGTGCCGCTGCGGCCCTACGGAAGCGTCCGCGCGACCCGGAACCCGGCATAGTTCGAGTAGTCGGAATCGCCGCCATCGGCCTCGGCCTTGCTGCGCGCGGCCGAGCGTACGAAGGACGGCAGGTTGATCCAGGAGCCGCCGCGCAGCACGCGCCGCGTGCAGTCTCCGTTGGTCGCGCTGCTGCCGTCGCGCGGCGCTCCCACATAATTCTCGTTCCAGCAGTCATTCACCCACTGCCAGACGTTGCCCAGCATGTCGTAGAGGCCGAAGGGGTTGGGGCCGAAGCTGCCGACCGGGGCGAGGAGCTGGCCGTCCCATTTGCTGCCGCAGCCGTTGCAGTCGGCATTGCCGACGCCGACGCCATCGCCCCACCAGCGCGCCGTCGCCGTCCCCGCGCGGGCCGCGTATTCCCACTCGGCCTCGCTCGGCAGCCGGTAGGGTCCGGTACGCCTGCCGGCCGCGGATGGCGCGTCGCGAATCTTACGATTGAGCCAGGCGATGTAGGCCTGCGCATCGCTCCAGTTCAGACAGTGCGCCGGCCACAGCGGCGGCTCCGTCGTAACCGGCGCGTTTGCCACGCCGTGCCCCTGCGACTGCCAGCGTATACGCAGGATTTCGTCGCAGGGCAGGGGCTGGTAACCGGTCTCGCGCAGGAAGATCAGGAACTCGGCGATCGTCACGTCGTACTTGCCGAGGGCGAAGGCCCGTACCGTGACGGGATGCTGCGGCCCTTCCGAGTCGAACCGTCCGTGCTCGGTCGCCGGGCTGCCCATCACGAAGCTGCCGGCCGGGACGGCCACCATCTGCGGACAGTCGGCACACTCGCGAAATTCTCGGTCCGGTCGCTCTTGTGCCCAGGCCGCATTCAGCATGAGGAGGGCGCCCATGATCGCCGCGATGACGGCCAGAACCTGCGAGAGCGTTTTCATGAAGGGTGTCCGATCTCCGTCGTCGTCGGCCCGTTTCTGCCGCGTTGCCCGACTCCCTACGCCGGACAGCGGACGAAGCCCATGCGGGAGGTTACAGCAGCTTCGAGAACAGCGTCGCGGCCGCGACCTCGCGATAGCCGAGGCGGCGGCAGAAGTCGCGCGCCTCCTCGCGCCGGCTGCCGCAGCGCAGGCGCAGCGTCGTCAGGCCGTTCTGCCGCGCCCACTGCTCGGCCGCCTCCATCAGGCTGCGGCCGACGCCGATCCGCCGGTAGCGCGAATCCACGACGATGCCGCCCACCTCCGCCAGCGGCGGCATCTCCACCAGCAGCAGCGCGAACACCTGGATCCAGCCGACGACGATGTCCGGCGGCACCACCGCCACATAGATCTCGCCGTTGCCCGGCGCGTGGATCTCCTCGATCCGCCTGCGAATCTCGTCCTCCGCCTCGTCATAGCCGAGCTGCGCCGTCAGGGCGGCGACTGGGCCGGCGTCGTCGCGCCCGGCCGTGCGCACGATCATGCGGTTGGTCGTCCGCGCCTGCGGCATGCGCGCCTCCATGCTCGCCCGTCCAACGATCGGCGGCGCATTCTACAGGAAAGCCCGGCTGTTGTGCTCGAAAGCTGCGGCGCGCCCTCTCCGCGTGCTCGCTCCGCGGAGGGACGGAACGTCGCAGGTCGCTTGCCGGCGACGGAACCTTCGCCCATCTGCGTTTGGCACGGTGGGCGCGCGCTGATGCCAGGAAAGGGATCTTCCGATGAAGACGTATCTGGTGATGGCGGCGGCGGCCGCCTCGATTCTCCTCACCTCCGCAGCGTTCGCCGCCAGCTCGGGCGGCGGCATCCCGCATGAAACGCGCCGCGCCGGCGACCGCTTCACGGTCGTGACTGACAACGAGGAGCTGATGTGCAAGGTGGCCGGCGCCCACTCGAACGGCAGCTGGGGCCCGCCGACCGACTGGACCCATGCCATCACCTATCTGCGGGCGGAGGGCGGCACCCGCTGCACCCCGGCCATGATCAACGGCACAGTCATTCGCTGACGTCCTTCTTGTACGGGCGACCGGCAGGTCGCCCGTGCTGCAGACGAACCGAATTGGCGTGGCGCTTCACGTTGCGGCAGAGAGACGGGCGACCTGCCGGTCGTCCCTACAAGAGTCTCGAACCTGCGTGGCGTCCGCTCACAGCAGCGTCAGCTGGTCGCCCGCCCGCGGCGGCGGCTTGAACAGCGTGAGGTCGAAGTTCCAGCGCGCGCTCGCGCGGTCGAGGCCCAGCCGTTTGCGCGCGACCTGGAAGCGCCGCCGCAGCAGCTCGGCATAGGGCCCGGTGCCGCGCATGCGCTCGCCCCAGCTCGAGTCGTAGAGCTCGCCGCCGCGCATCGTGCGCACGAGCTCGAGCACGTGCTGCGCACGTCCGGGCGCGTGGGCCTCCAGCCATTCCGTGAACAGGTCCTTGATCTCGAGCGGCAGCCTGAGCGCCGTGTAGCCGGCCGCCGTGGCCCCGACCGCCGCCGCCGCCTCCAGGATGTTCTCCATCTCGTGGTCGTTGAGCGCCGGGATCATCGGCGCCGACATCACGCCCACGGGAATGCCGGCGGCCGCCAGCGCACGGATCGTCTCCAGCCGACGCGGCGGCGTCGCCGCCCGCGGCTCCATCTTGCGCGCCAGCTCGCGGTCGAGCGTGGTGATGGAGACGAAGGCATGCGCCAGCCGCTTCTCCGCCATCGGTGCCAGAATGTCGATGTCGCGCTGGATCAGCGCCGACTTCGTCACGATGCCGACCGGATGGTTGAAGTCGCGCAGCACTTCCAGAATCCCGCGGGTGATCCGGTGCTCGCGCTCGATCGGCTGATAGGGATCGGTGTTCGTGCCCATCGCGATCACCGCTGGCTGGTAGCCGGGCTTGCGCAGCTCCTGCTCGAGCAGCTTCGCCGCGTCCGGCTTCATCAGCAGCTTGGTCTCGAAATCCAGTCCCGGCGACAGGCCCAGATAGGCGTGGGTCGGCCGCGCGAAGCAGTAGATGCAGCCATGCTCGCAGCCGCGATAGGGATTGATCGAGCGGTCGAAGCCGATGTCCGGCGATTCGTTGCGCGCGATGATCGTGCGCGTGGCGTCGCGCATCACGGTGGTGCGCAGCGGGGGCAGGTCCTCGTCGTCAGGCGTGTCCCAACCGTCGGTGGTGCGCGCCCGCTCTTCCTTGAAATAGCGGCTCACGCGATTGCTGACGGCGCCGCGCCCCTTGATCGCCTGGTCGGGCAAGGCGTCGTCGGTTGGGTCGGGCGGGACGTGCTGAGCCATGGCCGAAATATAGGCCATGTTTCGGAACATTTCAAGAACTAAGCAGCCGGAACCTTCGGCCTAGTCTGCTGTATTGCTCCTAATTAGGTCCGGCATGTCAGGAGGATGCCCATGATCAGAAAACTCGCGTCCGGCAAATACCGCCTATACTCGCGCAAGCGCGACCCGAAGACTGGCCGCCGCCGCAACCTCGGCACGTTCAACACGCGCGCGGCCGCGCAACGACACGAGCGCGCCGTCCAGTTCTTCAAGCGTCGAGGATGAGGAAGCGGACGATGGCGACGACCCGACGCAAGTCCGCGACGCGCTCGAAGCGTACGAGGCGCCCCAAGGGCCGCTATTGGTCGGGCGAGGTGACGCGCGCGAGCAACGCGCTTGATCTCGAGTCGAGCGTGTTTACGCTCGGCAGCGCGCAGCGGATCGCCGCCTCGCTCAAGCGCTCGGCCGAGCGCAGCAAGCGGCGTAAGGCCTCGCCGTACCAATCAGCGATGTCCATGCTGACCTTCTATATGAACCGCGCCGGCAAGAACCTGCCTGCACGGCAGCGCAGGATCCTCGAACGAGCCAAGCAGGAATTGCGGCGGGCGTTCGGAAGGTCCTGATCCCCGTGCCAGGCCGCCGAGGCCGCAATCCCTCCGATGCGCAGTCAGCGCAGCGGAGACGCTGCCCCTCATTGGACTTTCGTCCAATTGCGACGAGGGTCTCCATGTCCTACTGACGTCGGTGCGAGCCGTCGACAATGCGCAGCATCGTTGCTGAGCGATCGATCGATTGATCTGCATCAAGCGCGAGTGAGTCCATCGTCACTATTCTGTCGCCCTCGCGTGGTACTGACCACGGTCCGCATTCAAGCCGGTGAGACACCCAATGAATCAGCGCCAAGTGACGACTGACACCAGTCCCTCGTCGGCCTGGATGGGGACGGCCTTTGGAGTGATGCCGTCCGGCGGTCTCGCCGAGGATGCGTGGTCGTACTGGCGCGACGCCTGCGAACGGACCGTGCTGTTTTGGGACGTGATGCGGCAGCGGGGCGACAACTATCTCGCCAACACTGCGAAGACGGCGCCGAACGTCCTCAAGTTCGACTACACGCTCGTCGCCGACGGCCGCAAACTGCCGCGGCCTGTGAACTACGCGCTGGTGCGCATCGCGCCGCCCGCCGGCGTCGAGACCGACCCGCGCAAGCGGCCATTCGTCGTCATCGACCCGCGCGCCGGCCACGGGCCCGGGATCGGCGGTTTCAAGGCCGAGAGCGAAATCGGCGTGGCGCTCAAGGCCGGCCATCCCTGCTACTTCGTCGGCTTCCTGCCGGAGCCCATGCCCGGCCAGACGATCGAAGACATCATGAACGCCGAGGCCACGTTCCTCGAGCGGGTCATCGACCTCCACCCGGAGGCCGAGGGCAAACCCGCCGTGATCGGGAACTGCCAGGCGGGCTGGGCGGTCATGATGCTCGCGGCTGCGCGGCCGGAGCTCTTCGGCCCGATCCTGATCGCGGGATCGCCGCTCTCCTATTGGGCCGGCGTGCGCGGGAAGAACCCGATGCGCTATACCGGTGGGCTGCTGGGCGGGAGCTGGCTCACGGCGCTCTTCGGCGATCTCGGCAATGGCAAGTTCGACGGCGCCTGGCTCGTCGGCAACTTCGAGAACCTCAATCCCGCTAACACCTATTGGACGAAGCAGTACAATCTCTATTCCAAGGTCGACAGCGAGGCCCCGCGCTATCTCGGCTTCGAAGACTGGTGGGGCGGCCACGTTCTCCTCAACGCCGAGGAGATCCAGTTCATCGTCGACGAGCTCTTCGTCGGCAACAAGCTCGCCACCGCCGGGATCGTCACCTCCGACGGCTTGCGGCTCGACCTGCGCAACATCCGCTCGCCGATCATCGTCTTCTGCTCGAAGGGCGACAACATCACCCCGCCGCAGCAGGCCCTCGGCTGGATTCTGGAGCTCTATGAAAGCGTCGACCACATCCGCGCGCACGGACAGACCATCGTCTACTCGGTCCACGAGTCGATCGGCCATCTCGGCATCTTCGTTTCGGGCTCGGTGGCGAAGAAGGAGCACGACGAGTTCGCCAGCAACATCGACCTGATCGACGTGCTCCCGCCCGGCCTCTACGAGGCGGTCATGACGCCCAAGGACCCGAGCGATCCGGCCGCCGATCTCATTGCCGGCGACTACCTCGTGCGCTTCGAGGCTCGCGACCTCGACGCCATCCGGGCTTTGGGCGGCAACGACGTCGAGGACGAGCGGAAATTCGCCGCCGTTGCGCGGATCTCGGAGATCAACCTTGGACTGTACCGGACGCTGCTGCAGCCGTGGGTACGAGCCTTTGCGAACGAGGCGCTTGCCGACTGGCTGCGGCGGCTGCATCCCCTCCGGCTGCAGTACGAGATGCTGTCGGCCGCCAACCCGCTCATGCGTGCGCTGCTCCCGATCGCCGACCAGGTGCGCGAAAATCGGCAGCCTGTGGAACGCGAGAACCCGATTTTGCAAGCGCAAGGGGAGCTGTCGAGGCAGATCGAGAAGGTGCTCGAGAGCTACGGCGAGATCCGGGACCACGCCTGCGAAGAGCTGTTCCATCTCGTCTACGGCTCGCCGCTGATCCAGGCCATGGCCGGACTCAAGGCCAGCGATGGGCCGCCGCGGCGGCACCCGGGCACCGACGCCGCCTATGTGGCTGCCGTCGCCGGGCGCATCGCTGAGCTGAAGGCTCGCATCGCAGAGGGCGGCCCGCGCGAGGCCGCGATCCGCGGCCTTCTCTACATCCGACTGGCCGAAGGAGCCGCCGACGAACGGGGCCTTGCCCTGCTTCGGCGCATCCGAGAGGAACATGGCAGCGGCATCACCCTCGCCGAATTCAAGCAGCTGGTTCGCGACCAGTTCTTCATGCTGCTGCTGGACGAGGAGCGCGCCGTCGCGGCGATCCCATCGATGTTGGCAAAGGACCAGGAGGGTGCGGCACGGGCTGCGGGCGACCTGCGGCGGCTGATCGAGACCGTCGGCTTGCGAACCAAGGTGGCGAAGGCGCGGCTTGCCGAGGTCGACGCCATGCTTGCGGCGGTCGATAGGCCGGGGGCCCCGAATATCGACCGACTGGGCAAGGCGGTTTCCGCCGGGTTGGAAGCGGCGTCACCCCGGCGCTCCCGAGGCGCCAAGACGACAGCGGCCTGATCGGCAAGGGCGATGGGCAGCGAAATCGCAGACGCCACAACGCGTCGGCACCAGAAATACGATCGGCTGATTGCCGCCGCGCGCGAGATACCCGCGGTGCCGACAGCCGTGGCCCATCCGTGCGACGAGTCCTCGATTCGAGGCGCGCTCGATGCCGCCGCAGCTGGAATGATCGTGCCGGTCCTCGTCGGCCCGGAAGGGAAGATCAGGAGCGTCGCGCAGAGCTGCGGCATCGACATCGGCAGGACGGAGATCGTCGACGTTCCCCACAGCCACGCCGCGGCGGCCAAGGCCGTGGAACTCGTCCGCACCGGGGCTGCCCAACTCATCATGAAGGGCAGCCTGCACTCGGATGAGCTGCTTGGCGAGATCGCCCGGCGGGAGACCGGCCTCCGGACCGAGCGGCGGATCAGCCACGTCTTCATCATGGACGTGCCGACCTATCCGAAGACGCTGTTCATCACCGACGCGGCCGTGAACATCTTTCCCGACCTCGAGGCCAAGCGCGACATCGTCCAGAACGCCGTCGACCTGCATGTCGGGCTCGGTCTGGGGACGCCGAAGGTCGCGATCCTCTCGGCCGTCGAGACCGTCACGCCGAAGATACCCTCGACGATCGATGCGGCGGCGCTCTGCAAGATGGCAGATCGGGGCCAGATCGTCGGCGCGGAGCTGGATGGTCCGCTGGCCTTCGACAACGCCATCAGCCCCGAGGCGGCGCGGATCAAGGGCATCCGTTCCGCCGTTGCCGGACAGGCCCAGATCCTGATCGTGCCTGACCTCGAAGCCGGCAACATGCTGGCCAAGAACCTGACCTTCCTCTCGAACGCCGATGCCGCCGGCATCGTGCTGGGGGCGCGCGTGCCGGTCATCCTGACCTCGCGCGCCGACGAGGTGAGGACGCGCATGGCCTCCTGCGCGGTCGCGGCGCTCTACGCGAACTACCTGCGCACGAAGCAGCCGGTGCGGGCCTGAGCCGATGGCCGAGACCATCCTGGTTCTCAACGCCGGCAGTTCGAGCATCAAGTTCCAACTCTTCGCGGTCGGCGAGGACGACAGGCTCGTGCGGCGCCTGAAGGGGCAGATCGATGGCATCGGGACGCGTCCCAAGTTGCGCGCCAAGGGAAAGGACGGAGAGGTCCTGATCGACAGCGGCTGGGCGGCCGACGCGGTCGCCGATGTGCCGGCCGCGCTGGACAAGACCGTCGCCTGGCTGCAGCAGCAGTTGGGCAACGAATTCCCATCGGCGATCGGACACCGCGTCGCGCATGGCGGCCCCGATTTCTTCGAGCCGACACTGATCGATGACGCCGTTCTCGATCGCCTTGCGCGCCTCGTGCCCCTGGCCCCGCTCCATCAGCCCAACAACCTGGCGCCGATCCGGGCCGTCCGCGCCCGCCGCCCGGACATGGCCCAGGTGGCCTGCTTCGATACCGCCTTCCATCATCGCCATTCCGAGGTCGCCCTGCGTTACGCCATTCCGGACGAGCTGCACCGCGAGGGCGTGCGTCGATACGGATTCCACGGCCTGTCCTACGAGTTCATCGCGGCGTCGCTGCCGCGCGTCGCGCCGGCGATTGCCGGAGGCCGTGTCGTCGTGGCCCACCTGGGAAGCGGCGCGTCGATGTGCGCCATCCATGCCGGCCGTAGCATCGACAGCACGATGGGGTTCACGGCGCTGGACGGGCTGCCGATGGGTACGCGCACCGGACAGATCGACCCCGGCGTGCTGCTCTATCTCCTGGCTACCAGGGGCTGGGATGCCGCGCGGCTCGAGCGCTTCCTCTAC
>DATIXH010000051.1:0-5146 GCA_035518775.1 Candidatus Acidiferrum sp.
CAGCCCTGGCAGCGGTGATAGATCTGCTCGCCGCGCGCCGGATCGCCGGCGCCCGCGCCGACAGCGGGCGCAAGCGTCGACAGCAGAAGCGCAACGGCAGGCGCGGTCGCGAAGAAGAGTCTCATGTTCCCTGATCTCGTCTCATGAGCCGCGAGCCGCCTCGCAGGAGGTTCCGGCCTGCGAGGCGGCGGCGACCGTCGGAGCCCGCGGGAGAGCGCGGGCTGGCGATGGCTACATGATGAAGGCGTTCTCGATCGGGGCCTCGCCAAGCGCGCTCTTGAGGATAGCGACGTGCTGCGTCTCCACGCCCATGATGCTGGCGGCGGCCTTGGCGAGATCGCGGTTCTCGAAGCCGGGAATCGTGCTCAGATAGGCGCTGGCGGCGCCCATCTCCAGGCCGAGGGCGAAGCGCAGGACGTCGGCCTGGGTCTTCAGCTTCTCGACCGGGAACTTGTGCTTGCCGTCGGCGACGGCGGTGCCACCGAGCTGGCCGATGGTCTTGGCCAGGATGTCGCGGTGCTGCTTGTGATCGCCCTGGAAGCCGACTGCTACCTTCAGCACATCGGGCTTGAGCAGGCCGCTCTCGGCGCCGACCTGATAGGCAGCGATCGCCTCGTGCTCGAGGCCGAGCGCCACGTTGAGTGTGTCGATATCGGCCGACATGGTGGCGGCGTTCGCGCGCCGCAGACTCGTGCTGCCGCCGATGCCGGTCAGCAGCGCCAGGGTGGTGCCGGACAGCGCCAGGCGGGCGCCGCGCGTGAACAGCCCGCGCCGATCGATCGCGACGTTGGTTTCGGGCAACAACATTTTTTCGGACATGACGGTCTGTCTCCTCCAAACGGTTGTGGCGATGCATGCACCGAGACCGGTGCCGTGCAGCGGCGAGCAGCGCTCCCGCTGCCGTCCTTACGGCGCATGGCACGGTCCGGATTTGCCGCTCACGGACTCGTGAAGCGGGCGCACGGCGCGGGCAGATCAGAGGATGGCGCGCCCGGACTTGACACCTGCGTCAAACGGCCGCCACGATGCGCGCGACGATGGAGAGGGAATGCCGTGCGGCCGATGCGTCGGCCAAAGCGGCGGCTGCCCCCGCAACTGTAGGCGGATAGTCCGGCATCGACGCGGCCACTGGGCGACCGGGAAGGCCAGATGCCGGGCAGCGACCCGCAAGCCAGGAAACCTGCCATCGCCGCGCCCTGGGTCCGGCCTGCCGCCGGCCCGAGCGCAAGCTTTCACGCGACTTGGGCGGGGTGCCCCAACGGAGGCCGTTCGATGCTGAACTCCCCTACTCCCACCGACATCCGCGGTCCCGGACCGGCTGCTGCTGTGGTTGCCCGCTGCCATCATTCCTGATCGAGAGAGGACGACGATGCACACGACATCACTCGACACCGCTCGTGCCGGCACGACGATCGGCGCGCATGCGAGCGCAACGGGCGCAGCCCTGCTGGCGGCGCTGCTCGGTTTGTTCCTGCTGTGGGGCGTGGGCTTCTCCCACCTCGACGCCTTCCACAATGCGGCGCACGACACGCGGCACTCGAACGCCTTCCCCTGCCACTAGGGACAGGCGCCATGACACTCTTTCGCAACATCGTCTTCGCGGCGGCGCTGGCGGGGCTCATCGCCGGACTGTTCGCGACGATCGGCCATGCGATCGGCACGGTGCCGATCATCCTGAAGGCCGAGACCTATGAGAAGGCCGGCGAGACCGCCGCGCCCGCAGCGAGCGCAGACACCGCCACAGCCGAGCATCATCACGACGCCGCGGCGTGGGAGCCGGCCGAGGGCTTCGAGCGCACCGCCTTCACCGTGCTGGCGGACGTGCTCACGGGCATCGCCTTCGGCCTGCTGCTGACCGCCGCCTACGCCCTGCGCGGGCGCGCGATGGACTGGCGCCAGGGCCTGTTCTGGGGCCTCGCCGGGTTCGCCACCTTCACGCTGGCGCCGGGGTTGGGCCTGCCGCCGGAGGTGCCGGGGACGGAGTCGGCGCCGCTCTTCGACCGGCAGATCTGGTGGGTGGCGACGGCGATCGCGACCGCCGGCGGGCTGGCGCTCATCTTCTTCACGCGGCAGATCGCGGCGACCCTGTTCGGCGCGGCGCTGATCGCGCTGCCGCACCTCTATGGCGCGCCGCAGCCGGCCGAATACAAGAGCCTCGTGCCCGAGGGCCTGGCGCACAGCTTCGTCGTCGCCGTCGTCGTGACGAGCTTCCTCTTCTGGCTGGTGCTGGGTTCGCTGACCGGAGCCCTTTACCGCTGGCTTGCCGGTGCGCCGCAAGTGCTCCTACCGGATCATGGAGGGTTGGATCAACATGCGTAGCGGCAAGAGCGTTTTCCTCGATCCCTTCGATGATCGGCCGTCACGGGTCAGGACCAAGGCGGGGCTGACCTATGCCTTCCTGATCGCCGCCAACATCGCCGCCTGGATCTGGGCCTGGGTCGCCTTCGCCGATCGGCCCGTTCTGCTCGGCACGGCTTTCCTGGCCTACGTCTTCGGCCTGCGGCATGCCTTCGACGCCGACCACATCGCGGCGATCGACAATGTCGTACGCAAGCTGATGCAGGGCGGCAAGGCGCCTTACTCGGCCGGCTTCTTCTTCTCGCTCGGGCACTCCACGATCGTCGCGCTCGCATCCATCGTCATCGCGGCCACGGCCGCGGCCATGCAGGGCCGGCTCGACGAGTTCCACGATATCGGCGGCGTGATCGGGACGAGCGTCTCCGCCCTGTTCCTCCTGGTCATCGGCGTCGCCAATCTTCTGATCCTGAAGGGCATATGGTCGGCGTTCGCGCGCGCCCGGCGTGGCGAGAAGATCGCCGATGAGGACCTCGACGCGCTGCTGGCCGGCCGCGGCCTCTTCGCCCGCATCTTCCGCCCCCTGTTCCGGGTGGTGTCGCGGTCGTGGCACATGTATCCGATCGGCTTCCTGTTCGGCCTCGGCTTCGACACCGCGACGGAGATCGGGCTGCTCGGCATCTCCGCCACGCAGGCGGCGCAGGGCATGTCGTTTTGGGCAATCCTCGTGTTCCCCGCCCTGTTCACCGCCGGCATGTCGCTCATGGACACCACGGACAGCGTGCTGATGACCGGCGCCTATGGCTGGGCCTTCGTCAATCCGATCCGGAAGCTGTGGTACAACCTGACGATCACAGCCGCTTCGGTCGTGGTCGCCCTGTTGATCGGCGGCCTCGAGGCCTTCGGCCTGATCGGCGACAAGCTCGGCCTCGAGGGCGGGTTCTGGAACGTCGTCGGCGATCTCAACGACAACCTCGCCAATTTCGGCTACGCGGTCGTCGGCATCTTCATCGTGAGCTGGATCATCTCGACGGCGATCTACCGCGCCAAGGGCTACGACAGCCTGCGGATCGAACAATCATAGCGCGCGCCGCCCGCCGGCGCCGGCATCCGCACCACCGGCGGCCGCGCCTATTTCTCGACGGCACCCCCGCCGGTCACCCAGTCCTGGAAGCCGCCCAGGTTGCGGACGTCGGTGTAGCCCATGTCCTTGAGCGTCTTGCCGGCGAGCGCAGAGCGGCCGCCGGAGGCGCAGTAGAGGATGATGGTCTTGTCTTTCTGGAAGGCCGGATCGTAGAGCGGCGAGTCCGGATCGGCCTTGAACTCCAGCAGGCCGCGCGACACGTGACGCGCGCCCTTCACCTTGCCGTTCGCCTGCACTTCCGTGCCGTCGCGCACGTCGACGACCACGGCCTTGCCGCTGGCGGCGAGCGCGGCGGTCTCCTGCGGTGTGATCGCGGGTACGGCGGCGCGGGCGGCGGCCAACAGGTCCTTCACGGTCGTGGGCATTTCGATTCTCCTTATTGACGGTTTCGCAAGCGGGATACGGCCCGGGTCCACCGCCCCATTTCAATGTAGGCGCTTTCATCGAATCGCGCTATGAGCGGCACATGCCGACCTTCCGCTTCGAGCGCGCATGCCAGGTCTGGCCGGTCGCCGGGATCGACGAGGCCGGGCGCGGGCCGCTGGCAGGCCCAGTGATCGCGGCCGCGGTCGTGCTGGACATGACGGCGCTGCCGCGCAAGATGGCGCGCCGCGTCAACGACTCGAAGCAGCTGGAGCCGGAGGAGCGGGCGGCGCTGTTCGAGCTGCTGCGGCCCTATGCGGCGGTCGGCATCGCCGGCGCCAGCGTCAGCGAGATCGATGACATCAACATCCTGCAGGCGACCATGCTGGCCATGCGCCGGGCGGTCGCGCGCCTGCCGGTGCGGCCGGCGATCGCGCTGGTCGACGGCGATCGCACGCCCGAGCTGCCCTGCCCGGCGCGGCCGATCGTCGACGGCGACGCCCTCAGCCTGTCGATCGCCGCCGCCTCGATCTTCGCCAAGGTCACGCGCGACCGGCTGATGGCGGCGCTCTCCCGCCGCCACCCCGGCTATGGCTGGGACCACAATGCGGGCTACGGCACGGATGAGCACAGACAAGCCCTAGTGCGTCTGGGCCTGACGCCACACCACCGGCGGTCTTTTCGACCGGTTTACGAATGTTTGCCTGCAAGCAATTGAATCCAAACAATAACTATTGACGCCCGAATCGCCCTGACTCATTCTGCGCGGCATGGGGCGCGGGAATGGCAAGGGGTCGGAGAGTCCGCCGCTCGACGAGATCGTCGTCGGGGACTGTATTCCTATCATGGGGAGGCTGCCGGCGGGCTCGGTCGACATGGTGTTCGCCGATCCGCCCTACAACCTGCAGCTCGAGAACGAGCTGCTGCGGCCGAACAACAGCGTGGTCGACGGCGTCGATGAGGCCTGGGACCGCTTCGACGGCTTCGCCGATTATGACCGCTTCACCGAGGCGTGGCTGACGGCGGCGCGGCACGCGCTGAAGGACGACGGCACGCTCTGGGTGATCGGCAGCTATCACAACATCTACCGCGTCGGCGCGCGGCTGCAGGACCTGGGGTTCTGGATCCTCAACGACGTGGTCTGGCGCAAGACCAACCCGATGCCGAACTTCCGCGGCCGCCGCTTCACCAACGCCCATGAGACGCTGATCTGGTGCACGAAGGACAAGGACGCACGCTACACCTTCAACTACGCCGCCATGAAGGCGCTGAACGACGAACTGCAGATGCGCAGCGACTGGGTGATCCCCATCTGCAGCGGCGGCGAGCGGCTTAAGGACGGCG
>DATIXH010000052.1:0-2182 GCA_035518775.1 Candidatus Acidiferrum sp.
GTGTTCGTCGAACGCGGCTATGCGGTGCGAACACGAGAAGTGGCGGCCGCCGTGGGCTTGTCGTGGCCTGCGCTCGTGCTGAGGTTCGGCGGCAAGCAGGCCCTTTTCAGGCGAGCGATCGCCGATCCGGTCCGGCAGTCCTTCGAGACGAGCTCGATCGCCGCCGGTGCCGACCTGCGCGAAATCCTCGAGCGCCTGAGGGCGCAGCTATCGGAACAGTGGCCGATGCAGCTGCAGTGCAGGCTGGCGACGGGCCGCCCCGAACGCCCCGCGTGCGACACACTGACCGATCGGTTGTGCACCGCGCTGGCGACACAGGCCGACCGTGGCGCGGTCAGGTCCGACCTGCCTGCCATCGCATTGGCACGGATGGTCGTGGCGCTGCTCGTCGGCGACGTCGCCCAGCGCTTTGTCGGAGGCCAAGAGATCCCGGCCCGTGACCCGACATTCATCGATCGCCTGATGCAGCTGTTGCAGCCGGGTGTTCCCGACGATGCGACCGAGCACGAGCTGACATGTGGCCGTTGCCGGGCGTTCAGCGCCATCGGGGGTTGAGCGGTGAGCATGCCCTTGCGGGCTCGATGGCTGGCCCGCGCCCGCGGCAACGCCAAGTCCCGCGGCTGCGGCCGCGCGCGTTGCGGCCGCCCCGTCCTGCTGAAGGAGGAGGGGCGGCCCTGCGAGACCCCGTTCGGCTACGCGGCCGCCGGCTTGTGGGCCCCGTGTGCCTTGAGCCGGAAGCCGAGCACGATCAGCAGGACGCCGAACACGAGCGCGTACCCGGCGATCAGCGCCAGCATCGCAAGGGCCCCCGCGCCCGGGTAGATGACCATCAGCACGCCGAAGGCCACCGACAGCACGCCCGACAGCAGCAGCATCCACTCGCCCTCGATCTCCTTGCGCAGGCGGATCGCGGCGGCGATCTGGAAGATGCCCATCATGAACGCCCAGGCGGCGATGAGCATCAGCAGCGCCATTGCGGTGATGCCCGGCCACAGGAACGTGACCACGCCAGCGGCGATGCCGAGCAGCCCGACCACGATCAGCCAGCCGAAGGGGCGGCCCGCATCGCGCACCTGCCACGCAGCGACGAGCGCGAGCACCCCGTCGGCGAGCGCGTAGGCGCCATACACGATGACCAGCGCCGCCAGCGTGATGCCGGGCCATGCCACGGCGAGCACGGCGAACCCCACGCCGGCCACCCCGCGCAGCACGATCCAGCCCCAGTTGTCCTCCAGATAGCGAAGCATGTCGGTTTGCATGGTGTCCTCCAGTCAATTGCTGCGAGCACTGTTCTCCGGCCGGTCCATCTCGGCTTGCCAGGCCCGCCGAGCGGCTTTCGCGGCTTCCTCTGCGGCTGCCGCTGCGTGCTTGATCGACGCGCGCGCCCGCTGGGCGGCCTTGCCGGCGGCCTCCTGGTCGGCCTGTTGCGCCTTCTGAGCTGCCAGCTCGGCATCGGCCAGCGCCTGCTTGGCCGCCTCGGCCGAGCGCTGCGCCGACAGCTGCGCCCGCTTGGCCAGTTCGCGGCCACCGGTAGCAGCCTTTTCCGCCGCAGCGGCCGCCTTCGCACTGGCCTCGTCGGCCGCCTGGCTGGCGTCGGCCGCCGCACGGCGCACGGTCTCGGCAGCTTCGCTCGAGTACTTGACCAGCGCCGCGTCCGCGGCGGTCACGGCTGCCACGGCCTTGTCGTGGGCCCGCTTCGCTGCGTCCGAGGCATCTCGAGACCGGCTCGCGAGTTGCGACTTTGCCTGGCGATCGAACGCGGCAAGCGATTCCTCGCTCGCCTTCAGCGACGCGGCGCTGGCGTCGGCAGCGCGGCGCAGCGCCCGCCTTGCCTCGTCGGCCGCTCGCGCCGCCTGTTG
The DNA here is from genome assembly GCA_035518775.1 of Candidatus Acidiferrum sp. Classification (GTDB taxonomy): domain Bacteria; phylum Pseudomonadota; class Alphaproteobacteria; order Dongiales; family Dongiaceae; genus JBGPEQ01. The sequence goes on from DATIXH010000052.1 coordinate 1,860, forward strand.
CTTGTCGGCTGCGCTTCGCGCGGCGACAGCGTCGGCGGCCTTCTTCGTCGCCGCCTCTGCGGCAGACCGAGCGTCGCTCGCGAGCCGTGAAGCGCGTGCCGCCAGTTCCTTGTTCTCCTGCGCGGCCGCCTCCATCGCCCTCTTTGCCTGCTCCGCCGAGCGCCGTGCCGCGGCTTCAGCATCGCTTGCCGCCGCGGTGAGCGTGTCTCTTGACCACTGCGAGACGTCTGCGGCCGCTGCTGCAGCTGCCGCTCGTGCCGCTTCGGCGGCGCGCTGCGCGGCCTCCCGCGCGGCCCTGGCCGCCTCTGCCGCACGGCTTTCTG
>DATIXH010000053.1:0-7747 GCA_035518775.1 Candidatus Acidiferrum sp.
CGTGGGGCCGCCCCTACACCTTTTTTTTGATGTTCTTGATTCTCGCTATCGCTATCTCTCTCTCCGCTTGCGGCAAGAAGGGCGCGCCGGAACCGCCTGATCCGAAGACCGATCAGTTCCCGCGACAATATCCCGATCCGAACTCGCTATGAGCTTCTTCCACTATAACGGTGGCCAGCTGCAGGCCGAGCAGGTGCCGCTGGCGCGCGTCGCAGCGGAGGTCGGCACGCCCTTCTATTGCTATTCCGACGCCGCCCTGCGCGCGGCCTACGAGGAGTTCGCGGCGGCGGTGGCCGGACAGCCGGCGACGATCTGCTATTCGCTGAAGGCCAACAACAATCTCGCGATCGTCCGCACGCTGGCGTCGCTGGGCGCCGGCGCGGACGTGGTGTCCGAGGGCGAGCTGCGCTGCGCGCTCGCCGCCGGCGTGCCGGAGGATAGGATCGTGTTTGCCGGCGTCGGCAAGACGGCGCCGGAGATGGCGGCCGGCCTCGATGCCGACATCCGCCAGTTCAACGTGGAGTCGCTGCCGGAGCTGCGGCTGCTCAACCAGGTGGCGGTCGAGCGCGGGCGGCGGGCGCGGGTGGCGCTGCGCATCAATCCGGACGTCGACGCCCGCACCCATGCCGGCATCTCCACCGGCAAGGCCGAGAACAAGTTCGGCATCGAGCTGGGCCAGGCGCAGGCGGCCTACGCCGAGGCGGCGCGCCTGCCGGGCATCGAGGTGAGCGGGCTGGCGGTGCATATCGGCTCGCAGCTGACGGAGATCGAGCCCTACCGGATCGCCTTCGGCAAGATGGCGGCGCTCGCCCGCGAACTCCGCCAGGCCGGGCTGGCGATCCGCGAGATCGACGTCGGCGGCGGCCTCGGCATCGCCTACAGCAACGAGACCGCGCCCTCGGTCCGCGACTACGCGGCCGCCGTGAAGGCGACCGTCGGCGCCCTCGGGCTGCCGATCATCTACGAGCCGGGGCGGCGGATCGTCGGCAACGCCGGCATCCTCGTGACCCGCGTGATCTATGTGAAAGAGGGCGTCGGCCGCAACTTCCTGATCGTCGACGCCGCCATGAACGACCTGATCCGGCCGGCCCTCTATGACGCCTACCACGCCATCATCCCGGTAGCGGAGCCGGCTTCGGATGCGCCGGCGCGGAAAATCGACATCGTCGGCCCGATCTGTGAATCGACCGACCGGCTGGCCGAGCAGCGGCCCATGCCGCCGGTGGCGGCGGGCGATCTGTTGGCGATCTGTTCCACGGGCGCCTATGGGGCGGTCATGGCCTCGACCTACAATCTGCGGCGGCCGGCGCCGGAGGTGATGGTGCGCGCTCACGAATACGCGATTGTAAGGCGGCGGCCCGAATACCAAGCTATAATGGAACGCGACCAGCTGCCGGGCTGGCTGGCCGACGACCGATCCAATGCCCTGCGCGCGCAGGCCACCCGATGGAGGCCCCGATAGAGCCGCTGCCGCCCGATCCGGACCTGCTGACGCGCCGGATCCGCCTTCCCCGCTTCCGCATCTGGCTGGCCCGCTGGGCCATCCTGTGGGAGCGATTCTGGCCGTCATTCTGGCCGACCTTCGTGGTGGTCAGCCTGTTCCTGATCGGCGCGCTCTTCGACCTGTTCCCGCTGCTGCCGGGCTGGCTCCATCTGGCGCTGCTCATCGGCTTCGCGGTCGCCTTTGCCTATGCCGTCGGGCGCATCTGGCCGACGCTTCGCTTCCCCGGCTTCATGGAGGGATTGCGGCGGATCGAGCGGGTGAACGATCTGACCCACCGCCCGCTGACCGGCCTGGCCGACGACCTCGCCACCAGCGCCGGCGACCGCGCCGCCTCGCGCCTGTGGGAGCAATACCGCCGGCAGATCGCGCGCGGCATCGGCCGGCTGCGGGTCGGCCTGCCCCAGGCCGGCTTCATGCAGCGCGATCCCTTCGCCCTGCGCGTGCTGCTGGGGCTGGTGCTGCTGATCGCCGTGGTCGGCGGCTGGCGCGACGCCCCCGAGCGGCTGTTGCGGGCGGTGACGCCGAACCTCTCGACCCTGGCGGCCACCGGCCCGGTCAGCCTGACGGTGTCGCTGACCCCGCCGGCCTATACCAACCTGGCGCCGATGTTCCTCGAGGTCGGCGGCAAGGCCGATACGGGCGCCGCCGCGGATACGCCGACCGAGCTGCGGCTGCCGGTCGGCACCAGCGTGCTGGCCATCCTGCAGGGCGGATCGGACACGCCCGACCTGATGCTCGGACAGGCGGCGACGCCGTTCGCCGCGGTCGAGCCCGGGACCTATCAGGCGAAGGCGGAGATCCGCGCCGGCGACCGGCTGGCGGTGGCGCGTGGCGGCGCCGAGATCGCCGGCTGGCCGCTGAGCATCATTCCCGACCGCCCGCCGTCGATCGCCTTCATGTCGCCGCCGGGCGCGGGCGAGCGCAAGGCGTTGCGCATCGCCTATGCGGCGAGCGACGACTACGGCATCGCCAGCGTGGTCGCCACCATCCGCCGCACCGACGGCAAGACCGGCCCCGGCAAGATCGAGGAGATCCGGCTGCCGCTGAGCCTGTCCGGCTCGGATCCGCGCAAGGCCCAGGAGACCAGCTACCACGACCTCACGCCGCATCCCTGGGCCGGCCTGCCGGTGACCATCCAGCTGACGGCGAAGGATGCCCTCGGCCAGACCGCCACCAGCGACGCCGTCGATATCGTGCTGCCCGAGCGCATCTTCCATCACCCGATCGCGCGCGCCGTGATCGAGCAGCGCAAGCGGCTGATCGCGAACCCCGATGACCGCCGCTCGGTCGCCCGCGCGCTCTACGCCATCGGCGCGCAGCCGCCGGCCTTCAACGGCGACCTCGTCGTCGTGCTCGGCCTGGAGGCGGCGCAGGGGCGGCTCACCCTCGACAAGACCGGCGCCTCCGTCGACTCCGTGCAGGCGCTGCTGTGGGAGCTGGCCCTGCGCATCGAGGAGGGCGACCTGGCGGTGGCCGAGCGCGAGCTGCGCCGGCTGCAGCAGGCGCTGCAGGACGCCCTCGCCAACGGCGCGTCGGACGAGGAGATCGAGCGCCTGATGAACGAGCTGCAGCAGGCGATGGACCAGTTCGTCAACGCCCTGATGGACAAGATGAAGCGCGACATGGAGCAGGGCGCGCGGCCGCATCAGCGCCAGTTCGACCCGAACGCGATGGAAGTGCGGCGCGAGGACCTGCAGAAGATGCTGGACCGTGCCCGCGAGCTGGCCAAGGGCGGCGCCCGCGACGCCGCGCGCAACCTGCTGTCGCAGCTGCAGGAGATGCTCGAGAACATGCAGGCTGCGCCCTACGACCAGCAGACCGACCCGGCGACGGCCGAGGCCATGAAGCTGCTCGATGACATGGACAAGCTGGCCAAGCGCCAGCAGGAGCTGCTCGACCAGACCTTCCGCCACTCGCAGGACATGAGCGAGGGGCAGCAGCAGATGCCCAACGGCGATCCCGGCGCCGCCGACCAGGAGGGGCTGCGCCGCGACCTCGGCGACCTCATGCGGCGCTACGGCGAGATGATGGGCGACATCCCGCGCCCGCTGCAGCGGGCCGAGCGGTCGATGCGCGACGCCACCGAGGCGCTGAAGCAGGGCAAGCCCGGAGAAGCGATCGATCCGCAGAGTCAGGCGCTGGGCGAGCTGCAGAAGGGCATGCAGGACATGGCCAACGCCATGATGCAGCAGCTCCGGCAACAGGCCGGCCGCAACCCGGGCCAGGAGCCCAACGGCCAGGGCCGCGATCCGCTCGGCCGCAACGAGAACGGCACCGGCTCCATCGACACCAGCGACGTGAAGATCCCCGACCAGTCCGACGTGCAGCGGGCGCGCGAGCTGATCGACGAGCTGCGCCGCCGCTCCGGCGACCGCGAACGCCCGAAGGTCGAGCGTGACTACATCGACCGGCTGCTGAAGCGGTTCTGAACCCGATCGCGTTGCATGTAGGGGCGGCCGGCGGCCGCCCGCGGGCGCGCGCCGCGCGCCCTACAAGGATCCGTTGTCGGCGAAGGTTACCGCGGTGCGGTCGAAGCCGTTGGGCGGGCTGATGGCGCGCGTGCGGAAGCGGCCGGTCTCACCCGGCTGCAGCACCGCGGCATCGCCGGCAAAGGTCCAGGCCATGATGCCCTTGTCGTCGGCATCGAACAGCGTGGCGCGCAGGGCTGGCACGGCCTGCGGACTAAGGCCGCGGTTGGTGATCTCGCCCTGCAGAACCAGCACCTCCATGCCCTCGACCGGCTGGTGGACGATCTTCAGGTTGCCGACGTCGAGGGTGGCGTTCGAGGTATTCACCAGGCCGCCGATGAGATCGTAGACGCGCTTGGCCTGCGGCCAGGTCTCGATGATCTGCGCGCGTGCGAAATAGCCGGCGCCGACCACCGCGATCACGACCACCGCCGCGACGGCCAGCACCGCGCGCAGGCGCGAGCGGCGGCGCTTCGGCGGGATGTAGGGCGCCGGCAGATTGAAGCGCGGCGGCGACGCGTCGGGCGGGCCGCCCACCGACGAAATGACGTCCACCCGCCGCGGCAGGTCGGCCGGCGGCGGCTGCATCCAGGTATGGCCGCATTTCGCGCACCGCACCATCCGGCCGACCGTCCCTAGCGCGGCTGGATCCGTGAGGTAGCGCGTCTTGCACGCGGAACAGGTGACGATCATCACACGCGATCTTGGCCGGTCCCCCATCGTTTAGCCCTGAGTCGGGTCAAGCGCAAGAATCACGGGCCCGGCGGGCCTGCCAGGCGGCTGGACGTTGCAAACGCCCCTGTGCCATCCTGCGGCGCCACGGTTCAGCCGGGATGCCACGACATTGGTGCTGTTCGAGAACGTCGGCGTGCGCTATGGCGCCGGACCGGAAATCCTCCGCGGAGCGACCTTCACGCTCGCGCCGGGCTCGTTCCACTTCCTGGTGGGCGCGAGCGGGGCCGGCAAGTCGTCGCTGCTGCGGCTGATGTACATGGCGCTGCGGCCGTCGAGCGGCCGCGTCAACCTGTTCGGCCGCGACCTCGACGGCCTGCGCCGGCGCGAGATCCCGCTGCTGCGCCGGCGCATCGGCGTGGTGTTCCAGGACTTCCGCCTGCTCGGCAACCTCAGCGCCCTCGACAACGTCGCCCTGCCCTTGCGTATTGCCGGCGTGCGCGAATCGCAGGTACGTCAGCATGTGACTGAACTCCTGCACTGGGTCGGGCTGGCCGATCACGTGGGCGCCTATCCGGCCACGCTCTCGGGCGGGCAGCAGCAGCGGGTGGCGATCGCGCGGGCGGTGATCGCGCGGCCGAGTCTGCTGCTGGCCGACGAGCCGACCGGCAATGTCGATGACAGCATCGGCGTGCGGCTCATGTATCTCTTCGAGGAGCTGAACAAGATGGGCACCACCGTGGTGATCGCGACCCACAATGAGCGGCTGGTCGGCAAGTTCCAGCACCGCCAGCTGCGCGTCGAATCCGCGACGGTGCGGCTGGTCGCGCGGCCCGAGGCGGCCTGAATGGGGCTGCTGCGCAGCGATCTCCCGCTCGGCGGCGACGGCTCCGCCCGCTTCCTGCCATGGATCATCGGCTGCATGGTCTATCTGGCGGCGCTGGCGCTGGCCGCCACCATGGGCGCCGACCGCCTGGCCGACCGCTGGCGCAGCGATCTTTCCGGCACCTTCTCGATCCAGATCCCGCCGAACGCCTCGACCACCGCGAGCGAGCGCGAACGGTTGCTGACGGACATCTCGGATGCCTTGAAACGGATGCCGGAAGTGGCGAGCGCGCACGTCGTCAGCGATGCCGAGAAGCAGAAGCTGCTGGAGCCCTGGCTGGGGCCCGGCGGCCTGCCCGAAGACGTACGGCTGCCCGATCTCGTCGTCGTGCAGCTGCGGACCGACGCGCCGCCCGACCTGGAGGCGGTGAAGGCGCGCGTTTCCGGCCTCACCCCTGACGCCACGTTCGAGGACCATGCGCGCTGGCAGGGCGATATGCTGGCCTTCACCCGCTCGATCGAACTGCTCGCCGGCGTCATTATCGGCCTGATCGCCGCCGCCGCCGTGACCACGGTCATCTTCGTCACGAGGACTGGGCTTTCCATCCATCGCCGCGTCATCGAGATCGTCCACCTCGTGGGCGCCCGCGACAGCTACATCGCCAGGCAGTTCCTCATGCATTCGATGCGGCTCGGATTGATCGGCGGCATCGGCGGCACCGCGCTGGCCGGCGTGACGCTCATCGGCCTCGACCGCCTGCTCGGCAATGCGCAGACCTCGCTGCTGCCGACCCTGGCGCTCGATCTCCATCAGTGGCTGGCGCTGGCGGTGGTGCCGATCGCCGTCAGCATCGTCGCCATGATCACGGCGCACCTGACCGTGCTGTACGTGCTCGGGCGCGAACTCTAGCGCATGCGGTCGTCGCGACCCGTGTTCCGGCGCCGGCGAGGTGGAGGTTTGCGCCAGCGACTGGGGCGGTGGGCGGGCGCGGGCCTGCTGCTGTTTCTGATCTGGCTCGGCGGGCTGATCTATTTCACCAGCCTGATCCCGGACAGCGTCGCCGATCCCGCGACGGCGACCGATGGGATCGTCGTCCTCACCGGCGGCAGCGATCGCCTGCGCGAAGGGCTGCAGCTGCTCGCGGACGGCAAGGCCAAGCGGCTGCTGATCTCCGGCGTCTACCGCGACGCCAGCCTGAGCGACCTGCTGCATATCGGCGAGGCGCCAGCCGGCCTCTCGCAACAGATGATCGACTGCTGCATCACCATCGGCTACCGCGCCGGCAACACCCTCGGCAACGCCACCGAGACGGCCGAATGGGCGGCCGCCAACAATATCCACAGCCTGCGGCTGGTCACCGCCGACTACCACATGCCCCGCAGCCTGCTGGAGTTCTCCCACGCCCTGGCGGGTGCCCTGATCGTGCCCCACCCGGTCTTTCCCGAGGAGGTGAAGAGCAAGGAATGGTGGCTGTGGCCCGGCACCGCCGGGCTGGTCGTGAGCGAATACCACAAATACCTGGCCGCGCTGGTGCGCAGCTGGATCGACCGCCTGGCGGGTCGATGACCACCGTCCGCTCGCTGCTCTTCAACATTCTGTTTGCGCTGTGGACCGCGCTCATCTTCGTCCTCAGCCTGCCGACGCTGGTGTTGCCGCGCGGCGCCGCCTGGTGGATGGGCGGCCTGTGGGTGCGCGGCGCCCTGCTGCTGCTGCGCGCGCTCGTCGGCCTCGGCCATCGCGTGCGCGGCGCCGAGCACCGCATCGCCGGGCCGGCGATCTACGCCGCCAAGCATCAATCGGCCTGGGACACGCTGGTGTTCCCCCTGCTGCTGGACAAGCCCGCCTATGTGCTGAAGCAGGAGCTGATCCGCGTCCCGCTCTTCGGTTCATACCTGAAGCAGTGCGGCATGATCCCGGTCGACCGCCAGGGCGGCGGCAGCGCCCTGAAGCGGCTGCTGAAGGCGGCCCGCGCCGCCGTTGCTGAGGGCCGCTCGATCCTGATCTACCCCGAAGGCACGCGCACCCCGCCGGGCGAGCGGCGCCCCTACCACCCCGGTGTCGCCGCGCTCTACGGCGACCTCGGCATTCCCGTCGTGCCGGTGGCCCTCAATTCCGGCCTGTTCTGGGGCCGCCGCAGTTTCAACAAGAGGCCCGGCACCATCACGATCGAGTTCCTGCCGGCGATACCGCCGGGTCTGCCGCGCCGGGAATTCATGCAGGAACTACAGGACCGGATGGAGGGTGCGAGCGAGCGGCTGCGTGCCGTCGACACACACT
>DATIXH010000054.1:0-16681 GCA_035518775.1 Candidatus Acidiferrum sp.
ATGAATTGCTCGGCGCGGCGGACCTGCCACGGCGCAGTGGCCACGGGCTCGCCGTGCAAAAGCCCGACTCGGTCGTTCTTCCGCAGACGCGGCGACGACTCGGATTGCCTGTGCCCGCCCCAGATGGCAATCTCCAGCTCAACGCTCATCCGGTGGATGCCGACTGGCTCTTGAGAAACGAACGCACGGGAGGGCCGAATGATCTTGGCAGCCATGCGCACGACACAGTTCATGAGCGGCGCACTGCTGGCGATGGCGTTGCTCGCGCTGCCCGGGCCGGTCGGCGCGGAGACGGTGCTCAAGCCGATTCCGACGCAGTTTATCGCGGCGTTGGGCGATCCAGCGGCGACCTCCGGCGGCGGCGCGGAATCCTGGGGTCTGTGGCGCGAGGATCCGGGGCCGCGGGGCGTGCGGCTCAGCAGCTATGACGCATTGAAGGCTGACGGGGTCGCGCCGGCACAGTGGAAATTCGACCGCTCGGATTGGTGGCTCGAGGAGCACGGCCTGATCATGGAGCAGCCGCAGTTCCCGCTTCCTCCCGGCAAATACGTCGTGACGGGCGGCCGCGAGGTGACGGCCGTCCTGACCGTTCATCCCAGGGGTGATGACGGCGTCCAGCATTGGGAGCTCGACAACGGCGCGACGCTCTACGACGTGACGCACTTGCGCTGCCGCTCCGCCCGCTACACGCCGGCGAGCGAGAATTCATGCTCTCCCGCCAAGGCGCCGATGACGGCGTTTCCGGTCGCTCCGGGGGAGTCGATGCCGCCGGTCGAGGGCTGCAAGAAGCAAGACTACGAGGTTCTCATCGTGGTCGGCATGGCCGTGGAGAATTGATTGCGGGCGTGAGCAAGGTGCTGCCGTGAATTCGCGCCCTACGCGAAGCAAAGCGGCAGGCCCGCGCGCTCCCATTCCATCGTCACGAGCTGGCCTTTGCCCGACAGCGTGGCGTAGGCGGTCCGGAGGTCGGGTCCGCCGAAGCAGATGTTGGTCGTGACGGGGTCGCCGGTCGCGATCTGCGACAGCAGCTTGCCGTCCGGGTTGATGACGGAGATGCAGCCGGTGTTCAGGGTCGCGACGCAGACGTTGCCCGCGGAGTCGAGGGCGAGGCTGTCGAAGCGCTGATAGCCCGGCAGGCCGCAGACGAGCCGGCCGCCGTGCGGCGTCCAGCCGCGCTGCCGCCGCGCGACTCCCGGTGCTTCGAGGTCGAACGCCCAGAGCCGGCCGGTGTCGGTCTCCGCGACATAGGCGGCCGCGCCGTCGGGCGACAGGCCGACGCCGTTCGGCGTGATCAGCGGATAGGCGACCTCGACGATGCGCGAGCCGTCCGCGAGCGCGTAGTAGAGGCCGCCGTTCATCTGAAAGCGCGGGTAGCGCTTGCCGTGGTCGGTGAAATAGAAGCCGCCGTGGCGGTCGAAGACGAGATCGTTGGGCCCGACCAGCGCATGCTCGCCGCAGCGCGTGTAGAGCACCTGCCGCTCGCCGGTGCGGATATCGATGCGCTCGATCCATCCGCCCGCATAGCCCTCCGGCACGCCCGGGCGCACGCGGTTGAGGCCGTCGACCTTCTCGAACAGGAAGCCGCCGCAGTTGCAGACATAGAGCGCGCCGTCCGGCCCCACGGCGAGGCCGTTGGGCCCGCCCTTGAATTCGGCCACCACTGCGACCGTGCCGTCCGGGGAGACGCGGCTGATGGTGCGGCGCTCGATCTCCACGACCAGCACGGAGGAGTCCGCGCAGGCGACCGGTCCTTCGGGAAAGAGCAGGCCCTCGGCGACGACGGTCCAGTTCGGCATGATGCGATCTCTCTATTGCGATGACCGCATCTTAGCCGCGCCGGGCCCGCCAATCACGTCCGCGGTTGCTTCGCAGCGTCGTGCGGCTGCGGCAGGTTCTCGTGATCGGCGCGTTGGGCGGCCGGGCCCTGGGCCTCCAGCAGGTTGTGGGCCGTGTTGACCAGGCCGACGTGGGAGAAGGCCTGGGGGAAGTTGCCGAGCAGGCGGCGGGCGCGCGGATCGTATTGCTCGGCCAGCAGGCCGAGATCGTTGCGCACCGACAGCAGGCGATCGAACAGCGCGACCGCGTCGTCGTAGCGCCCGAGCTGGCAGCAGGCGTCGGCCAGCCAGAAGCTGCAGGCCAGGAAGGTAGCTTCCGGGCCCGGCAGGCCGTCGCTGGCCTTGTCGGCGCGATAGCGCAGCACGAAGCCATCCTCCAGCAGGTCGCGCTCGATCGCCTCGACCGTGCCGCGGAAGCGGGGGTCGTGCGGCGGCAGGAAGCCGACCTGAGCGATCAGCAGCAGCGCGGCGTCGAGGCCTTGGCCGCCATAGTGGCGCACGAAGGTGTTGCGCTTCGCGTCGAAGCCGTTGGCCAGGATGTCGGCGCGGATCTCGTCGCGCACCCGGCGCCAGTGGTCGGCCGGGCCTTCCAGCCCGAACTCCTCCACGCCCTTGATGCCGCGGTCGAAGGCGACCCAGGCCATCACCTTCGAGTAGGTGAAGTGGCGCGGCGCGCTGCGCACCTCCCAGATGCCCTCGTCGGGCTGGCGCCAGAGCCGCTCCAGGCTCTTGAGCAGCACGGTCTGCAGCCGCCACTCGGCGCGGCGCGGGCCGACGCGCGAGCGGCGGGCGGTGTGCAGCGAATCCATCAGTTCGCCGTAGACGTCGAGCTGGAGCTGGCCGTGGGCGGCGTTGCCGATGCGGACGGGCTTGCTGCCCTCGTAGCCCGGGAGCCAGGGGAGCTCGATCTCGGTCAGGCGGCGCTCGCCCGCCAGGCCGTACATGATCTGCATCTGCTCGGGATAGCCGGCGGCGGCGCGCAGCAGCCATTGGCGAAAGGCGTCCGCCTCCTCGAAGTAGCCGGCGTTGACGAGGGCGTAGAGCGTGAGCGTGGCGTCGCGGATCCAGCAGTAGCGATAGTCCCAGTTGCGGGGACCGCCGAGCTGCTCCGGCAGCGAGGTCGTGGCCGCGGCCACCAGCGCGCCCGTCGGCTGGTAGGTCATGGCCTTGAGCGTGATTAGGGAGCGTATGACGGCGTCCGCCCATGCCGGCGGCGCCTCGGACGGCAGGCGGCAGCGGCCCGACCAGTCGTGCCACCAATCGGTCGTGCGGCGCAGGACGACCTGCCGATCGTCGACGAAGCGCGGCGCGCGGTGCGACGGGTGGTAGGCGAGCGTGAAGGGGACGGTCTGGCCCTTCTCCACCGCGAAGCGCGCAGAGGTCTTCATGTCCTTGCCGACCAGCGGCACCGGCGTGACGAGGTCGATGGCGTCGGGGCCGGCCACGGCGCGCAGGCCGTAGTCGCGCCGGCGCACCCAGGGCACGGTCGTGCCGTAGCCGAAGCGCAGGGCCAGCTCCATCTCCATCGCCACGCGGCCCTCGAGCCCATGGACGATGCGGATCAGCTCGACGTTCTCCTCGCTCGGGGCGAGCGGCATGAAATCGGTGACGCTGGCCGCGCCCTCGGCGGTTGCGAAGGTGGTTTCGAGGATGGCGGTGCCAGGGAGATACCGGCGGGTCGTATGCTGCGCCTTGCCCTGCGGCGCGATCAGCCAGCGGCCGTGCTCGGGCGTGCCGAGCAGGGCGGCGAAGCAGGCGTCGGAATCGAAGCGCGGCAGGCAGAGCCAGTCGATCGAGCCGTCGCGACCGACGAGCGCGCAGGAGATCATGTTGCCGATCAGGCCGTAGTCTTCGATCCGCTTGCTCATCGCACCCGTTCTTTCAGCGCGGTCACGACCTCGGCCGCGATCTCGGCCGGGCGGCGGCCGATATCGACGATGATCGGATGCTCGTCGGACCTGGGCTCCTCCAGCGTCTTGAACTGGCTGTCGAGCAGGGCGACCGGCATGAAGTGCTCGTGGCGGGCGGCCATGCGGTCGTGGATCAGATCGTAGGAGCCGCGGAGATAGACGAGCGAGACGTCCCTGCGACCGCCGATGATGAGGTCGCGATAGGCGCGCTTCAGCGCCGAGCAGGTGAGCACGCCGGACTCGCCGCGGGCGCGCCAGCCGTCGATCTCCTGCGCGATCTTCTCCAGCCAGGGCCGGCGGTCGGCATCGGTGAGCGGGACGCCGCGGCGCATCTTCTCGACGTTGGCGCGCGGATGCAGATCGTCGCCCTCCTGGAACTGGCAGCCGAAGGCGTGGGCGACCAGGGCCGCGATCGTCGTCTTGCCGGAGCCGGAGACGCCCATGACGACCGCGATCACGGGCTTGGCGGGCGGTCGCGTCATGGCGCGCGCTCCGAGGGCGACTTCGCGCGCCCGTCGCTGCCGGACTCGTCGCTCGGGAAGGGCATGCTACAGCAACACGTTCGCCAGCGCCGGCGTTCCCGCGCCGGCCGCGAGCGACAAAGGGGCGCACCGGCATCAATAGGCGTTGCGATACCGTTCGCAGATTTCGTCGGGGCCGAGGTTCGCCACAAGCTCGATCTCCTTGCGCTTCACGGCGAGGTAGGTCTGCCAGAGGTTAGGCGAGAACCAGCTCTTCACGACAGCGTCGTTCTCCAGGCGCGCGAGCGCCTCCGCGAGCGTGGCGGGCAGCGCCTCGATGCCGAGGGAGCGGCGCTTGTCGGCGCCCAGGTCGTGCGGGTCCTGCTGGATGAGCGGCGGCAGCGGCAGCTTCTCCTTGATGCCGGCGAGGCCGGCGCGGACGAGGGCGCCGAGGGCGATGTAGGGAGAGGCCGTGCCGTCGGCGGGGCGGTATTCGAGGTTGTAGAGCCGGCGCGTGGCCTCGGCCGTGCCCTTGGGCGGCAGGCAGATGCGCAGGGCGGCCTCGCGGTTGGTGATGCCGAGGCAGGCGTAGCCGGCGCTCCAATGGTGCGGCCCCAGGCGGAAGTAGGAGGGTGGGCTCGCGGCCGTGAGAGCGCACAAGGCGGGCATGTGCCGCACGATGCCGGCGGCGAACTGGGCCGCCTTCTCGGTGAGACCTCCCGCCCGCTTGGGATCGTGGGTGGCGGGCTTGCCGTCGGGCGTCTGCAGGCTGAAGTGGATGTGGGCGCCGTTGCCGGGGCGGTTGGCGAAGGGCTTGGGCGTGAAGCTGGCGCGATAGCCGGCGCGGCGCGCGACCTCGCGGATCACCTCCTTCACGATCACCATGCGGTCGCCGGCGGCGACGCCGATCGCCGGCTTGCAGCTCACCTCGTACTGGCCGACGCCGTATTCGGGCTCGAAGGTCTCGGGCTCGGCGCCGGCCTCGCGCAGGGCCGTGACCATCCGCGCGCCCAGCGCCGGCAGCAGCCGGAAGGCCTCGAGCGAGAACGGCGTGGCGTTCGGCAGGTCGGGGCCGATGAGCTGAAACTCCAGCTCGGGCGAGGCATAGAGACACAAGCCCGCCTCGCGCTTGAGATCGGCGAGCGCCGCCTTCAGAAAGCTGCGCGGACAGGAGTCCCAGACCTCGCCTGCTGTGGTCAGACCGTCGCACATCACCATGTTCAGGGGCGGCGCGCCTTCGCCCGGGTCGAAGCGCACCTGCGACTCCGGGGCGGGAGTCATATGCGCCTCCTCCATGGGGCCCCAGGGATTGTCGGCGATGTCCTCGAAGGGCGTCAGGGCGTGGCCGGCCATGGCCCAGTTGATGCCGGTCTTCTTGCGGCCGGCATAGGCCTTCATCGGCACGCCGCGACCGCGCGTGATGCCGACCAGATCGTTCCAGGCCAGGAAGATCAGTTCCTCCATCGCCGCCATGTCGCTTCAACCGTCTTTCCCAATTCGAGGAATGCCCTACCATGCGCTGTGAGATCGAGCGCCGGAAGCAGAGGCGAACATGATTCCGAGGTTATTGTCGAGGGCGAGCGCGTGCGTGGTCGCCCTGCTTGCGATCACACCGGCGGGTCACGCGGAGGACACGATCGTCATCGGGTTCGGCGGCGACCTCACGGGTCCCCTCGCCTTCTACGAAACGCTGGTCAGGAACGGCGCCCGACTGGCCGTCGACGAGATCAACGCGGCAGGCGGGATCGGCGGAACGTACCGGATCGACCTGCGCGTCAAGGACGTGCGGTCGGAACCCTCGGAGTCTGCCGCGGCCGGACGCGATTTCGTGGCGGCCGGAGCCAAGGTCATGATCGCGCCGTGCGACGTCGGGGCCGCCGCTGCCTTCGGCAAGGCTGGTCAGGAGGCGGCCGTTCCGGTGATCGCGCCCTGCGTGGGGACGCCGACTCTGGCGTCGACCGTGGGCGACTTCATGTTCCAGATCTATCCCTCCTATGAGCTGCAGGCGACGGTGCTCGCCAAGTTCGCGCGCGCGCAACGCTACCGGACGGCCTACATCCTGGAGGAGCCCGAGACGCCCTACGGGGAGATCCTGCCGCGCACGTTCGCCGCCGCATTCGAGAAGATGGGCGGGAGCTTGGCCGGCAACGGCTCCTTCGCATTCGCGCAGCAGGACTTCGACGCGACGGTCGCCGCGATCAGGAGCATCGCCCCACCGGTCGACGTCGTGATGACCGCGGCCTCCGAGCCGGAATTCCCGATCTTCCTCCGCCAACTGCGCGACGCCGGCGTGACCGCGCCCGTGCTGGCCGGCGACGCCGTGGATTCGCCGACCACGCCGGCGCTCGGCACCCTCGCCGAGGGGCTCGTATACACGAGCGCGGCGTGCCCGAAACCGGACGGCGCGCTGGACAAGTTCGAGCACGACTATGGCGCGAAGTTCGGCGCCGATCTGCAGGCGGACGGGGCGCCCTATGCCGCCGTCGCCTACGAGGCCGTCAAGCTGATCGGTGCGGCGGTCGCCAAGGCGGGCGGCACGGACGGCCTGGCCATCCGCGATGCGCTGAACGCCATGGCGGACTTCCCTGGCATCGCCTGCGGCGGCATTACGCTGGCCGGCGCCCACCGCGTGGCGCTGCGTCCCGTCGGGCTGATGCGCATCGAGAAAGGACGGAAGACGCTGGTCGAGACGCTGCGCCCGGAGCCGAGCGAGCTACCGGGGCCGGAGTAGCGGCGCTCTTTCTAGTTTCATCCTGCCGATGTAAGAATTATGCGGTGGGTTGGAGCCGTTGTGGGCGCGGTGATTTCGACGTGAGCACCACTCAGAAAGCCCTGCGGGAGTATCGCGTCGTCGGACGGATCAGAGACCTGATCCTGCATTGGCCGCATGCGAAGGAGATCGGAGGGCTTTGCCTGTTCGCGGCGGCGTTTTACTTCGCCTACCGCTACGCGATGTCCTTCAGTCAGACGGCCGCCTCGCCGTTCTGGTTTCCCGATTCCGTTTTGCTCTGCGCCCTCCTGATGAACAAGCCGCGAAAGTGGTGGATCTTCGTTCTTGCTGCGCTCCCCATTCGCCTGTTCTCGGAAGTCGCGGCGGGCATTCCGCTCTGGTTCCTGTTCGCGACCTTCGCGCTCGATTCCGCAAAGGGCGTCGTCACGGCGCTGCTGCTGCGCCGGTTTCTCGGCAGTCCGATCCGGTTCGGGACGGTGCGGGAGTTTGGGATCTTCTTTCTGTTTGCCGTCCTGCTTGTTCCCGCGACCTCCGCCTTCGGCGGCGCGTCCGTGCGCAGCGTTCTCGGCGCCGAGTATTGGCTCGCGTGGAGCCAATGGTTCCTGGGAGACGCGCTGGCGCAACTCGTCATCACGCCCGCAATCCTCTATTGGATATTCGGGGCCTGGAACGTCGGAATGCCAAGCGCGAAGCGGGGAATCGAAGGCGGCCTGCTGGCGCTCGGACTGATCGCCACCAGCTATCTGGCCTCCCATGCCGCGATCGGCTCGCTCGACCTCTCGGAATCGCTGTTCTTTGCGCCGGTCCCATTCCTGTTCTGGGCGGCCATTCGATTTGGCATGCTCGGCGCATCGGGCGCCGTTACGATGGTCGCATTCCTCGCTGTGGACGCCGCGCTGGAAGGCGAGGGGCCGTTTGCCGGCCGGTCGCCGGAGAACGTCGCATTCGCCCTGCAGAACTTTCTGTTGTTGAGGTCGGCGCCTCTCTACCTCGTCGCCGCATTGACGGAGCAGAGACGGGGCGCCGAGCGCCGCTTGCGAGAGAGCGAAGAGCGTTTTCGCAACATCGCCAATGCCGCTCCCATGCTGCTCTGGACCTCCGGCCGCGACAAGCTCTGCGACTTCTTCAACCGGGGTTGGCTGGACTTCACCGGGCGCTCACTGGAGCAGGAGATCGGCGCCGGCTGGCAGGAAAGCGTGCATCCCGACGACCTGCGCCATTGCGTCGAGGCTTACCACACCGCCTTCGATGCCAGGGAGCGGTTCGAGATCGAGTGCCGGTTGCGTCGCCCGGACGGGAGCTACCGCTGGACCCTGCAGAATGGCACGCCGCGCTATGGGCCGAATGGCGACTTCGTCGGCTACATCGGCTCAGGGATCGATATCACCGACCGGAAGCAGATCGAAGAAGACAGCCGGCGGCTTGCGCACATGCAGCGTCTGGTCGTCATGGGAGAACTGAGCGCGGCAATCGCGCACGAGGTGAGGCAACCGCTGACGGCCATCCTGAGCAACGCGAATGCCGCCCGCTTGCTGCTGAACTCCCAGCGCCCGCCGCTGACCGAGCTTCGCGAGATCGTTTCCGATATTCGCAAGGACGACTTGCTGGCGGACGAGGTGATCGGCCGCATCCGCGATTTCCTGCGCAAGCGGGAACCGCAGATGCAGCCGTGCGATCTCAATGCCGCGCTCTCGGACGTGTTGCGGCTCGTCGCCGCCGATGCCCGGCAGCGGCATGTGCAGATTCAGGCGGAGCTTGCCGGCGAGCTGCCGCCCGTGCTGGCGGACCGCACGCAGCTTCAGCAGGTCCTGTTGAACCTGATCGTCAATGGCATGGACGCGATGGAGGGCACGCCGGAGGCGTCGCGCCGGCTCAGGGTCCTGACCAAGCGGGACGACGGGGGCGGCATCGAGGTGGCGGTGACGGATCACGGCTGCGGCATCCCCGCCGGCGATCTGCAGCGTCTCTTCGAGCCGTTCTTCACCACGCGGAAGGAGGGGATGGGACTGGGGCTTTCGATCGCTCAATCCATCATCACCGCCTATCATGGGCGCATCTGGGCGGAAGACAACCCCGCCGGCGGCACGACATTCCGCTTCAGCATTCCGGCTGCAGGCGCCGAAAGCGAGCGCCAGTCTGCGGAATAGGTCGGCCGCCGCGACGACGCGGCGAGCCGATAGCGAAAATCCCTATCCCGCCCGGCTCTTCAGTTCCTCGGCCAGGCCGGTGCGAGTCTTCACAAGCTGCGACCAGCGGCTGCCGATGACGACGCCGCCATCGACCACGATGTCGTGGCCATTGACGAAGCTGCCGGCGTCGCTGGCGAGGAAGAGTGCCGCCTGCGCGATGTCCTCGGGCAGGCCGGCGCGGGGGATGGGCTGGAAGGCGGCGAAGCGCTCCTTCAGACCTGCGGCGGTGCGGTCGGCGACCGCGTCGGGCAGGCCGGCGCCTTTGGCGAAGATGCCCGTGACGATGGCGCCCGGCGAGATGCTGTTGACGCGGATGCCCTTCTCGCCGAGCTCGGCGGCGACGCAGCGCGTGACATGGATCACCGCCGCCTTGGCGGCGGAGTAGCTGTGGGCGGAGTAGCCGGCGCGCAGGCCGGCGATGCTGCCCGTGTTGATGATGCTGCCGGAGCCCTGACGGATCATCGCAGGCGCTGCGTGCTTCATGCCGAGCACGACGCCGCGGACGTGCGTGGCCATGACCGTGTCGAAATGTGCCATGTCGATATCGGCGATGGGCGCGAGCTTGCCGGGATTGCCGGCATTGTTGAAGAGGCAGTCGAGGCGGCCGAACTTGGCGAGCGCCTGCTCGATCAGCGCCTTGACGTCGGCTTCCTTGGTGACGTCGGTGCGCGCGAAGATGGCGGCCGCCCCGAGCTGCTTCGCCAGCGCGTCGCCCTCGGCCTGCCGCCGCCCCGCGACGACCACCTTCGCGCCCTCCGCGACGAACAGCTCGGCCGTGCGGGCGCCGATGCCGCTGGTTGCGCCGGTGATGATCGCGACCTTGCCCTCGAGTGCACCCATCTCCCCTGCCCTCCTCATCGAATGACCGAGGGCCGACTGTCCCACAGAAAGAAGGACCCCGCCAGTTTCAGCGGGGCCCTTCCTATGCCTTAGCGAAGCCGGCGAGGACGCGCGGGGGAAACGAAGCCGGCTCTCCTGGGACAACAACGCAAAAGAATGCGGGTTATTCCAAGGCGCGCTTTCAGCTCCAGAGCCAGACGGCGATGAGCAGGACGACCGTCCAGGTCACGGGGCTGCCGGCGCCGACGATGAATTGCATCAGCGGATTGTCTTTGCGCTTGATCATGTCCGTTGTCTCCCGACCGATGAATAGTAAATGGCGTTGGGCGCCAACCTGTGTCGTCCTCACAACGGACGCCGGCATGACAAATTCCCGTTAAGGTAAGTGAAGGAGTAAGGTTACCGCGGCGAATTGGAACCTTTCGACGGGCCGCGAAGTTGTGTCCTGTGTGCACGGGTGGGTGCCGCCATGACGCAGCCTTTCAGGATGGGTCGGCATGTCGTGGGCCAGCAGGGATCTTGGACGACTCGAGCGGCGCGTCGGCGAAGCCTATGACCGCGTCGTCCGCTGCCGCAGGCTGATTCAGAAGCTGCGCGACCGCGGCGACGAGGCGCAGCTGCCGGCCGCGGAGGAATTGCTGAAGATTCTGCAGCAGGAGCTGGACGACCTGCGCAGCCACCAGCAGATCATCCTCGGCGAACTCGCGCGCGAGGAGTCCGCACAGACGCGCTGGCGATGGCGGTGAATCTCTCCGAGCGGCAGCGCTAGGCCCGGCGGGCCGGGGCGAGATCGCTGAGGCGCTCCTCGATCGCGGCCTTCGCCGGCAGGCTCGGCTGCGCGCCGGCGATGGTGCAGGCGAGACCGCCGGCGACGCTGGCGCGATGGAGCGCCGCGGGCAGGTCGGCACGGGCGTCGACCGCGGCGGCGAAGGCGCCGACGAACGCGTCGCCCGCCGCCGTCGTGTCGACCGGCGTGATCGGCAGGGTGCCGATGGTCCAAGTATCGGCGCCCGCGAAGGCGATGGCGCCGTCGCCGCCGAGGGTGACGATGACCGTCGTGCCGGCGGCCTTGGCGATGGCGGCGCCGGCAGCGCGCGCATCGGCCGCGCCCAAGGAGAGATTGCGGGCCAGCAGCTCGGCTTCGCTCTCGTTCACGACCAGCCAGTCGATCATGGCCATGGCGGCCTGCGGCACTGGTGCCGCCGGCGCACAGTTCAGCAGGAGGCGCGCGCCGCGGCGCTTGGCGCGCTCCACGAGCCGCCAGTTGTCGGCCAGCGGCACCTCCATCTGCAGCATCACGACGGTCTGCGCTCCCAGCAGCGCATCGGCGACCTGGCGCTCCGCGGCCGCCATGTTCGCGCCCGATGCGACGATGATGAGATTGCCGCCTTGCCGGTCGACCGGGATGAGCGCGCAGCCGGTCGGCAGGTCGTCGCGCTCGACGGCGGAGAGGTCGATGCCGGCGGCCTTCAGCTCGGCGAGCGCGAGATCGGCGAAGCCGTCGCGGCCGACGCGGCCGATCATGCGCACGACGCCGCCGGCGCGGGCGGCGGCGAGCGCCTGGTTGGCGCCCTTGCCGCCGGGCACGAGCGTGTAGTGCGGGCCGAGCACGGTCTCGCCCGGGCGCGGCAGGCGCTCCACGGGGACGACGAGATCGATGTTGATGGAGCCGAAGACGACGATCATGACAGCTGCATCTCGAAGGGTTGCGGTTCGGTGGTCGGCGGCAGGCGGAAATAGCTGCCGGTGCCCTCCTCCGCCGTCAGCTCGGGCGTGAGGGACTGGCCGCCGAGGCATGCGCTGGCGACGCGCTCGCGCGGCACCTGCGGGAAGGCCAGCCAGCGCTTCGCGTCATCGCCGGCGGGAATCGGCGGGAGCACAAGGCGCATGCCGCGCTCGCCCAGCTCGATGTGGCGGTAGCGGCCGGGCACCGTGGCCTGCACGACCGTGTCGCCGCTCACGATCACCTTCATCCAGGCCGCGACGGATTGCACGAAGGCGGGACCGAGGGGCGTCAGCAGCGGGCCGACGGAGCTGTCGCCGGCGCCGTGCGTGATCTCCCAGCCGTTCCAGGGATTGACGTCGGTGATCTCGCCCACGGCCATGGTCGGCATGAGCGCGCCCCAGCCGTAGAACGAGTCGGTGTCGGGTTGGTCGAGGGCTTCGCCGGTCACGGCGTTGTAGTTCTCCGGGCA
This sequence comes from Candidatus Acidiferrum sp., assembly GCA_035518775.1. Classification (GTDB taxonomy): domain Bacteria; phylum Pseudomonadota; class Alphaproteobacteria; order Dongiales; family Dongiaceae; genus JBGPEQ01. The sequence goes on from DATIXH010000054.1 coordinate 12,162, forward strand.
GTTGCGGCGGGCCCACTCGCCCTGGAAGAGGCGATAGCTGTCGTCGGCGAGGGCGGAGGCCTCGGCGTCGAAGCCGTAGCGCTTCAGGCCATGCCAGACCAGGAAGTTGAGCGGCGGCCAGACGCGGCCGCGCCAGTAGACGTTGTCGGGAAACGCCGGGTCGTCGCGCGTGCAGGAAGGCAGCCGCCAGGTGCCGCCGAATTTCGTCACGTCCTTCAACAGGCGCAGGAGCTCGCGTGCCTGCTCCGGGCTCGCGGCGCCGGCGGTGAGCGGATAGAAGCTGGTGGGCGCGAGGCTGCGCGTGAATTTGCCGGACCACAGGCGGTTGGCGAAGACCCGGCGCTCGCCATCCCACAGGCGCTCGCGGATGCGGGCCTTGAGGGCGTCGGACTGCCCCGTGAACCGCGCGCACTCGGCGTCGCGGCCGAGGGCGCGCGCGATGCGCGCGAGCATCTCTCCCTCGAGTGCGAGCAGGCTGTTGAGGCCGACGTCGGCGCAGTCGAGGGTCCAGACGTCGGTCCGCAGCGTGGCCTCATCATGGGTGGGCGAGTTGTCCATGCTGGACTCGTCCTTGGCCGCGAGCTTGGTGCCGCGGTAGAGGCCGCCGCCCACGGGCGAGGTGCCGTATTCGACGAGGCCGTCGCCGTTGCCGTCGCGCGTCCGCCACCACCAGTCGTGGTTGCGGGCCAGCACCTCGTAGCTGTCGTTCAGGATGCGCGGGTCGCGGCTGCGCAGGTAAATCAGCCAGACGATGAATGCGCCGATCGGCGGCTGCGAGCGGTCGACCCAGGAGTCGCGGCCGGTCAGCAGGCAGGGCAGATTGCCGGCGGGCGTGGCGCCGGCGAACACGGCGGCGAGGTTCTCGCGTGCGACCTCCGGGTCGAACAGGCCGGCCATCAGGCCGTGATAGAGCACGTCGTTCAGCCACACGCCCCAGCCGCCGAACTTCTGCGCCACCCAGTTGCGGCTGAGGCTGGTGTAGGGGCGGCGGTTGGCGCTGTCCCACACCGTGTTCCAGCCGATCACGTCGCGCACGGCGTCGAGGGCGCCGGCGTGGCGGCCCGTCTGCAGCGGTCGCAGGCGTGCCGCCGGCTGCGACGACAGCGCGGCGACGGCCCGGTCCGAGGCGCTCTTGCGGTCGCCGGCGACGGCGGCGGCGAAGCGGAAGCGTGGCATCTCCTCGAGATGGTAGCGCAGCACGGCGACGCGGCCGCGCTCGCCGCGCGAGTCGAGACAGAAATAGCCCTTGGTCTCGTACTCCTGCTGCAGCGCATCGAGGCTGTCATGGAAGGTCGCCAGCAGCGGCAGGCGCTCGCCGCGGATGACGACGCTGTGAGCGGCCGCCGTCGCGGAGAGCTCGCCGCTCTCGGGATCGTAGCGCCACTCCACGAGGTCGCTCGCGTCCGGGGGAGTCCAGCGCAGGACCAGGACGATCCAGAAGCGCAGGCCCCACTCCGCCAGATGCTGCGCCTCCCAATGGCCGCGCAAGGTGAGCGCATCGGGCTTGTCGTAGGCGAGCGCGAGGCTGGTGCCGGCATGTGCGAGCGCGAGATTGACGCCGTTGCCGTCGAGGACGCGCGGGCCGAGCACGACGCCCTGGCCGGCGGGAAAGCGGGTGAAGCGGTTGACGCTGCTGGCGTAGGCGCAGGGCGTGAGGCGGAGGCCGAGCGGCAGGCAGGACATCTCGGCCGGGTGCACAGCGTCCCAGCTGTTCCAGGCGCGCGCCGCGGGGATATCGGATTCGCGCATGCGCTACTCCGCCGGCCAGGCGGCCAGGATCGCCGTCGTCGTGGCGATCTCGATTTGCTGGTCGAAGCGGGGATAGATCGCGTCCAGCGCGGCGCGATGGCCGGCCGTCGACAGGCTCGTGACGGCATCCGCGGCCAGGACGACGCGGAAGCCGCGGTCGACGGCATCGAGCGCGGTCGCCAGCACGCACACGTCGGTCTCGACGCCCGAAAGCACCAGCGTGTCGACGTCGCGCCGCGCCAGCGAGGCGGTGAAGCGGGCGTCGGCGAATGACGAATAGGTCGACTTGTCGATGACCTCCGCCGGCGGCACGAAGGCCGCGAGCGGCTCGATCACGTCGAACATGGCACTGTCCATCCGATCTCCCACCACCGAGCGCCAGCGGGCGTAGAACCTCTGCCAATCGCCCGGCGCGCTCTCGACCGTCGCCGGGGTGACGAAGCGCGTGAACAGGGCCTGCGACGGATGCGCCGTGACCATCGCGACGATCGGCGCCACGACGTCGCCGATCGTGGGCACCTGCCAGTCCGTCGTCTCCGCGAAGACGCGCTGCATGTCGACGACGACATGGAGCGTGCGCGGCCCCAACGATCGCAGCGCCGCCGACGTCACGGCGACGACTCCACGACGACGGAGTGAAGAGGACTCCAGCTCACGGCGACGGCCGTGCCGAGCTCGAGCGGCTGGGCCGACTGGTTCTGCGCGAACACCACGATCTCCGTGCCGACGTCGACGCGATAGGAAATACTGCTGCCGGAATAGACGGCCTGCTTCACGACGCCGGGCCAGCGATTGGGGGTGTCGCGCTCGCCGGCGGTGCCGGCTTCGAGCAGCATCTTCTCGGGACGGACGGCGACGGTGATGCGGGCGCCCGCAGGGGGCAACGCATCAAACGTCGCGATGCGACGGCCGCCGTCGGTCTCGATCTGCCCGCCCGCCGTCGACACGCGGCCGGCGAAGAAGTTCGCGTCGCCGAGGAAGCTGGCTGCAAATGCGGACGATGGCCGTTCGTACACCGCGTGCGGGGCGCCGAGCTGCACCACTCTGCCCTCGTTGAAGATGGCGATGCGGTCGGAGAGGGTGAGCGCCTCCTCCTGGTCGTGGGTGACGAAGATCGTGGTGATGCCGACCTCGCGCTGGATCTGGCGCAGCTCGATCTGCATCTGCTGGCGCAGCCGCTTGTCGAGCGCGCCCAGGGGCTCGTCGAGGAGCAGTACGCGGGGCTTCGTGACGAGGGCGCGGGCCAGCGCGACGCGCTGCTGCTGGCCGCCGGAGAGCTGACGCGGGCGGCGCTGCTCGAAGCCGCCGAGCCGCACCAGGCCGAGCATCTCCGTCACACGCCGGCTGATCTCCGCGGCCGCGACGCGCCGCACCGAGAGGCCGAAGGCGATGTTGTCGAACACGCTCATATGCGGGAAGAGCGCGTAGTTCTGGAACACCATGCCGATCTCGCGCCGGTGCACGGCGACGTCGCGGACGGCGCGGCCGTCGAAGCGGATGTCGCCGGCGTCGGGCTCGACGAAGCCGGCGATGGCGCGCAGCAGCGTGGTCTTGCCGCTGCCGCTGGGGCCGAGAAGGCCGAAGAACTCACCGTCGGCAAAAGCCAGGGAAACGTCGTCGAGCGCGCGCACGGTGCCGTAGTGCTTGCTGACGCCGTCGACTTCCACCCGGCTCATGCGGCGGCCTCAGTGCTCGCCGCCGAAGCGATAGAACCGGGACACCAGCAGCATCAGCCCCATCGACACGACGATGATGATCGTGGAGATGGCATTGATCTCCGGCGTATAGCCCTGGCGGATGGCGGAATAGATCACGACCGGCAGCGTCGAGACGCCCGGCGGGGCGAGAAAGCGCGAGACCTGGAACTGGTCGAAGGATACGGCGAAGGCGAACAGCGCCGCCGCCACGACGCCCGGCGCCATCATCGGCGCGGAAACGCGCCAGAAGGTCTGCCATGGCGACGCCCCGAGCGTCGCCGCGGCTTCCTCGAGCGTCGTTCCGAAGCCCCTGAGACGCGCCCCGACCACGACGATCACATAGGGCAGCGACAGCGCGACATGGCCCAGCAGCATCGCGTGCAGGCCACGGCCGATACCGATCCAGAAGAAGAGGACCAGCATCGAGGTTCCAATGATGAGCCATGGGATCGTGATGGGCGGGATCAGGAGCAGCTGCAGCAGCGTCTTGCCCCGAAAGCTGTAGCGATGGAATGCCAGCGCGGCCATGGTGCCAAGGATCGTCGCCAGCACGGTGTTGGCGATCGCGATGAGCACGCTGTTGAGGCTTGCCTGCAGTAGCTTGTCATTCTGCATCAGCGCAGCGAACCACATGGTATCGAATTGTATCGGTAGCTCGTAGAGCTGCGAACGGTTGAACGCCATCGCCATCATGATGGCGATCGGCAGATACAGAAAGACGAGAACGAGGACGAGATAGGCGCGCACCACCCCGTCACCGATGCGGCGCATCATCGCCCCCTAGAAGCCCTGGCCATGGCGGCGCAGCAGCGGATAGGACGCCGCCATGAGGATCAGCACGATCCCCAGCATGATGAAAGACAGCGCTGCCCCGAACGGCCAGTTGTTCAAGGCCATGAACTGGTCCTCGATGATGGTGCCGAGCATGATTGAATTCCTCCCGCCGAGGATGCGCGGCTCCATGAACGAGCCGATGGCCGGCACGAAGATCAGCACCACTCCGGCCAGCACGCCGGGCAGGCTGAGCGGCAGGGTTATGCGCAGAAACGCCGTGACCGGCGAGGCGCCGAGGCT
>DATIXH010000055.1:0-9650 GCA_035518775.1 Candidatus Acidiferrum sp.
CCGTTGATCAGCTGGAGGTCGAGCGTGAAGTCCTTGCTCTTCAGGCGGAACAGCTGGCCTTCCTGCGCCGAGGTGGTCGTCGTGCTGCCGTCGTCCTCCGTATGGTAGAGGAAGATCCCCTTCAGCGTGCGGCCGCCGTCGGCGATGTCGTCGACCATGATGGCCACGTCGCCGAGGCCGGTGAAGAAGGTCCCGCGCTCGAGCGCGCTGTTCCAAACGGTATGCGTCGCCGTGTAGACGAGCGCCCGGTAGGCGTAGCGGGTATAGGGCTGCAGCACGCCGATGATGACCGCGGTCGCGACCAGCAGCAGGACCGCCAGGCCCACCAGCGGCACTAGCAACCGCCGCAGCCCAACGCCCGCCGCATGGATGGCATCGAGCTCGCTGTCGCCGCTCAGCCGCATGACGGCCAACAGCATGCCCACGAAGAACGCCGCCGGAATCGCCAGCCCGAGATAGTGCGGGATCAGGTTGGCGAGCATCTTGAGGACGAGATAGAACGGCCCGCCCTTGTCGAGCATGAAGTCGAGCAGGCGGAGCATGCGCTCGAGCAGCATCGCGATGAGGGCGATGGCGATGCAGGCGAGCAGGGGGCCAAGGGTCTTGGCCAGCACGTAGCGGTCGATTGTCTTCATCGGGGCCGTTATACTCGGCCGTCGCGAGGCCGTAAAAGCCGATTTCAGCCAATCTTCACGCCCCACGCCCACGAACGTCGACGCCCGCATGCCCGTCAGGTCACGCCAGGCGGCCCCGCGCAGATCGCGGCGGCCCGCCGCCATCGCCTCTGCCGGCGAGCGCCCGCGCACCGTCCTGACCGTCGGCGTCACGGACCACGACGCTCATTGGCTCGGCGAGGTCCATCACCCCCTGCGCTTCCGCTACCGCCCTGTTGGCGAGTTCGCGCAGGCCGATAATCCCGAGCTGTGCCGTCCGCGGTCGTTCGTGCGGGAAGCCGTCGCCGAGGTCCGGCGGTCAGGAGAGCAGGTGCACGGGGTTGTTGCCTTCGACGACTATCCGGCGACGCTGCTGGCCGCAGCCATTGCCGAGAAGCTGGGACTGTCCGGGCCGTCGCTGGCATCGATGGTGATCTGCAACAACAAGGCCTGGAGCCGCGTACTGCAGAAGGCCTCTGTCCCCAACGCGGTGCCTCGCTTTCAGATCATCGATCCCCATCGAACGTTGCGTCCGGGCGACCTGCAGCTCGAGTTTCCCTTCTGGCTGAAGCCGGTGAAATCGTCGATGTCCTATCTCGGCTTTCGCATCGCGTCCTTCGCGGAGTTCGAGCGCGCCGTCGCGCTATCGCGGGCCGGATTGCCCGCCTATACCGCTGCCTTCCAGGAATTCATGGACATGACGCGCCCGCCGCTCCCGGGCGAGGTGGCGAACGTCGGTGCCGACTGGCTGATTGCCGAAGAGCTGCTGAGCGGCCGCCAATGCACGCTCGATGGCCTGATGTCCGGTGGCGAGCTGACGCTGATCGGCGTCGTCGATTCGATCCGCCTGCCGAACCGGGTCAGCTTTGCGCGCTTCGACTATCCGTCCCGCCTGCCGCGCGCGACGCAGGAGAGAATGGCCGAGGTCGCCCGGCGCGCGCTGCGCCGCATCGGCTTCGACAACGGTCTCTTCAACATCGAGTTTTTCGTCGATGAGCGCCGCGAGGAGCCCAAGATCATCGAGATCAATCCGCGCTTCAGCCCGCAGTTCTCGGACCTGTTTCACAAGGTCGACGGCACGCTGACGCACCAGTATGTCGTGGAGATGGCGGCGGGCGAGCGGCCGACGGTGCAGCGGCGGCGCGGCGCGCATCGCCGCGCCGCCAGCTGCGTCCTGCGCGTGGCGCGAGACCATCTCGTCGCGCGGGCGCCCAGCGCGCGCGACATCGCGCGGCTGCAGTCGGCCATTCCCGATACCCATGTCTACGTGACGACCGAGGCCGGCAAACGCCTCTCGGAATCGGCGCAGGACAGCTACACCTTCCGCTACGGCCTGATCCACCTGGGCGCGCGCGACCGGCGCGACCTCCGGCGGAAACTGGCCAAGGCGAAGAAGCTGCTCGGCTACCGATTGAAACCGGTGGAATAAGCGCTAGATGCCCGCGGTGGTGCCGAAGTCGATCGAGAGGCAGGCGCCGGTGATCGGCGCCGCTTCCGGCGACGCCACGAAGTAGACGAAGGCCGCGATCTCCGCCGGCGTGGCGAAGCGCGCGCGGGCGCCCTGCGGATAGATCTTGAGCAGGGCGCGCTTGTAGGCCTCGGGATCGCCGTGGCCGAAGGTATTGGCCTGGTATTCGATCATCGGCGTGTCGACGTCGCAGGGGCAGATCGCATTGACGCGGATGCCGCGCGCCGCCAGCTCGCGGCCCAGCGATTTCGTCAGCAGGTTCACGCCGCCCTTGGAGGCGCAGTAGATCGCGGCGCCCTTGCTGCCGATCACGCCGGCGTCGGAGCTGATGTTGATGATGGTGCCGCCGGTCTTCTCGAGATGAGGGATGGCGTAGCGGCACATGAAGAACGTGCCCTTGAGGTTGACGTCGAGCACGCGGTCCCATTCGGTCTCCGTAGCGGCGTCAGACGGCCCCTCGGTCCAGATGCCGGCGGCGTTGACGAGAAGATCGAGCCGCCCCGTCGCGCCGACGGCGGCGTCGATGGCGCCCGCGCAGTCCGCGACCCGCGTGACATCGGTCTCGACCGCCGATACGGAATCAGCGCCGAGCTGGCGCACCGCCTCGTCGAGCGAGCCGCGGTTGATATCGGCGAGATAGACTTTGGCGCCCGCGGCGACGAAGCGGGCCGCGATCGCCCGGCCCATGCCGCCCGATCCGCCCGCGATGAAGACGGTCTTTCCGCGCCAGTCGCTCATGCCCACGGTCCCCTCACGCAGACCGTTCAATAGTAGCCTTCGCTCGGCCCTTTGTATTCCTGCACGCTGTTGGCGCCGTCGATGACGATGGCGGCGCCCGTGATGTAGCTCGCGGCCTCCGACGCCAGGAAGGCGACGAGCTCGGCCACCTCGTCCGGCGTTCCCGAACGCCCGATCGGCGTGTGCTGTCCGGCGATGATCTCGGCTTCGGTCGAGGAGCCCGTCTGGATCCAGCCCGGCAGCACGGCGTTGACCGTGACGCCCTTGCGCGCCACCTCGACGGCGAGGCTGCGGGTCAGGCCGACCATGCCGGCCTTGGCGGCGGCGTAGAGGCCGGAGCGCGGGTTGCTCACGACCGGACCGGTCACCGAGGCCACATTGACGATCCGCCCGTAGCCGTGCGCGACCATGCCCGGCAGCACCGCGCGCGTGACGTTGAACGCCGTCGTCAGATTGATGTCCATGCCGCGGCGCCATTCCTCGTCGGTGAAGCCCGCCAGGTCGCGCGCGACCTCGATCTCGTTCACGTTGAGCATGCCGGCGTTGTTGACGAGCAGATCGACGCGGCCATGGGCGTCCAGCGCGGCCTTCACCACTCGATCGGCCTGCACGCTGTCGGCGAGATCGGCGACGAGCCCGATGGCGCAGCCGCCCAGCGCAGCCGCGCGCTCGTGAATGCGTTCCGTCGTCGAGGCGATGGCGAGACGTGCGCCCTCGCGGGCGAAAATGCGCGCGCAGGCGAAGCCGATACCCTGCGGCCCGCCGGCGCCGGTGACGAGCGCGACCCTCCCGGCCAGCCGTCCCGGCGGCAAGGCGCCAGGCTGTGGTGCCGAATGCGCCGGCATTATTGCGGGATCGCCAGCGAGAACTGTCCTTCGCGCACGAAGCTGTCGAGGGCAGGCACCACCCCGCGCACCTCGACGTCGATCCGCCAGCCGTTGCCGTCGCGCGTGATGCGATAGAGGTGGTACTGGCTGTGGCCGCGGCCGTCATGAGCGTACTTGGCCGATGCCGAGGGCACGCCGATGACCGGCGCGAAGCCGTCGGGCGTCGGCAGCTTGGCCAGGCCGGAGCGGTGGGTGTGACCGTGCAGTATGAGCTCGGCGCCGGCCTCGGCGATGACGGCCCGAAATGCGGCGCTGTCGTGCAGCCCCTTGCGCCGCTGCGCGGGTCCATCGAACGGCGGGTGGTGGATGAGCACGACGCGGAACAGGCCCTCGCGTCCGAGCTCCTGCAGGCGGCGGTTCAACTCGCCGAGCTGCCGCTCGCCGATGCGCCCGGCGGCACTGAACGGCGGCATCGGGCAGGCCGTGGAGACGCCGACCAGGGCGACCGGGCCGCGCAGGCGCACGAAGGGAAAATCGTCGTCGGAGCGCACCGGCTGCTCGCGCGCGTCGTCGCCGCCGGGCAGCGCGCCCGTCATGTAGTCGGCCCATAGCCCGATCGAATGCTGCCAGTCCATCGGCACATAGGCATCGTGGTTGCCGGGGATCGCGGTCACGCGGTCGGGCGGTCCCAGGCTGCGCAGCCAGGTCTGCGCCTGCGTGTATTCGTCGGGCAGCGATATGTTGATGATGTCGCCGGTGACGACGATGTGGTCGGGCGCGGTCTCCTGCAGATCGGCCGCCAGGCTGTCGAGCACGGGGCCGCCGTGGATGGCGTTGCGCCGGAACGTCCATGACAGGAAGCCGGTCACGCGCTTGCCCGCCAGCTCCGCTGCCCGCGGCCGGGGCAGGGGGCTGACATGGGGATCGGAGAGGTGCGCGAGCGTGAACATTCCTGCGTGAAGCGTAACAAATGTTGATCTCCGTTCATGTCCCGGCGTGCGCTCCAGGTCAAGCTTTGTTGGGTAACAGGGTTGAAGGGATGGCGCTCGCTCGGCTAAGTCTGCGGCAACCCTCCCTGAAGCCCGCAATGACCGACAGCAGCACTGTTCCTGATAGCACCGCCGCGGCGCCCGCGGGGCCGCCGCCGGCGATCCTGGTCAATCGTTGCGAGGTGAGGCTGTGGAGTCTCTCCCAGGAGGAGCGGCTGCGGCGTGCGCTCGCGCGTTGCGGCGTGACGGACGTGCGGAACGAAGGCGAGGACCTGCCCACGAACGGTTCGTTCGTTCTGCTGCGGACCGATTTTCTTCTTGAGGACAGCCTCATCAAGGCGCTGGCTCGAACGCCTGACTGCCTTCTGGTCGTGACGCTGGCCGCCGGCGGCCGCGCCGCGGTCGCGGCGCATGCTGCGCCAGCAACGGCCGAACGGGCGATCGGATTGTTGCGCCAGCCGCAGGGCGCGCCGCACGATCTCGCGGCGATCGACCTCGCGATCAAGAGTCCGGCCGAGCTGGGAGCGAGCTACGACCAGGCGCTGCGCAAACGGTCCGTGCCGTTTGTGTTGCCGCTGACAGCGGATGCGCAGCTGGCGGCCGAGCGCCAGTTGTTCCGCGCCTCCTACAAGGGCGTCACCGACGTCGTGACAAAATGGCTGTGGCCCTGGCCCGCCTTCTGGGCCACGCGCTGGTGCGCTGCGGGCGGCATCTCCGCCAACATGGTGACCGCGGCGAGCTTGCTGCTGGTGCTGCTGGCGATGTGGCTGTTCGCCCGCGGCTATTTCGGCGTCGGCCTGGTCGTAGCGTGGCTGATGACGTTTCTGGACACGGTCGATGGCAAGCTCGCGCGCGTCACGCTCACGTCGTCGCGCCTGGGCAACGTCTTCGACCATGGCATCGACTTGCTGCACCCGCCGTTCTGGTATGTCGCCTGGTATTTCGGCCTTGCCGCCGGCGCAACGCGAATGCAGGCGCTGCTTCTGGCCGGCGCCGTCTGGACGGTCGTCATCGGCTACGTCGTGGGCCGCCTGCAGGAAGGGTACTTCCTCTGGCGCCACGGCTTCGAGATCCACGCCTGGCGGCCGCTCGATTCCGCCTTTCGCCTGTTCACGGCGCGGCGCAATCCCAATCTGGCGATCCTGACTGCGGCCGCTATTGCGGGCCGGCCCGACCTCGGCCTGCAGGCCGTCGCCGTCTGGACCCTGCTGTCCCTCGCCTTCCACTTCTGGCGCATCGCGCAGGCGGAGCGGCAACGGGCCGCGGGCGTGCGCTCCTGGCTGTCAGAGGCGGCGGCGAGCCCGTCATGAAGCGCCCCGGCCTGATCAGCAATCCCCTCAGCGAGCGCAATCGGCGGCGCCAGCCGGCGATGCGCGAAGCCGTCGCCGGTCATCCGGCTCTGCTGCATGCCGAGCTCGATTCCGTGCATGCGACCGCCGATGTGCTGCGCGAGTTCGCGGACCGCGAAGTCGACCTGCTGATCGTCTCCGGCGGCGACGGCACGGTGCAGAAGGTCCTGACCGAGCTGTTGAACGGCCAGGCGTTCGATCCGCTGCCGGCCCTCGCGGTGCTTCCCGGCGGCATGACCAACCTTATCGCCGGCGACGTCGGCCTGCAGGGCGATCCCGTGGAATCCCTGATCAGGTTGTGTCGCCTCGTGGCGGACCCGTCGATGGCGCGCGGCACGCAGGAGCGCTCGGTCCTGTCGCTGCAGCGCGTTCCCGGCGAGACGCCGATCCACGGCATGTTCCTGGGCACCGCGGCCTTCTATCACGCGATCATGATGGCCCGGAACGAGGTGCATCCGACGGGCGTGAAGCACGATCTCGCCCTCGCCATGTCGCTGGGTCTCGCCTTGTTTCGGCTGGCGACGGGATGGCGCGGCTCCTCTGCACTGTCGCGCGGCGAACCCATGGCCGTCGAGCTCAATGGCCGGGTGGCCGCGCCGGAGGAGCAGCTGTTGTTTCTGGCCACGACGCTGGAGCGCCTGATCCTCGGCCTCATGCCATTCTGGGGCGAGGGAAGAGGCAGTGTCCGCTACACCCGCATCGGTTTTCCGCCTCAGCGTCTGTGGCGCGCCTTGCTGCCGGTGATCCGCGGCCGCCCGCGGCCGTGGATGGCCGCGCGCGGCTATGAGAGCGGGTGGACCGAGCAGTGCCGCCTGCGGCTGCAATGCCCGATCGTGTTCGATGGCGAGATCTTTACCCCCGAGCCGGGGACGCCGGTCACGCTGCGCGCCGACCGCCGCGTCACGTTCCTGCGATGCTGAGCGCGCGCGCCGCGCGGGAATCGTTGCGCGCCGCGATCGGCGCCGAGGCGTCGCAACCGATCGGCGAGGCCGCCGGCGCCCTCGTCGCGGCCATCCTCGCCCGTCACGGCAGTTCCGCCGCCGCGGTGCTGTTCTACGGCTCCTGTCTGCGGCGCGGCGATCCGACCGCCGCCGAGGATCCGGTGTACGACTTCTATCTCCTGGTCGACGACTACAGGCGGGCCTATGCGGGCCGGCTCGCCGCGCTCGCCAACGCAGCCCTGCCGCCCAACGTCTTCTATCTCGAGACGCCCTGGCGCGGCCGCAGCCTGCGCGCCAAGTATGCCATCCTGTCGCTCCCGCAATTTCGGCGCGCCCTATCGCCGCGCGCGTTCCATTCCTATTTCTGGGCGCGCTTCGCTCAGCCCGTGCGCCTGGCCTATGCGCGCAACGACGGCGTGCGCGCCGACGTGGTCGAGGGATTGATCGATGCGATGACGACGATGGCTGCGCGCGCCAGCGGCCTGGCGGACGAGCGCTTCACCGCCGCCGCGTTCTGGACACGCGCCTTTCAGGCGACCTATGCGGCGGAGCTGCGCGCCGAGGGCGCCGACCGCGCGCGGCTCGTCTATGAGGCCGATCGCGGCCGCTATGACGGCCTGACCGAGGCCGCGCTGCGGGCAGCCGGGCTCGAGTTCGAAAGGACCGTGGACGGCAAACTCTGCGTGCCTGCCGCTGCGCGCGCCCGTGGGGGCGCGCGTCTAGCCTGGTGGTTCCGTCGCGCGCTCGGCAAGCTGCTGTCCATCCTGCGTCTCGCGAAAGGCGTGTTCACCTTCGACGGCGGGGTCGACTACATCCTCTGGAAGATCGAGCGGCACAGCGGCGTCAAGGCGACGGCGACGCCCTGGCAGCGCCGCCATCCGCTGCTGGCGGCGCCGGGATTGGCCTGGCGACTTTACCGCCGCGGTGCGTTCCGCTAGGCGGCGGCTCAGCCGGCGGCCTGTGCCGGCTCGCTCAGGACGCCGATCTGATAGGCGACGTCGGTGATGGTCTCGATCACCCGCTCGAGCTGGTGCCGGCTGTGGGCCGCGCACACGCTGCAGCGCAGGAGCGAGGCGCCGTTCGGCGTCGCCGGCGGCAGCGCCAGGTTCACGTAGACGCCGCTCTTCAGCAGCGCCTGCCAGGCCGCCACCGCCAGTTCCGGAGTCGGCAGATGCACGGCCACGACCGGGCCCTTCTGCGACCCGAGCGACAGACCGTGCCGCTTGAGGCCGTCATAGAGCGTGCTGACGTTGGCCCACAGGCGCGCGCGCAGCTCGGGCCGGCGCTCGACCACCGCGAGGGCCGCCGTCACCGATGCGACGATCGAAGGCGGCAGCGACGCCGTGAACATGTAGGGCCGGCAGCGCACGCGCAGGATATCGAACTCCGGATGATCGGAGACGCAGAAGCCGCCGATCGCGCCCAGGCTCTTGCTGAAGGTGCCGACGATGAAATCCACGTCCGCTTCGACGCCCGCGGCCTCGGCGACGCCGCGGCCCTTGTCGCCGATCACGCCCATCGAGTGGGCCTCGTCGACGACGAGATAGGCGCCGTGCTTGCGCTTGATGGCCGCCATCTCCGCCAGCGGCGCCTGGTCGCCGAGCATGCTGTAGATGCCCTCGACGACGATGATCTTGTTGCCGGGCGTGCCGGCCAGCCGCTGCAGCCGCTTGTCGAGGTCGGCCGGATCGTTGTGCTTGAAGCGGATCACGGTCGCCGACGTCATCTTGCAGGCGTCGTAGATGCTGGCGTGCGAGTCGGCGTCGATAATCAGATAGTCCTTGGCGCCGGCGATCGTGGAGATGATGCCGAGATTGGCCTGATAGCCGGTCGTGAACACCATTGCGCTGCGGCGGCCGTAGAAGCGCGCAAGCGCCTCTTCCAGGCCGGTATGTCCGCCATAGCTGCCGTTGGCGATGCGCGATCCGGTAGTGCCCGTGCCCTGCTCCTCAAGCGCGTCGACCGCGGCCGCGACGCAGGAGGGCTCGAAGGTCAGGCCGAGATAGTTGTTGGTGCCGACCAGGATGGTCGGCCGGCCCTCGACGATCGCCTCGGTCGGCGACACGACGCGCTCCATCTTCACGCCGAACGGATCGGCGCCGATGGCCGTGACCGCGGAATGCGCGCGGATGAGATCCTGGAATTGATCGAACAGAGCCATGACCGACTAACCTTCCTTCAATCTGCGGACCGTCTCGGCGAGCTCGCCGACCGTCCTTATCTCCGGCACCAGGTTGAGCGGGATCGAGACATCGAACTTCTCTTCCAGCTCCATCAGCAGGTCCAACATCGCCACCGAATCCAGGGTCAGATCCTGGGAGATGTCGGTCTCGGCAGTGATCGAGGTGCCCTCTTTGCAGTATGGTCCGAGCGCGGTCGTGACGGCGCTGAAGACTTCATCTTCGGTAGCGGTCACGCCATGCCTTCCCCGATCTCGAACCACACTCGCCGCTCCGGTCCTTTGAATCCCCTGAACCGGACCGCGCGGCCAGCGCCCCGAATCCCCGGGCCATTTCTGGGCAAATTCGGCGATTCCGTGAAATGACTATTTGTTTCCGATTGTTACAGCCACTGCTGCTGGCGGTACCAAGCGACTGTTTCCGCAAAACCTTGATCGAGACCGACCTGCGGGCGCCATCCGGTGGCCGCGGTCACGGCGCCATCCCGGGCCGTCCAGTCCGGATG
>DATIXH010000056.1:0-12318 GCA_035518775.1 Candidatus Acidiferrum sp.
GCGTGGCCGCCGTGGTCGCGCACGATGCCCTTGGGCTGGCCCGTGGTGCCGCTGGTGTAGAGAATGTAGAGCGGATCGGTGGCTTGCACGGGAACGCACGCGTGCGGCTTGGCCTTTGCGACCGCCTCTTGCCAGTCGAGATCGCGATCGGGAATCAGCTCGGCGCGCTCGAGCGGCCGCTGCAGGATGATGCAGCGTTCGGGCTTGTGGATCGCCATCATGATGGCGGCGTCGAGCAGCGGCTTGTAGGGGATGACCTTGCTGACCTCGATGCCGCAGGAGGCGGAGACGATGACCTTCGGGGTGGCGTCGTTGATGCGGGTCGCGAGTTCCGCCGCGGCAAAGCCGCCGAACACGACGGAATGCACGGCGCCGATGCGGGCGCAGGCCAGCATCGCGATCAGCGCCTCCGGCACCATCGGCATGTAGACGATGACGCGGTCGCCCTTGCCGGCGCCGGCGGCGGCGAGGACGCCGGCGAACTTCGCCACCTCGTCGCGCAGGCTTCGATAGGAATAGGTTCTGACCGTGTTCGTGACCGGGCTGTCGTAGATGAGCGCGGCCTGCTCGCCGCGGCCCTTCTCGACGTGGCGGTCGAGGGCGTTCCAGCAGGTGTTGAGCACGCCGCCCCTGAACCAGCGGTAGAACGGCGGATTGGAATCGTCGAGCACGCGATCCCACTTCGCGATCCAGTCGATATCGGCGGCGGCCGCGCCCCAGAAACCGGCGGGATCGGCGAGGGAGCGCGCATGCGTCTCGGCCCAACTCGCGCGTTTCTCGGCAACGCGCTCGTGCGGCTGGGCCGTATCGGTCAAGGCCCGCTCCAGCATCGCCTTCCGCTCCGGCGCTTCCGCGCGGGGGATCGATAGCTGGGGCACGGTGCGCTTCGCGCTGGGCGCGACCGGCTTGGGCGCGGACCTCTTCGATGCCGGCTGCTTGGCTTTCGCCTTCGGCGCGACCCGCGGAGCGACCTTCTTCGGCGCGCCCTTCTTCGCCGTCGCGCGCTTCGCTGCCGTCTTCTTCGCTACCGGCTTGCGCGTTTTCGGTTTCGCCTTCTTCGCCGCCATCGAACCCCCCGCTACGACCGCCTACCCGCCCGGAATTGTGCGGGAAACGACACGCCTTGCAAAGCGTCACGACGGCACCGACGTAGGGGCGACCCCATGTGGTCGCCCCCTATCGTGCGACGGCCCGAGGGCGGCCACATGGGGCCGCTCCTACAGGGCCACCCACGACCGGTAGTCGGCAGCCAGGTGCTCGACCGCCGCGGCGAGGAATCGCGCGCCGGCCTCCGCGCTCGACAGGCCGGGATTGGAACCGATGCGGCCGTCGGGGAAGTTGCGGCGATAGTCGTCGGCGTCGGCGAAGTCGCCAGTCGGCGCCACCGGCGGATCGAGCGTCATCGGGCGGGCCGCTTCGGGATAGGCGTGCCAGGTGAGCGACACCTCCGAGGGCGTGGCGTGGCTGCCCTCGGCATTGCCGTAGAGCTCCTTGCTCAGTTGCTTCACGGCCGGCGCCTCCCACCAGTTGCGCAGGCGGCATTTGACCTCTGGGCGGTTGCCCGCGCCGCCCATGCTGCTCTCGGCATAGACTTCCGAGAACGCGGCGTTCACGGTCGCGATGTTGCCGCCGTGGCCGTTGATGAAATAGAAGCGCCGGAAGCCGTGGCGCGCGAGCGAGACGATGTTGTCGCGCACGACCGCCATCAGGGTCGAGGGCCGCAGGGTGATGGAGCCGGCGAAGCCCAGATGGTGCTGGGCCATGCCGACGGCGATGGTCGGCGCCACCAGCGCGCCGGCCGCCTCGCCGACGCCCCGCGCCACGACCTCGGCGCAGATCGCGTCGGTGCCGACCAGGCCGTTCGGCCCATGCTGCTCGGTCGAGCCGATGGGGATGATGATGCCGATGTTGGTCTTCAGATAGGCCTCGACATCCGGCCAAGTCTTGAGATGCAGCAGCATGCGCGCTCCTTTACCGCCCCCGCGTCCGCCGGCATGATGGGCGGGACTCGCGCGCGCAACAAGATCAAACTGGCGGCAGTATGGCCACCATCGGCGCCTTCGCCCTGCTCCTCGACGACGACAGCCGCGTGCTGTGCGTGCAGCAGAACTATCCGCCGCACGAATGGACGCTGCCGGGCGGGCGGGTCGAGCCCAACGAATCGCCGCTCGCCGCCCTGCATCGCGAGATCCGAGAAGAGACCGGCTGCCGCATCGCCATCGAGCGCCATGTCGGCACCTATGCCCGCACTGACGCCGACGACCTCGTGCTGCTGTTCGCGGCACGCATCCTGGAGCAGGCGCCCTGGGCGCCAAACGGCGAGATCGCGGCGCTCGGCTTCTTCAGGCCCTCCGCCCTGCCGGAGCCGATGAATGCCCGCCATCGCCAGCGCATCGCCGACGCCGTCGACGGCCGCTCGGGCGTCGTACGGGTCTACGACGCGCCGGACCGCCTGCTGGAATCCTTCCTGCCGTGATCACGGGCTTCAACCACACCAGCTTCACCGTGCCCGACCTCGATCGCGCGCTGCGCTTCTGGACGGAGGCGCTCGGCTTCCGCATCGCTTCAGTAGGCGAGCGAAGCGGCGACTGGCAGGCGCGCGTCACCGGTGTTCCAGGCGCCAGGCTCCGGGTCGCTCATCTCGACGGCCACGGCCATCACATGGAATTCATTCAGTACCTCAGCGGCACCGCGGAATCGCCGCGCTACGAACCCAACATGGCCGGCGCGGCCCATGTCTGCCTGGAGGTGACGGACATCCATCGGACGGCGGCGCGGCTGCTCGCGGCCGGCGCAACGCTGCAGGGCGAGATGGCCGAAGTGACGACGGGCGTCGCCGTAGGCGGCTGGGCCGGCTATATCCGCGACCCCAACGGGATCATCATCGAGCTCTACGAGCCGGCGGCCACGACCAAGTCTCCGTAGCGCCCGTCCGTCCGAGAGCGATAAAGTCGCTGTCATGACGCAGAGAACGAATCCATACGAGATCGACCTCGACCGCAATGCGGCCAACCACGTCGCGCTGTCGCCGCTCACCTTCATCGAGCGGGCAGCGGCCGTCTATCCGCACCGCACCTCCGTCGTTCACGGCAAGCAACGGCTCACCTGGGCTGAGAGCCATGCCCGCTGCCGGCGGCTGGCCTCGGCGCTCAGCCGGCGCGGCGTCGGGATCGGCGATACGGTCGCGGTCATGGCCGCCAACATCCCTGCCCATTTCGAAGCACATTTCGGTGTGCCCATGACCGGCGCCGTGCTCAACGCGCTCAATATCCGCCTCGATGCCGAGACGATCGCCTTCATCCTCGGCCATGGCGAGGCGAAGGTGCTGCTCACCGACACCGAGTTCGCGCCCGTCATCGGCAAGGCGCTCAAGCTGCTGGAGCGGCCGCCGCTAGTGATCGATATCGACGACCCGAACGGGCCGGGCGGCCAGCGTCTCGGTGAGACGGACTATGAGGCGTTCCTTTCAGGCGGCGATCCCGATTTCGCATGGTCGCCGCCGGCGGACGAATGGCAGGCGATCGCCCTCAACTACACCTCCGGCACGACCGGCAATCCCAAGGGTGTCGTCTATCACCACCGCGGCGCCTATCTGAACGCGCTCGGCAATGCGCTGGTCTGGAGCATGCCGCCGCATCCGGTCTATCTCTGGACCCTGCCGATGTTCCACTGCAACGGCTGGTGCTTTCCGTGGACGATCACGGCGCTCAACGGCACCCACGTCTGCCTGCGCCGGGTGGCGCCCCGCGAGATCCTGCACGCCATCGCCGCGCACGGCGTCACCCATCTCTGCGGCGCGCCGATCGTGATGAACATGCTGATCAACGCCGAGCCGAAGCTGGTCGAGGAATTCACCGCCGGGCTCGGCGGCCGCGTCGTCGAGCTGATGACGGCCGCGGCGCCGCCGCCGGCGCCGGTGATCGAGAAGATGGAGCGCATGGGCTTCCACATCACGCATGTCTACGGTCTCACCGAGGTGTACGGACCCGCCGTCGTGTGCGACTGGCACGACGAATGGAACGGCCTGCCGGCCGCCGAGCAGGCGCGTCTCAAGTCGCGCCAGGGCGTGCGCTATCCGGTGATCGAGGGCCTGATGGCGGCCGATCCGCGGACTCTGACCCCGGTACCGGCCGACGGCCAGACCATGGGCGAGGTGTTCTTCCGCGGCAACATCGTGATGAAGGGCTATCTGAAGAACCCGAAGGCGACCGACGAGGCCTTCCGGGACGGCTGGTTCCACTCCGGCGATCTCGGCGTGCTGCATCCCGACGGCTACATCGAGCTGAAGGACCGCTCGAAGGACATCATCATCTCCGGCGGCGAGAACATCTCGACCATCGAGGTCGAGGGCGTGCTCTACCGCCATCCGGCCGTGCTGGAGGCGGCTGTCGTCGCGCGCCCGGACGAGACCTGGGGCGAGACTCCCTGCGCCTTCATCACGCTCAAGGACGGCGCGGCCGCCAGCGCCGACGACCTCATCGCCTTCTGCCGCGGCAATCTCGCGCGCTTCAAGGTACCGCGCACGATCGTCTTCGGTCCGCTGCCGAAGACCTCGACCGGCAAGGTGCAGAAGTTCGTCCTACGACAGCGTGCCGCCGAGTTCGAGCGCTGACGGCCACAAGAATGCCCCAGCGCGGGCCGTGCGGCGCATCGACGCAGCAGCGGCAAGCACCGCGATAATCAAAACTTTAGCAGTCGCGCGACCCTCTGCCGAAAGCATGCCAGCGTCGGAGACACTGGGCCTGTTGCCACATCGATGACACAGCTTTGCCCTTCGATGTCACGTCTCTCACACAGCATTGGTGCTTTAGTGCCACTCCCTTGAGAGGGGGTCTCTCGGCTACTGCGCACAAGTCTTGAGCGTGCATTTTCAACCAGCACAACGCTGTTCAATCATCCTTGTTGGAGGAGAACCCAAATGAATAGCCCACGTCGACTGAGACTGGGACTGGCGCTTTCGACCAGTACCTTCGCTCTCTTGCTCGCGGCGGCCCCGGTGGCTCCGGACACTCATAGCGGGTGGCTGAAGTCAACGGCGGCTCTTGCCGCGTCGGCAAGCGCGTCGTCCGAGAGCCACTCGAGCGTCGGTGGCGGCAGCGCTTCTACATCGTCGCATTCCGACGCCAGCGCCAGCGGCGCCGGCGCCTCGGCATCGGCAAGCGGCAGCGCGACGGCGCACGGCGATGATGGCGCCGGCAACACGTCGGATTCCTCGTCGTCGACGAGTGCCGGAGCGACCGGCGCCGACGACCATGACGTGGATGCGGATGCCAGCAGCGGCACCGGCGTTGCCTCGAACGGCGCCGTGAATGCGAACGTTAACCTCACGACCGCAGGCGTCGGCGCAACGGCGGCCGGCTCGGCGAGCGCGTCGTCAACGACCGCCGACGGCTCGACCGCAAACGCCAACGTGAGCGGCACGTCAACCGACGACGGCACGGCCAACGGCAGTGCGTCGGCGGACGCCGCCTCTGCAGGCACGGCGGGCGAGAGCGATGCCGCCTCATCCTCCTCGGCGGTCGCCGAGATCAGCGTCAACACGACCGGCGGCGGCGTCATCGGCGGATCGGCCGGGGCAAGCGCGTCGAACACCGAGACCAGCACGGACGGCAGCGCCTCGGCGTCGTCGTCGGCGAGCGTTGGCGTCTCGGCGAACTCCGTGGGCACCGGTTCCGCTTCGGCCGATGCGGCGGTCTTCTCAGGATCGTCGGCTAAGGTCGACACGGGGGCAGGCACGGCCACAACCGACGCGTTCTCGGAAGGCGAGGCCGACGCCAACAACACCGGCGCCGGTACCGGAGCCAGCGCGAGCGGTACGGGAGCGGCTGCGTCCGAGGCCGGGGTCGGCGCCAATACGTCGAGCTCGTCCGCGGGCGTGAACGTGTCGGTGAACGTCTCCACGCCGGCCACGACCTCCACGACGAGCGACACCGGCGGCGGCACCAGCGCCGACAGCGGATCGGGATCCGGCGGTGATGGTTCTGGCGGCAGCAGCTCCGGCGACGGCAGCGGCACCGTCTCGAACTCGCAGGTGGCGCAGATCTGCGCAACCGCGGGCAGCGACGGCTCGTGCTCGAGCACCCGGTTCGTCGCGTTGCGCGACGGCACGGTGACTCAGCCGGCGGCCCAGGTGCAGCTGAGCGAGAAGCAGCAGCTCTGGTAATCAGGACGGACTAAGGACTACCTAGACTCAAGCACGATGAAGCGGCCGGTCTCACCTCTTCGGGGGTGAGGCCGGTCGCTTGAGCGCGTCTAGGCCGGACACCGAGGGTCGGCAGAAGAGATGGCGGGGCGGGTTGCGCATTGGCCCAAAAAGTGGCCTCGGTGGGGAACCCGAGGGCCGGCTCCGGGTTTAGGAGCCGCTGTCGGACTCAACATTGCTTCGTCGCCGCCCACACGGCGACGGTCACTCCGGATGGGAATCAATCGCACGGGATCGATCATAGGGTTAGCGGCGCCACCGGCAGCCGTGACGGCCGCCGCGTGAGCAATGACAGGACAGTGCAGCGCACATCCACCAAGGGAGGCAAACGGACATGACACGGATCACGCTTCGGCACTTGCTCGTCGTCGCGCTGTTGGCGGCGACCGGGGGTTGTGCCGGCAGCCCCGCCTCGAAGTCGCAGGTCGTGGTCGAGCGTCCGCCCAGCGAGGGCCTCTATGTCGTGTATAACGGCAAAATGGGCCGGCTGGACGACCCGCCCGACAAGATCCTGAAGACCTGGCCAGTCCGCTCCAATCTCGGCCCGAACGTGGAGTTCGTCATTCGCCATCCGGCGATCGCCCAGAGCGGGGGATCGCCCGGCCAACTCGTCGCGCTGCGACAGGTGGCCTATGTCCGCGCCAACATCGCGACCAGCGGCACGGTCCGCAAGAACAAGAAGGCCGAGTGGACCGTCGCCGGCCTTGAACCGCTCTACGTGCCAGCGCGCGTCATGCAGGATTCCCGCGACCCGACGCTGCTGCGGGTCGTGCCGAACGAACCGCTGACGCCCGGCCTCTACGCGCTCACGCTGCGGACCGGCAACACGGCGGTGACGGGCCGCTTCGGCGTGGAGTGGAGCAAATCGGACAAGGAGCAGTACGCCGCCACGCACTGCGTTGACCGCTACCTGACGAAGCCCGTGCTGTACCGGCCGTGCGACGAGCGCGACAGCGTCGAAAAGGCCGCCCTGAAGGTGCAAGCCCTGAACGTCACCAAGGCGCTGGTCAACAGCGCCCCGGCGCTCGTTATCGAGGGCCAGCTGAAGAACACCTCGAGCAAGCGGCAGGTCGTGCCGACCATGCTCGCCGTGCTCAACGACAAGCAGGGTAAGGAACTCAAGCGCTGGACCTTCGTGCCGGACGCCAAGGAGCTGTCGCCCGGAAAGTCCGTGGCGTTCCGGACGATGGCGCCCACGCCGCCCCGGGGAACCGCCGGCGTGGCGATCCTGATCGCCCAAAACGACTAGCGGGGCACGGAAAGCGCGCCGGCGTCCCCACGGGCTTGCTCTGCAGGCTGCGCCGGGACCATTATGCGGCATGCTGCTACGACGGCGCCGATAGAAAGGCGGCTCGATGGCTGCCGATCGCAAGACGACCGTGACGGCGGATGACGGTCACCGCGCGCCGACGAAGCTGGTGCGCGGACAGCCCACCAGCGATGGCGCCGGGGTTAAGCTCACGCGCGTCATCGGCACCCAGGTCCTGCCCCAGCTCGACCCCTTCCTGCTGCTCGACGAGTTCGGCTCCGAGGATCCCTCGGCCTACATCGCCGGCTTTCCCAACCATCCCCATCGCGGCTTCGAGACCGTGACCTACATGCTCGAAGGCCGCATGCGCCATCGCGACAACAAGGGCAACGAAGGCGTGCTCGAATCGGGCGGGGTCCAGTGGATGACGGCCGGCCGCGGCATCGTGCATTCGGAGATGCCGGAGCAGCGCGCGGGGCGCATGCGCGGCTTCCAGCTCTGGGTCAACCTGCCGGCGGCGCAAAAGATGACGGCGCCGCGCTACCAGGAATTCGCCGCCGACCGCTTCGCGGCGGCGATGCCGTCGCCCGGCATGAGCGCGAAGGTGATCGCGGGCCAGTTCGCCGGCGCGACCGGGCCGGTGACGGGCATCGCGATCGATCCGCTCTATATCGATCTGCGGCTCGGCCCGGGGATCAAGCAGGATGTTCCCGTCCCCGCCGGCCATGCCGCCGTGATCTACGTGTTCGACGGCGTCGCGACCTGCGGCGGGGCGGCGGTGCCCAAGGGCACGCTGGCAGTGCTTGGCGACGGCACGTATGTCGGTCTGACGGCGGGCAAGGAGGGCGCTGCGCTCCTGCTCATCGCCGGACGCCCCATCGGCGAACCGATCGCACGCTACGGCCCCTTCGTCATGAACACGCGCGACGAAATCGCGCAAGCCTTCGCCGATTTCCACGCCGGCCGATTCTAGTAGCGGACAGGGTCGCGCCGGCGTCGTCGATGCAACGTTCGGCCGCCGTCCCCGTTATCCTGTGAGATGGTGCGAGCATCCGGTGATACCGCCCGCCGCTTCATTCCGTCGCGCGCAAGCCTCGCGGGACTGCGCAAGGCGGCGCGCGGCTGCACCGCCTGTCCCCTTTACAAGATCGGCACGCAGACGGTCTTCGGCGAGGGCCCGGGGACGGCGCGGCTGATGCTCATCGGAGAACAGCCCGGCGATATCGAGGATCAGACCGGCCGTCCGTTCGTGGGGCCGGCGGGCAAGCTGCTGGATCGCGCGCTCGCCGATGCCGGGCTCGATCGCGCGCAGGTCTACGTCACCAATGTGGTCAAGCACTTCAAATGGGTGCAGCGCGGCAAGCGGCGCATCCACAAGCGGCCTGGCTCCCTCGAAATCGTCGCCTGCCGGCCCTGGCTTGAGGCAGAGATCGCGCTGACGGAGCCACAGGTCATCGTTTGCCTCGGCGCCACGGCCTCGCAGGCGCTGCTCGGACGGAGCTTTCGCCTGACCCAGGAGCGTGGCCGGTTCGTGCCGTCGCCGCTCGCGCCCTTCGTCACGGCCACGGTGCATCCCTCCGCCCTGTTGCGGCAGCCCGATGCGGAGAGCCGCCGCCGCGAGTACGCGGCGTTCGTCAAGGATCTGCGCTTGGCCGCCGCGGCGATCGAGAAGGACCGGCCGGCGGAGCGGCGTAGCGCGGCCCGCTGAACGATCTCAGTCGGTCTGCCGCCGCCCGAACAGGCGCCTGACGAAGCTGCCGATCGCGCCGAAGAAAACGACGGCGCCGAAGGCGATCGGCTTCCACAGGGCGGCCAAGCCGGCGATCAGGAACTTGAAGAACCCGGCCTTGGCGAGGATGCCGCCCGCGATCAGCCCGGCGATGCCATATTCCGCCGCCTTGTCGACGCCCGGGCTGAACTCCGCGTAGGTGGAGCCAGGGTTGAAGGCCACCATGCCCAGGATCTCGTTGATGCGCCCGTCGACCGCGGCGAGCTGCTGCATGCTGGCCACCACCGTCAGCTCGAGCACGCCCTGCCGCCCGAGCGCTCGAATGCTGTAGTTCAGGGTCTCGCCGGGGTCGCTGCCAAATCGCAGGCGCCTCGCCCAGTAGATCTTCTTGGCCTGGCTGTCGTAGTAGGGCGGCTTGGCCCAGCCGACCAGCTCGATCGGCTCGTAGCCCTGCTTCTTGCGCTCCTCGTTGCCGTCCGCCGTCGCCTTCTGCATGTCCTTGAGCAGCTGGTCGTAGTCGATGCCCGCCGCGTCGTCGTCGCTGACATGGCCGGTATCGTCGTAGCTGAGGATAATGGCCCAGCCGTCGCTGCCGGCGAGATCGACCTTGGCCGGCACGATCGCGCCGAGCGTGCCCTCGGCGGAGTCCGGCGGATTGCGCCACACCTCGACCAGGAATCTCTTGGCGTCGGCCGGATTCAGATATTGGAAGTTCTGCGTCAGCGTCAGGCTGGCGAGGTTGTTGCCGAGCGTGATCGTCCCGGTCTGGAAGTTGAGGCTCTCGAGCACCTGTCGCTCGTCGGCGCGCGCGTGGTGCAACGCCGACGCGATGGTGAGTGCGACGGCGGCCGCTAAAGCGAGCAATCGACCCATAGGACCCCTCAATCCTGTTGGCGGCGCGCCCACCGATTGTACCGGCGGCGCAGACGATATGCACGTTAGCCTTTGCCGGCGGCAGCGGCTGTGATCGCCGTCACGCGTTCTCGCGCAGGAGGCCGCGGCCGCAGATATAGCCCCAGGTGAGGCAGGGGCCGATCGTGGTGCCGGCGCCGACCGCCTTCGTGCCGATCGGATTGGCCATGGCGACGCCGGCGCAATAGAGCCCGGCGATGCGGCTGCCGTCGGGACGCAGCACCTGCCCGTGCGCATCGGTGCGGGGGCCGCCCTTGGTCGTGAGGATCGAACGCTCATAGGGAGCGGCGTAGAACGGCGGGCGCTCGATCGTGCCGAGCGCGCCGTTGCCGTTCGGCCGGCGCGGGTCGCCGGTATAGAACCGCTCCCAGGCGGTCTCGCCGCGCCTGAAGTCGAGATCGCGGCCGGAGCGGGCGAAGTCGTTGAAGCGCGCGACCGTCGCCTCCAGCGCTGCCGGATCGAGCGCGATCCGGCGCGCCAGTTCGCCGAGCGCGTCCGCCCGGCGCAGCCAGCTTCCGTCGCGCCGGGCGTAGCGCATGAGCACGCGGTTCCGACGCGCGTATTGCGAATCGAAGATCTGCCAGGCCGGCAGGTGGACCGGCCGGCTGGTCGCGGGCTCGCGGCTATCCAGGGTGACGCCGACATTGGGGTCGCCTTCGCTGACGAAGCGCCGAGCCAGCCGGTTCACGAGAATGCAATGGGGATGATAGAGCACGGTGAGGGGAAGCGCCTGGCGCTGCCCTTCGTAGCGCGTCGGAAGCGCCGGGTAGATGTTGGCCTGATCCATGCGCGCGAGCGCGGCGCCCACCTCCGCGGCCATGGTCTGGCCGTCGCCGGTGTTGCTGCGCGGACCGCCGATGAGGCCGACGCCGCCGGGGAAGTGACGGGCGAGCAGGTCGGGATTTCCCTCGAACCCCCCGCTGGCCAAGACCACCGCGCGCCTGGCCAGCAGCCGCTCGACCCGGCCATCGATCTCGGCTTCGACGCCGCCGACGCGGCCGTCGCCATCGGTCAGCAGGCGGCGGACACGGGCGGACGCGACGATCTTGCAGCCATGGTCGAGGCAGCCCTTGAGCAGGCCGACGATCAGGGCGTTGCCCATGCCGACCCTGCGCGTGAGCAGGCGATAGGCGAGCGTCGGCAGCATCGCTGCAATCGTGCGCAACGGCCGATCCAGCGCGGCGCCGACGACCAGCTCGCGATAGCTGAAGATCTGCGGCAGCGTCGAGCCGCGGATGCGGTGGCGCCAGCGCCCGACGAGGTTGCGGCTGAGCGGCCGGGGCGACACCATGCGGCCGCTGAGCTTGCCGCCGGGCGCCTCGACATAGAGATCGGGATGATGCACCAGCTCGAAGCGCAGCGGCGTGTGGGCCTCGAGAAACGCCAGCATGGCCGGCGCTTCGCCGACGAAGGCCTGCCAGAGATCGTCTTCCTGCTCCTGCCAGCCGGCCGGCGCCGTGGCTCGCAGATAGGTCAGCGCCTGCTCGGGCGAGTCGTCGAGACCGGCGGCGAGCATGTGATGATTCGCCGGCACCCACGTGCCGGCGCCAGACATCGCGGAGGTGCCGCCGATGAGGGGCGTCTTCTCCAGCACCAGGACGCGGGCGCCGCCGACCGCCGCGGCAAGCGCAGCCGCCAGCCCGGCCGAACCGGAACCCACGACGATGACGTCGACAACCTGGTCAGAACCGCTGCTCGCCGATCGGTCCGCCATGCGCAGCGTGTCACCGCCTCCAAATGAGAAGGCCCTGCACAATGGCAGGGCCCAGGAAATAACCTAACGAATGCTCGGATGCCGTCGCCATCGATGGAGGATTGCGAAGCGACGAAATCGCTCGCCGCGCCCGCCCGCTTCGGCTGGCGCCCGACCGCAGGAAGCGGCGGCGCTTACTGGCGGCTCAACGTGGCGATTTGATCTTTGATACGCAGCTTTTGGCGTTTAAGTTCCGTGATTACGAGGTCGTCGGGGTGAGGTCGGTGTTCTTCTTCGTCAATGAGATGCTCGAGTTCTGCATGCTTGGCCCTCAGGGCTTCCACGTGCTCTGTCATGGACATCTCGACCCTCCGATCAGTGACCGAAACATTACAGCAGTGATGCTAATCCCAGCCGCCGATCCTTGTAAACGAGACTCTTTTCCACAGCCCTAGGAACCCGCCGCCGCGGCGTGCCATGCCCTTGAAAAACCGCATTATTGTCGGCATCAGCGGGGCCTCCGGCGCGATCTA
>DATIXH010000057.1:0-2591 GCA_035518775.1 Candidatus Acidiferrum sp.
CCGATTTCGGGGGTGGGATCGACCCTGCCCTGGCGGTGGCCGCGCTTCAGCCCGCGTCGAATCGGCGCTACCGTCGGGCAACCGCCCGTTCGGGTGGCGGGTCGCCGCCATCCATGGGCGCCACCCAGTTCGCATGAGCCGATTTCTGAAGGGTCTGTCGTCGCTCGTGAACGGTCCCGCGGGCCGATCGTCCAAACGCGCTTCGACCGAACCCGATACCGGGCCGTCGACGCTGACCACGCCGCTGTTCCCAGTGAGCGACGGCGACGCGGATGCCCCCGACACAGCGCGGCAGCCGGCGCACGGCGGCGACGGGGCCGGCGTGCGCAACGCCGAGGCCGCCGAGACGCCGACGCGCAGCGTGGTGCCGCTGGCCGCGCCGCGGGCGCCGATCAAGGGCGGACGGGCGTCGTCGTCGCGCGCGCTCAACGCGGTGGTGCGCGCGTCGGCGCAGGTGGCACTGCCCAGCCATGTCGAACCCGCTGCGCCGCCGAAGACCACCCGCGGCGGCCACCGATCGAGCGTGGTGCTCACCGAGACCGAGAAGGTGCGCCTGCAGATCATGCAGGTGCAGCTCCGGTTGAGAGACCTCGAGCTCTACGACGGCACGATCGACGGTGTGATGAACCCGGCTCTGGTCGAGGCCGTGCGCCACTTCCAGACGCTCAAGGGCATGCGCGACAGCGGCATGCTGACCACCGGCACCCTCACCGCGCTGGGCATTCGCTCGATCGACTGAGGGCATCGTGCCGCATGGACGGCGCAACGGCGCCGCGCGCGCCCGTCGCCGGGCGCTCGGAGCGCGAAGGCGTGAGCACGAAAGGCGCCCGCATGCCCCGGGCGCCTTTCCATCAAGGCGAACGCCCGTCTGCGAGGGCAATGGGCCGGCCGGACGCGGCGCCGGTCAGCCCTTCAGAAAGGCGTTGCTGACGATCACCAGCACCACCAGCAGCACGATGCCGAGCCCGAGGCTCCAGCCGATCAGCTTCTTCTCGACCGGAAGGAGCGGCTCGTATCCCATCTTCTGGATCTCGTCGCCGATCTTGGGTTGTTCCATCGTCGTCTCCTCTCGATCAGCCTGCCAGCGGCGGTTTCACCCCGGCGTAGAACAGCCAGGAGATCAGCAGTCCGACCCAGATGATGAAACCGAACAGGCACACGAGGTACACGGCGGCGAGCTTGCCGATGCCCTCTTCCCACAGCTTGCGGAAATTGGTCATCACGCCGATGGTGAAGAAGGTGAGCACGAAAAAGATGCCGCGGAACGTGTTTGCCTGCCCCATCGCCGCCTTGACCTTGCCCATCATCTCCGGCGTCGCGCTCAGCGCGAGGACCAGAATAATCCCGAAGGTCACCACGTAGCCGATGACGAACTTGGGGAAGCGCTCCCAGATCTCGCTGGCGCGCGCCTGGTCGCCCTCGCGCTTGTCGATGCGCGTGGTCCACACGTAGGCGAGCACGAACGCCCACACGCCGATGAAGATGTCGATGAACACCTTCACAGTGGCCGCTGTGCCGAGAATCCAGCCCTTGGCGTAGTTGACGCCGGCGGCCGCGTTCTTGGCGAGGATGAGCGATTCGGTGATCGCGCCGCTGGCGACGGCTGCGCCGTCGGTCTTCACCGAGAGCGCCATCCAGGCACCGGCCACCAGCGGCTCGTGCGACAGGTACAGATCCGCAACGAACGGCAGGAACAGCAGCTCGACCACGGCGAAGATCACCACCAGCGACGACACCATGATCGCCACCACCGGCCGCGCACGGATCGCCGCGCCGGTCGCGATCGCCGCGGAGACGCCGCAGATCGAGATGCCGGAGGCGAGCGGTGCCGCCCACTCGCGGCTGAACTTGAACCAGCTGCGCGCCACGTAATACACCACCGACCAGAAGATCAGGTAGGCGCAGATGATCGCCGCCAGCCCGATGAACATCAGCGACGTGGCAAGGCTCAGCTTTTCCGCCGCGGTGACGCCGAGGAAGCCGCCGAGGATGACGACCGCGGTCTTCACGTACAGCTCGGGCCGCACCGCCTCCTTCATCCACTCGGCGAAGCCCGGCATGAAATTGCCGATGAAGAGCCCGACCAGCAGCGCGACGACGAAACCGCCCTCGGCGGTGAGCTTCAACGACCAGCCGATGCCGAACTTCTGCATGTCGCCGGGCGTATTGACCGCGAAGTGCGCCCAGCTGCCGATGATCCAGCAGCAGTAGGCCAGCCAGAACACGGCCGTGAAGCCGAGCGCGAAACGCCCGACGTCGACCTTCAGCGCCCTCGCCCCGAGCGACATCACGATGAGCAGCGCAATGAAGGTCGCGATCAGCGCGCCGAAGCCGCCCAAGCCGGCGTAGTTCTTCGACGCCATCCCAAGCGCCTTCGAGAGATCGGTCCATACGCCGGTGGTGACGACCCAGCCTAGCACGTCGGCTCCCACCAGCACACCCAACGACAAAACGAAGATGCCCAGTCCAATCCACAAGGACAGCCAGTCTTCGCTCATTCCCCGCGCTTGATTCATGTCTCCTCCATCGGTAGCTTCGTCTCGATCTACGGCTACACGGCGGCGACTCCCAACACCGCGGAATCTCTTCTT
>DATIXH010000058.1:0-44408 GCA_035518775.1 Candidatus Acidiferrum sp.
GGTCGTAACGATCGTGCGGACGCCGCAGGAGCAGCGCGAGCCGCCGATCGGCCCCGATGCCTATATCAACGAGCTGGTCGACCTCCTGTTCGAGCGGCTGCTCGAGGTGGTGCGGCTGCGCCAGCCGGAGATCGAGCCCACGCTGCGTGGCGACAGCCCGCTCGACGATCTCCCGCCCGCGCTGCTGCTGCGCACGCTTCAGGCCTACGGCATCTGGTTCCACCTGCTGGCCATCGCCGAAGAGAACGCCACCATCCGCACCCGCCGCCGCATCGAGCGCGACGGCGGCCCCGACGCCCTCCCCGGAACGTTCTCCCACGTGATCTCCCAGGCCGCGGCCGCCGGCGTCTCGGCCGCCGCGCTGCAGGATCTGCTCGACTGCAGCCTGATCCAGCCCGTCCTCACCGCCCATCCGACCGAGGCCAAGCGCGTCACCGTGCTGGAGATCCACCGCCGCATCTATCGCCTGCTGGTCGAGTTGGAATCGGCGCGTTGGACGCCGCGCGAGCGCGCCGCCCTCATCGAGGGCCTACGCAACGAGATCGACCTGCTCTGGCTGACCGGCGAGATCCGCCTGGAGAAGCCGAGCGTCGAGCAGGAGGTGGCCTGGGGCCTGCACTTCTTCGACGAGACCATCTTCGGCCGCATCCCGGAGCTGCTGGAGCGCCTCGATGCCGCGCTCGCCCGCCACTACCCCGAGAGCGAGTTCCGCATCCCGCCCATGTTGCGCTTCGGCTCCTGGATCGGCGGTGACCGCGACGGCAATCCGTTCGTCACCGCCGCAGTGACGCGGGCCGCGCTCGCGAGCAGCCGCCAGGCAACACTGCGTCACTACTGCCGCGAGATCGACCGCCTGCTGCGCAGCCTGAGCATCGCCGCCCACAGCGTGACCGTGCCGCCGATGTTTCTCTCCCGCGTGGCGTCGGCGCTCGACCGCAGCGGCGAGCGGACGGCCATCGAGGCGCGCAATCCCGGCGAGGTCTTCCGCCAGTTTCTCACCTGCATGCTCGGCCGCCTCGACCCGGATGCGCCCGACGCCTACGAGAGTCCGGACCAACTCGTCGCCGATCTCTTCGCGCTCGAGGACGGCCTCGTCGGCGCGCGCTGCGCCGCCCTCGCGCGCAGCCTGGTACGGCCGGTGCGCCGCCAGGTCGAAGCCTTCGGCTTCACCGCGGCCAGCCTGGACATCCGCCAGAACGCGATGGTGATCAACCGCACGCTGCAGGCGATCTGGCGCCAGGCGCATGCGGGCCTGGAGCCGCCGGCGCCCGACGGCGAAGCCTGGTCGTCTTGGCTGCTCGCCGAGCTTGCGCGTCCTTTGGACTCGCTGCCCGCCTTCGAAGCGCTGCCGCCCGAAGCCGTGGAGACGCTCGCCACCTTCCGTTTGATGCGCGACATGGCGGCGCAGGATCGCTCCGCGCTCGGCACGTTCATCCTGAGCATGACGGCGCGGGCGGCCGATCTGCTCGGCGTCTATCTCCTCGCCAAGTACGCGGGTCTGTTCGCCGATGCCGAGGGTTTAGAGAGTTGCACCATCCGCATCGTCCCGTTGTTCGAGACGATCGACGACCTCGAGCGCGCCCCCGCCATCCTGCGCGAGCTGCTGTCGCTCCCGCTCGTGCGCCGCACGGTGCGCGCCCTCGGCCGCACCCAGGAGGTCATGCTCGGCTATTCCGACTCCAACAAGGACGGCGGCTTCCTCTCCGCCAACTGGGCGCTGTTCAAGGCGCAGATCGCGCTCGCCCGCACCGGCCGCCAGTTCGACATCCAGATCTCGTACTTCCACGGCCGCGGCGGCTCCGTCAGCCGCGGCGGCGCCCCCGCCGGCCGCGCCATCGAGGCCCAGCCCGCGGGCTCGGTGCGGGGCCGCCTGCGTATGACCGAGCAAGGCGAGGTGGTCTCGGCGCACTATGCCAACCGCGGCACCGCCCTCGCCCATATGGAGCTGCTGGCGGCGAGCGTGCTCAGTCACAGCCTGCGCGCCAACGGCGAGTCGCGCCCGACCAATCCCGAGTTCGACGAGGCCATGGAGGCGCTCGCCGGTGTCGCCGAGGCCGCCTATCGCCGTCTCGCCGATCATCCCGGCTTGGTCACCTACTACCACGCCGCCAGTCCCCTCGCCGAGCTGGCCTGGCTGAAGCTCGGCTCGCGCCCGGCGCGCCGGTTCGGGGCCAAGACGCTCGACGATCTCCGCGCCATCCCCTGGGTGTTCGGCTGGAGCCAGAACCGCCATCTGATACCCGGCTGGTACGGCCTCGGCACCGCGCTGCAGCGCTTCATGGAGATCCGCGGTTCCGAAGGCGAGGACCTGCTGCGCCGCATGTTCCGCACCTTCCCGCTCTTCCGCCTGGTCATCGACGAGGTCGAGAAGACGCTGCCGCTGGTCGACCTCGCCATCGCCCGCCGCTTCGCGAGCCTCGTGCCCGACACCGCCCTGCGCGACGACATCTTCGCCCTGGTGGAGGCCGAATACGGCCGCACCGTCCTCCACCTGCTGCGCCTCACCGGGGAGAAGGCGCTGCTCGACCGCTTCCCCAACCATCGCGGCCGCCTCGACAGCCGCCTGCCCATGCTGAACCGCGCCAGCCGCCAGCAAGTAGAGCTCCTCCGCCGCGTCCGCTCCCGCCGCCCCGCGAGCGACGCCAACGAAGACCTCGTGCCGTTGCTGCTGTCCATCAACTGCGTCGCCGCCGGCTTGGGCTGGACGGGGTAGCGAAGGTTCACCGCAGAGACGCAGAGGCGCAGAGAAGAAAAATGAAACTACAGATGAACACAGATGGCGTTCGCGCGGCACGGCGTCACGATGATTGTCCGTGTCCAACTGCGGTTCCCAACCTGAAATCGTTTGATGCGCCCTTCGCCAAGCTCAGGGTGGGGGTTCCTGGCTCCTGTGTCACGAAAGCAGCCGCCCTCATCCCGGGCTTGGCGAAAGGCGCACGACCGCAATGCCTTCCTCTTTCTTCTCTGCGCCTCTGCGTCTCTGCGGTGAATCCTTGCCAGCCGACGCACCGACCGGCATGAATCAACCTTCAATACAGCGGAGAGAACCATGAGCTTCAAGGTCGTTGAGCCGGCGCCGGCGCGCCTCAACCGCAGCGAGCTGGCGGTGCCCGGCAGCCAGCCGCAGCTGTTCGAGAAGGCCGCGAAGTCCGCCGCCGACGTCGTGTTCCTCGACCTGGAGGATGCCGTCGCCCCCGACGACAAGCCGCAGGCGCGCAAGAACGTCATCGCCGCGATCAACGACATCGACTGGGGCGCCAAGACCCTCTCCGTCCGCATCAACGGCCTCGACACCCACTACATGTATCGCGACGTCGTCGACGTTCTGGAGCAGGCCGGCGACCGTCTCGACCTCATCATGATCCCGAAGGTCGGCACCGCGGCCGACGTCTACGCCCTCGACATGCTCGTCACCCAGATCGAGACCGCGAAGGCCCGCAAGAAGCGCATCGGCTTTGAGCTGATCATCGAGACCGCCCTCGGCATGCAGAACGTGCACGAGATCTCCGCCGCCAGCCGCCGCAACGAGTCCCTGCATTTCGGCGTCGCCGACTACGCCGCCTCCACCCGCGCACGCACCACCGGCATCGGCGGCGCCAACCCGGATTACGCCATTCTCACGGACGCCGACGCCGCCAACAAGCGCGACACCCACTGGGGCGATATGTGGCACTACGCCATCGCCCGCATGGTGGTGGCCGCGCGCGCCAACGGCCTGCGTCCCGTCGACGGCCCCTTCGGCAACTTCTCTGACCCCGACGGCTATCGCGCCGCAGGCCGCCGCGGCGCCGTGCTCGGCTGCGAAGGCAAATGGGCGATCCACCCCTCGCAGGTGGCGCTCGCCAACGAGGTGTTCAGCCCGAGCGAGGCCGAGGTGACGAAGGCCAAGCGCATCCTCCAGGCCATGGCCGAGGCCGCGAAGGCCGGCAAGGGCGCCGTCTCCCTCGACGGCCGCCTCATCGACTACGCCTCCATCCGCCAGGCCGAAGTGCTGGTGAAGAAGGCCGAGCAGATCGGCGCGGCGGGTTGACAATCGAGAAGGCGGGAAGTGCGGTCAGCGGCAGCTGTAGCGCGCGACGTAGTACCCGTTCTGCAGATCGAGGCTGTCCAGCCGCGCCGGGAGGCTATAGCGGCTGCAGAACTGCGCGGCGCGGTCGTTGGCGTCGTCCATATGCTTGGTGTCGTCGACGTTGAAGCTCACCGTCGGCGGCGCGGCGCTGGCCCGCGAGACGTTGTGCGAGGAGCCGCAGGCGGCGAGCGGCAGCGTCAGAAGCCCGGCCAGAATTAAACGCATCGTGTTCGCTCCGATCAGGGGACCTGTGATGGCTGCAGAACCCCAGGGTCTCCTCTTTTGTTCCGGGGCAGGAACCATGCGCCCGCTCCGGCTGTTGATCGGTTGCCGCTTAGCGCGCCGGTCGCCTGGTCCCATCACGCAAGAGCCTATATTTGCTGCACGCCCCCGATCGGATCGACAGCATCGTCATTCCCGGCCTCGAGCCGGGTCCCGAGGCGGGCCCCGTCCTGCAGGCCGGGCGCAATGCCTGGCGCATCGCGCGGGCCGAGCGCGCGGCCGTGCTCGTTGACGGCGCCTGCTATTTCGGCGCCCTCCGGCGCGCCCTGCGCAATGCCGAGCGCACGATCTACATCGTCGGCTGGGACATCAATTCCCGCACGCGCCTCGTCGGCGAGAGCGGCGAGACCGGCGACGACCTGCCGGAGACGCTCGGCGAATTCCTGTCCGCGCTCGTGCGCCGCAAGCCGCGGCTCTCGATCAAGCTGCTGCTGTGGGACTACTCGGTGGTCTATTCCCTCGAGCGCGAGCCGATGCCCTCGCTGGCGCTGCAATGGCGGACCCCACCGCAGATCGAGCTCTGCCTGGACGATCGCCTGCCGACCGGCTCGTCGCACCATCAGAAGATCGTCGTGGTCGACGACCGTATCGCTTTCTGCGGCGGTCTCGATCTCACGGTCCGGCGCTGGGACAGCCCGGCTCATGCCATCGCCGAGCCCGGCCGCGTCGATCCGGCCGGCGCGCCCTATCCTCCCTTCCACGACGTGCAGATGCTGGTCGACGGCGAGGCCGCGCGCGCGCTGGCCGAGCTCGTGCGCGAGCGCTGGGCGCTGGCCGCCTGCGAGCGGTTGCGGCTGCCGCGGGTCGGCGCTGC
This sequence comes from Candidatus Acidiferrum sp., assembly GCA_035518775.1. Taxonomy (GTDB): domain Bacteria; phylum Pseudomonadota; class Alphaproteobacteria; order Dongiales; family Dongiaceae; genus JBGPEQ01. The sequence goes on from DATIXH010000058.1 coordinate 5,166, forward strand.
CGGCGATCCCTGGCCCGCCCCGGTCCGGCCTGATTTTCACCATGTCGACGTCGCGATTTCGCGCACCCAGCCTGAGGCCGAGGACCGGTCGGAGGTGCGCGAGGTCGAGACGCTCTATCTCGACATGATCGCCGCCGCGCGCCGCGCGATCTACATCGAGAACCAGTTCGTCACCTGCGCCAACATCGCGCACGGCCTCGCCGCCGCGCTGCGCGAGCGGCCGCAGCTCGAAGTGCTGATCGTGATGCCGCGGACCCACACCAGCTGGATCGGCGAGCGCGCCATGCTGGCGGGCCGCCGGCGCTTTCTGGAGATCCTGCGTGCGGCGGCGGCGCCGGACCGCGTGCGCCTCGTCCATCCCCAGGTGGTCGAGGGCGAGGCGGCGGTGGACGTCATGGTCCACTCCAAGCTCATGATCGTCGACGACCGCCTGCTGCGCATCGGCTCCGCCAATCTCTGCAATCGCTCCATGGGCACGGACAGCGAATGCGACCTCGCGATCGAGGCCGCGGATGCCGCGGCGCGCCGCGCCGTCTGCGCGGTCCGCGACCGGCTGCTGGGCGAGCATTGCGGAGTCTCTGCCGAAGAGATCGGCGTCCGGATCGCGCGCACCGGCTCGCTGCTTGCAGCGCTCGCCACGGTCGAGGGCCGTGCGCATCGCCTGGTCGACATGGCCGATGCCCCCGTGGCCGGCGAGGAGGTGTTCGCGCCGGTGGAAGCGCTGGCGGACCCGGAGCGTCCCATCAGCATCGCCGGCCTGATCGGCGCGAACGGCAGTCTGCGGCCGCTGCGCTGGAGTGCGCGGACCCTGGCGAAGATCGGCGTCACGCTCGCTGCCGTCGTCCTCATGCTCTTGCTTTGGCGCTACGCCGACTTGCAGCATCTGGCTGAACCAAGCGCGCTCGAAGCACTGCTGGCCGATATCGCCGCGAATCCGCTGGCCCCGGCGGTGGTGGTCATGCTGTTCGTATGCGCCGGACTCGTCGGCTTTCCCGTGACCGTGCTCATCGCCGCCACGGCCGTGTCCTTCGGCGCCTGGCCCGGTCTGCCCTATGCCGCTGCCGGCGCCATGGCGAGCGCGGCCGTGACCTACGGGATCGGCGCGTGGCTGGGGGCGGGCGTGCTGCGCCGCCTGCTCGGGCCGCGCCTCAACCGCATCCGCCGCGGCATCACGCAGCGCGGCATCCTCGCGGTCACGGCGGTGCGGCTGGTGCCGGTGGCGCCTTTCTCGGTGGTGAATCTCGTGGCCGGCGCGCTCAAGATCTCTCTGCCGGACTATCTCGTCGGCACGGCGCTCGGCCTTGTGCCGGGACTTGCGGCCATGTCGGTGCTCGGCGACCGGCTGGCCCGCATCATGACCGATCCGACGCTCTTCGACGTCGGGATTCTCGTGGCGGTCGTGGTCGCCTGGCTCGGGCTCTCCATCGGCTTGCAGGGACTGTTCACGCGGGCCCGGAGGCGACGCCGGTGAGCGCGACCGCCGGGGTCCTGCGCCTGCTCACCTGGAACATCCACCGCGGCATCGATCGCCGCGGCCGCTACGACCTGCGGCCGATCGTCGAACTCGTGCGCCGCCACGATCCGGATATCGTCGCCCTCCAGGAGATCGACTCGCGTGGCCACGGCGAGCCGGACGCCGCGCCGCTCGTCGTCCTGACGGAGGCACTGGGCAGCCATGTCGCGGAGGCGCGCACCATCGTGGCGCCCGACGGCCACTACGGCCACGCTCTCATCAGCCGCTGGCCGCTGGCGCCGCCGGTCCTGCACGATCTGTCGGTCCGGCGGCGCGAGCCGCGCTTCGCGATCGAGACCACCGCCGAAACGCCGGCCGGCCGCATCCATCTCGCCGCCGTCCATCTCGGCCTGCGCATCGGCGAGCGCCGCCGCCAGGCCGCCATGCTGGCGGAGATCGCCGCCGGGTCCGGCGAGGTCTCGGTCATGCTCGGCGACTTCAACGACTGGCCCTGGTTCTGGCCCTGGCGCGACCTGGTGCGCCGCGCCCTGGCCGCCGCGCTCCCCGGCCGCACCTTCCACCGCACCTTCCCCGCCCGCTGGCCCCTCCTGATGCTCGACCGCATCTACTCCCGCCCTGCCGACGCCCTCCTGCGCAGCTGGACCGACGCCGACGCCCGCTCGCTCTCGGACCACCTGCCGGTGGTGGCGGAGATTCAGGTGAGGCGCGCGACCTAATCCAATCCCAGGCACCCTAATGCCGAGGTTGACTTGCTCTCCCAATGTTCTTATAATGTTCTAATCGTCGATGGACACGCTCGAGCGGCTCGCTGGTAAAGCTTTGCACGCTGCGCCCGTAGGCAGACCTCCACCTCGCGCAGGCTCTCCCGGTAAGTCAGCTGCGCGAACGCCATGCACAGGAACTGGTCGAGGCAACTGAACCGCTTGACCTTATGCTCACCATCGTACCGTGCCACGCAGCGGCGAAAGCGATGCAGTGGCAGATGATCCATCACTTGGGCGAACACCAGCTTGCCGGCGTACATGCTCTCCTCCCGCGCAACCCTGCGCGTGAGCCTTCCGCCCGCCCAACCCAAGGTTCAAGTCGGTGACACGCTCAAATCCCCAAAACATCAATGTTGCTCGCCGCTTACGCCCGTCCCACGGCACAACGATGGGACACCACTGGGTCCATCGGTCACTTTCCGGTGCACCCTACAGCGGCGCTGGGTCGAGGAGCCGGCGCAGCACGTTGCCGGTGATGCGGGCCACGTTGTTGGCGTAGCCGTTGTGGCCGAGGCTGCCGGCCCAGGCGATCGAGCCGGTGGAGAAGATGGCGCCGCCGTTCGGCGTCTCGAAGAACACCATGTCCGCCCGCACCCGTGAGTCCTCGATCCCGTCGAGGCCGGGGTAGGTGGAGATCAGCTCCTCCGGCGTCATCAGATAGACGTTGGAGTGGTTCTCCGAGCTGGCCAGCACCAGCGTATGGGGCGGCGTGCCCAGCCGGGGATCGACGATGTCGAGCTCCAGCCCCGCCGCCCCGCCGCCCACGGCGCCGAAGTCGCCGATCTTCTCGTCGGCGCCCACACCTTCGAAGATGAAGGTGGCGCGCGGGTCGAAGCTGCCGGGCCGGCGGCGGTAGTAGGAGGAGACGTCGAAGCCCTCCGAGCCGAAGCTGATGCCGACCAGCTTGTGCGAGGACCAGCCGCTGGCCCGCCACAGCCCGCTCATCTCGCCGGTGAAGCTCAGATAGTACTCGCCGGCCTCGGCGATCCAGGTGCGGGTACCGCTCTCGCCGCGCCGCACCTCGATCACGCCCGGCTTCTCCGGATGGAAGGCGATGCGCCAGTAGAAGCCGTTGCCGCCGAGATACATCAGGCGGCCGCCGCCCTGCAGATAGCCGTCGATCGCCTCCAGCATGCGGCGCGTGTGGTACTCCGGATGGGTGCCCGTGACGATCGCCCGATAGCGCTTCAGGAGGGCGGGGCCTTCGGCCTGCAGCGCCTCGTCGGTGATGACGTCGTAGGCCTGCCCGCTCGCCTCCAGCCAGTCGATGATGTGGAGGTCGGCGTTGAAATTCCACAGCGAGTATTTCGGCCGCGTGTTCAGGATCGGCCGCAGCCGCGAGCTGTAGCAGGAGCCGCTGCCGTCGGTATGCACGTCGTAGGTGGAGACGCCGAACTCGCGCCGCGCATTGAGGAACAGGCTGGTGGGCGTGAACTCGAGCAGCGAGCCGTAAGTGATCTCGGAGAGTGGATCGTCCCACCCGTGATGGCTGTTCGCATAGGCCATGTAGGTGGCGGTCGAGGCCAGGAACGCCACCGGCGCCGTCGTCTTGCCCTTGGGCGGCAGCACGAAGAAGGTGACGAAGCCCTCATGCCCGCCGTCCTCGCGCGGCTCGCCGGCGGTGAGTTTCACCGCATAGACGCCGCTCTTCATATCGCTGGGAATCGCGAGCTCGAAATCCGTCTCCCAGCCGGCGTCATAGAGATCGTCGTCGTGGAAATGGATGGCCGCGTAGTGCTCCGGCTTCTCGCTCCAGCGATGCACCTCGCCGTTCCAGAGATGCCCCTTCATCGCCCGCGCCGGCAGGTTGACCGCGACGCCGTCGAGCCCATGGCCCGAGACGTCCACGATATCGTCGCCCGGTATCTCTCGCGCGAAGTCCCAGGCGGCAACCGGCTCTCCCGTATCGCCCGGTGCCAGCGCCTGCCGTACCAGGCGCGGCGCTTCGATCTTCCCGTTGTAGTGCCCGCCGGTGACGAGTCGCCCGGCCTGCTCTCCCGCCCCATGCGCGGCCATCAGAAACGGGGTCTGAGTGGGCACGCTCGGCACGACACGTGTCGTCGCCTCCAGCATCGCCGCCGACGGGTCGCGCGCCCGCTCCCGCAACGGCTGCTGCGAGACGCGCACGGCCCGCGTCTCCGCATCGAAGCTCGCCGACACTCGATACCAGACGCGCGCATCGAGCGGCGCGCCCGTCGAGAAGATCTCGTGCTTGTGGCCGTCGCCCAGCCGCAACGCCAGCGCGCCGGCCTCGTCGATCTGCAACGCATAGCCTGCCTGCCGGGTCGCGTCCCATCGCGAGAGCAGCGTCTGTGCACCGCGCCCCGGCGTCGTCGGCCAGATCAGCGCCTGCAGCGTGAAGCTCGTCACCGACTCGAGCAGCGGACTCGCCGGCACGACGACATAGGAGCCGGCGTTGATCCGCTGCCGCCGCCCCGGATAGGTGCCGTTGATGGAATGCTCGACCGGCCGCTCCTTGTAGCCCGGCCCGTTCGGCGAATCGTCGCCGCAGACGAGCCGCACGAGCTGGGCGCGGTAGCTCGCGGCGCCGGTCTCGCAGCTGACCATGACTTTGAGCGTGTCTCCCGGCCGGACGCTCATCCGGTCGGCGTAGCCGACGATGGCGAGCGTCATGTCACCTCTACTCGATCGGCAGCTCGCGGCCGGTCAGTTCGCGCCAGCGCAGCTTGAAGACCACCCACTCGGCCTCTTCCTCCGAGCCGAAGAAATAGCCGGGCACGGGCTCGAGCGGGTCGCCCGCCCGCTGCCCCATGCGTGCCAGCACCCACTCCCGATGCCGCTTGGTGCAGACGATCACGAAGCGTCCCGCATTGGCGCCGCCGCGCATGCGGTTCAGGACGCGCTGCAGCTCGCCGCTGTGGCGGCCGTAGATGCAGGCCTTGAACTCGCGCGCCAGGTCGAGGCGGTCGGGATCGATCTCGTACATGGCTGCGACTTCAACAGGAATCGCCGGGGCTAGCAATCCGCTCGCCGCGTCACCATCTGTTCGAACAAAGAATGAACCCGCCGGTCGTCGCGCAAGTTTTCCAATCGCGACACCGGTTTCGCTGTGCTAGTAGTCCGCCCGCCGCCTCCGGCCCCGCCGGAGCGAAGCCGCTGCGTATTGCCGGTCCCGGGGAATGCCGACCTATCTGGATTTCGAAAAGCCGATCGCGGAACTCGAAGGCAAGATCGAGGAGTTGCGCCACCTCACCGACGCCGGCGACATCAACATCGCCGAGGAGGTGGCGAAGCTGCAGCAGAAGGCCGACCGGCTGCTGCGCCAGACCTACGGCAGGCTCAGCGCCTGGCAGAAGACCCAGGTGGCGCGCCACCCCGACCGGCCGCACTCGGTCGACTATATCGGCGCGCTGATTGAGGACTTCACGCCGCTGGCCGGCGACCGCGCCTTCGCCGACGACCGCGCCATCATCGGCGGCCTCGGCCGCTTCCGCGGCCGCTCCGTGGTGGTCATCGGCCACGAGAAGGGCGCCGACACCGCCACCCGCGTGCGGCACAATTTCGGCATGGCGCGGCCCGAGGGCTATCGCAAGGCCCAGCGGCTGATGGACCTCGCCGACCGCTTCCATCTGCCGGTCGTGACGCTGGTCGACACGCCCGGCGCCTATCCCGGCGTCGACGCCGAGGCGCGCGGCCAGGCCGAGGCCATCGCGCGCTGCATCGAGACCTGCCTGAAGCTGCGGGTGCCGCTGATCGCGGCCATCATCGGCGAGGGCGGCTCGGGCGGCGCCATCGCGCTGGCTGCCGCCAACCGCGTTCTGATGCTGGAGCACGCCGTCTATTCCGTGATCTCGCCGGAGGGCTGCGCCTCGATCCTCTGGCGCAGCGCCAAGGAGGGAACGGAGGCGGCGGCCGAGGCCCTGAAGCTGACTGCGCAGGACCTGCTCGAGCTCGGCGTCATCGACCAGGTCGTGCCGGAGCCCATGGGCGGCGCTCACCGCGACAAGCCCGCCACCATCGAGGCGCTCGGCGAAGGCCTCGAGAAGATGCTGACCCGCCTGCTCAACGGCAGCAACCTCGACCTGCGCCAGGAGCGGCGCGAGAAGTTCCTGGAGATGGGGAAGCGCGGCCTCGGCTAGGCGGTTGGGCTCGGCCCGATCTTGCCGTGGCAGTACTTGTACTTGCGGCCGGAGCCGCAGGGGCAGGGGCCGTTGCGCGAGGCGCCGGCCCAGGTGCTCGGATCTTTGCGATCGACCGCCGCCCGCTTGTCGGCCGGCTGCCAGCCGCCGTTGGAAGCGCCGGGCGATGCCCCGTTCCCGCCGAGCGCCTCCGGATCGGGATGCAGCGCTTGCACTCTAGGCGGCACGCGCCTGGCTTCGGCCTCGTCCGGCCCCTGCACGCGGATCTCGATATGGCTCATCACGCCCGTCACCTGCTCGCGCACGCGCGCCAGCATGGCCTGGAACATGTCGAAGGCTTCCCGCTTGTACTCGTTGAGCGGGTCGCGCTGGGCGTAGCCGCGCAGGCCGACGGCCTGGCGCAGGTAGTCGAGCCCCACCAGATGCTCCTTCCAGGACTGGTCGAGGATGTTGAGCAGCATGCTCTTCTCGGCCATGCGCAACACCTCGGGTCCGTAGTTCGCGGCTTTCTCGGCCATCTTGCGGTCGGCCGCCTCGGTGATGCGCTCGCGGATATGGGCGTCGTCGATTCCCTCTTCCTTCGCCCAGTCTTCGACCGGAAGGCTGAGGTTGAAGATGCGCAGGCACGCCTCATGCAGGCCCTTGGCGTCCCATTGCTCGGCATAGGCGTTTTCCGGAATGTGCTTGGCGACCAGCTCTTCGATCACCTCGTGGCGCATGCCCGTGACTTCGTCCGACACGTCGTTGGTGCGCATGAGGTCCTTGCGCTGCTCGTACACGACCTTGCGCTGGTCGTTCATGACGTTGTCGAATTTCAGCAGGTTCTTGCGGATCTCGAAGTTGCGCGCCTCGACGCGCTGCTGCGCCTTCTCGAGCGCCTTGTTGACCCAGGGATGGGCAATCGCCTCGCCCTCCTGCAACCCGAACCTCTGCAGCATCGCGTCCATGCGGTCGGCGGCGAAGATGCGCATGAGGTCGTCTTCGAGCGAAAGGAAGAACTTGGAGGCGCCGGGGTCGCCTTGGCGGCCGGAGCGGCCGCGCAGCTGGTTGTCGATGCGCCGGCTCTCGTGCCGCTCGGTGCCGATGACGTAGAGGCCGCCGCCTTGCAGAGCGATCTCCTTTGCGGCCGCCACTTCGGCGCGGATCGCCGCGACCTTGCGCTCGCGCTCCGCGGCATCCTCGATGGCGGACGCCTCCTGGCGGATACGCATGTCGACGTTGCCGCCGAGCTGGATGTCGGTGCCGCGGCCGGCCATGTTGGTGGCGATGGTGATTGCGCCGGGCGCGCCGGCCTGGGCGATGATGTAGGCCTCCTGCTCGTGGTAGCGCGCGTTCAGCACCTGGTGCGGGACCTTGTGCTGCTTCAGCAGCTCCGACAGTACCTCGGATTTCTCGATGCTCACCGTGCCCACGAGCACCGGCTGCTTGCGCGCGCGTGCCTCTTCGATCAGCTCGATGATCGCAGTGTATTTCTCTTTCGCCGTGCGATAGACCTCGTCGTCGTGGTCCTTGCGCACGCAGGGCAGGTTGGTCGGGATCTCGATGACCTCGAGCCCGTAGATATCCATCAATTCCGCCGCCTCGGTCATCGCCGTGCCGGTCATGCCCGCGAGCTTCGGATACATGCGGAAGTAGTTCTGGAAGGTGATGGTGGCGTAGGTCGCGGACTCCCGCTGGATCTTTGCCCCTTCTTTGGCCTCGAGCGCCTGGTGCAACCCCTCCGAATAGCGCCGGCCCGCCATCATGCGGCCGGTGAATTCGTCGATGATGATGACCTCGCCGTCCTTGACGATGTAGTCGGTGTCGCGGCTGAACAGCTTGTGGGCGCGCAGCGCCTGGTTGATGTGATGGACGAGCGTGACGTTGTGGAAGTCGTAGAGATGCTCGCCCTTCATCAGGTCGGTCTCGCGCAGCATCTGCTCGATATGCTCGACGCCCTGCTCGGTCAGCGTGACCTGCTTGTGCTTCTCGTCCTTCTCGAAATCCTCGGCGATCAGCTTCGGGATGAGCGCATTCACCCGGATGTAGAGCTCGGACGAATCGTCCATCGGCCCGGAGATGATGAGCGGCGTGCGCGCCTCGTCGATCAGGATGCTGTCGACCTCGTCGACGATCGCGTAGTTGAAGTCGCGCTGGACCATCTGGTCGAGCCGGAACTTCATGTTGTCGCGCAGATAGTCGAAGCCGAACTCGTTGTTGGTGCCGTAGGTGATGTCGCAGGCATAGGCCGTGCGCCGCTGGTTGTCGTCGAGGCCCGGCACGATGCAGCCGACGGTCATGCCCAGGAACTTGTAGATCTGTCCCATCCACTCGGAGTCGCGGCGGGCCAGGTAGTCGTTGACCGTGACGACGTGGACGCCATTGCCCTCGAGCGCGTTGAGATAGACCGCGAGCGTCGCCACCAGCGTCTTGCCTTCGCCGGTCTTCATCTCGCTGATCATGCCGCGGTGAAGCACCATGCCGCCCATGAGCTGGACGTCGAAGTGGCGCTGGCCGAGCGTGCGTTTGGCAGCCTCCCGCACCGTCGCGAAGGCCTCCGGCAGCACGTCGTCGAGGGTCTCGCCGCCGGCCAGGCGCTCCTTCAGCCAGCCCGTGCGCGCGCGCAGCTCGTCGTCGGAAAGCGCCGCGACCGCAGGCTCCAAGGCGTTGATCTGATGGACGGTTTTCTGCAGGCCCTTGACGTAGCGTTCGTTGGCGGAGCCGAAGAATCGCTTCGCGAGGGAGGAGATATTGAGCATCCGCTTGAGCAGCTCTATGAGTGAGGAAAGCATTAACGCCACGATGCGACGGCAGGGCGCGGCCGGGCGTCCCAACAGGCCCATGAGAGATAGGCTTGCGGCCATACCCTGTCAACGACGGCGCCCGCACTCATTGCCCTGATGTAATGGCCTTGTAAGGGCGCTGACAGGGTCCCGTCATGCCCTGATTTGCGCGCTTGTTGGCCTGCCAGCAGCCGTGCATATTGCCGCCCGGGCCAGGGACCCTCGGGGCTGCAGACGGTGCCGCCCGCCCTTTCCCCGCAAAGGACAGTTCGATGATAATTCGCAGCTTCGGCGTCTTGCTGGCGTTCCTGACGGCCATGGCCGCGGTCCTGCCGGCGATGGCGCAGGAGAGTCAGACGGCGCCTGCGACGACGACCGGACAACCCGCGCAGCCGGCGGGTCCGCCGCCCGATACGGTCGTCGCCATCATTAACGGCAAGAAGCTCACGCGCGCGGACGTGATCGCCTCGGCGCAGAGCCTGCCGGCGGAATATCAATCCAAGATCGACGCCATCTTCCCGGCGCTCATCGACCGGTTGGTCGACCTCACGTTGCTGGCGGAGGAGGGCCGCAAGCAGAACCTGCAGGATGATCCGGAGGTGAAGGCGCGGATCGAGCAGGTTACCAACCAGGTGATCCAGGAGGTGCTGATCCGCCGGCACCTGCAGCAGATGATGACGGAGGACGCGATCAAGGCCCGCTACGACAAGTTCGTCCAAGAGCAACCGGCGCAGGTGGAGATTCGCGCCTCCCACATCCTCGTGGCCACGGAGGACGAGGCCAAGGATATCATCCGCCAGCTCGATGGCGGTGCCGATTTCGCGAGCTTGGCGAAGGAGAAATCGACCGATCCGTCGGCGAAGCAGAACGGCGGCGACCTCGGCTACTTCACCGCCGGAGAAATGGTGCCGGAGTTCTCGCAGGCGGTGTTCGCCATGGAGAAGGGCGAAAGCTCGAAGGCGCCCGTGAAGTCGCAGTTCGGCTGGCACGTGATCAAGGTCGTCGACAAGCGCCAGAAGGCGCCACCGAGCCTCGATGAATCGCATAGCCACATCGAGGAGATGCTCTCCAGCGAGCTGCTGACGGCCTACCTCACGTCGCTGCGCAGCGGCGCCACCGTCGAGAAGTTCAATCCCGATGGCACGCCGATGGCGGCGGCGCCGGCGACCGGCGGCGGCGATCAGCAGCAGCAACAGCCGCAGCAGCAGTAGCGCCGATGCCGCCACGCTCGCCGCTCGCGCCGGAAACCTCGCCGACGCTGCCGCCGATCGCCGGCGTGCGCCTGTCGGCGCGCGCCTGCGGCGTCCGCTACAAGGACCGCGCCGACGTCTGCCTGATGGCATTCGATCCCGGCACCACCGTCGCGGGCGTCTTCACGCGCTCGCTGACCGCCTCGGCGCCGGTCGAGCGCTGCCGCAAGCATCTCAAGGGGGGCAAGGCGCGCGCGATCCTCGTGAACTCGGGCAACGCCAACGCCTTCACGGGCAAGGTCGGCGCCGCCAGCGTCGACCGCACGGTGAAGGGCGCGGCGGCGCAACTGGGCTGCAAGCCGACCGAAGTGTTCGTCGCTTCGACCGGAGTCATCGGCGAGCCGCTGCCGGACGAACGCATCACGGCCGCCCTGCAAGGCCTGGCTGCCGACCTCAAGGGGGACGCCTGGGCGGCCGCCGCGGCGGCGATCATGACCACCGATACCTTTCCGAAGCTCGTCACGCGCACGGCAGCGATCGACGGCGTGCCCGTGACCATCAACGGCATCGCCAAGGGCTCCGGCATGATCGCGCCGGACATGGCGACCATGCTCGCCTTCCTGGCCACCGACGCAAAGCTTCCGGCGCCCGTGCTGCAGGCGGTGCTCGCGCGCGCCGCCGACCGCTCCTTCAACTGCATCACCGTCGACAGCGACACCTCGACCAGTGACACGCTGCTGCTGTGCGCAACCGGCAAGGCCGCTCATCGGGCCGTGAAGAGCGCCGGCGACCGGCGCCTGGCCGATTTCCGCACCAAGCTTGAGGACCTGCTGGTCGAGTTGGCCTGCCTGGTCGTGCGCGACGGCGAGGGCGCGCAGAAACTCATCACGATCGATGTCACGGGCGCCGCCACCGACAAGGCGGCGCGCCGGATCGCGCTCGCCATCGGCAACTCGCCCCTGGTAAAGACCGCGATCGCCGGCGGCGACGCCAACTGGGGGCGCGTCGTCATGGCCGTCGGCAAGGCGGGCGAGAAGGCCGACCGCGACCGCCTGCGCATCGGTATCGGCGGCGTCACCATCGCCGAGAAGGGCCAGCGGCGCGAGAGCTACGACGAGACGCCCGTCGCCCAGCACATCAAGGGCCGCGACATCGCGATTGCCGTCGATGTCGGCGTCGGCAAGGGCAAGGCGCGGGTGTGGACCTGCGATCTCACCCACGGCTATATCGACATCAACGCCGATTACCGGAGCTGAAGTTTGGAGCAGCCGCAGAAGCCGGAGGGAGGCGGGCCGACCATCCCCTTGGGGCCGACGGCGCCGTCGGCGATCCGCATCGAGAGCGAGCGCCTCCTGCTGCGGCCCCTGCGCCTGGAGGATGCGTCCGATATCGAGCGGATGGCGGCCGAGTGGGAAGTCGCGCGCTACACCGCCAACATCCCCCATCCTTACGAGCCCGGCATGGCTGAGGCCTGGATCAAGAGTCATCGCGACGACTTCGAGATCGTGTTCGGCATCGAGCGGCGCCAGGACGGAGCGTTCGTCGGCTGCATCGGCCTGGAGCCGGACATGGCGACGCGCGAGGCCGAGTTCGGCTACTGGATCGGCATGCCCTATTGGGGCGCCGGCTATGCGACAGAGGCGCTGTCGGCCCTGGTGGATCACGTGTTCGCAACCTCCGATGTCGATCGGGCGCGCGCCGCCGCGATGCCCGACAACCGCGCCTCGATCCGCGTGCAGGAGAAAGTCGGTTTCCGCTATGTCGGCGTGAAGTCGCAGCCCGCGCCGGCGCGCGGCGGCCCGATCGGAGTCCAGGTGCGCGCCCTCGACCGGCAACGCTGGGAGCAGCTGAAGGCGCCGCCGCCGCTGCCGGTCGTGCTGGTGGCCGCCGTAGCGCTGATCGATACCGACGGCCGGGTGCTGATCGCCCAGCGTCCGGAAGGAAAATCGATGGCGGGCCTGTGGGAGTTTCCCGGCGGCAAGGTGCACGAATCAGAGTCACCGGAGGGGGCGCTGATTCGCGAGCTGAAGGAAGAGCTCGGCATCGACGTGACGGAGGCCTGCCTAGCGCCGCTCACCTTCGCCTCGCACCGCTACGAGACCTTCCACCTGCTGATGCCGCTCTACGTCTGCCGGCGCTGGGAGGGCACTGTCGCGCCGCAGGAGGGCCAGGCGGTGAAGTGGGTGAAGCCGGCCCAGCTCGCCGACCATCCGATGCCGCCGGCCGACAAGCCGCTGGTGGCGATGATGCGGGATCTCTTGTAGGCGGGGAGGGGGCGGATCGCATCCCGCCCCCTAAGCCGGATCGCGGGCTACTTTATCAATCCTTCCGCCTTCAGCGCGGCCTGCACCTGCGGACGCGCGGCGACGCGGCCGAGGTAGGCCCCGAGGCTCGGCCACTTGTCGAGATTGATCTTCAGGTGCGGCGCCCAGCTCAGCACGGTGAAGAGATAGGCATCGGCGGCGGTGAACTTGTCGCCCATCAGATAGGGCTTGCCGTCGAGCTGCTTGGCCAGGAAGTCGAGCCGCATCCCGATCCGCTCTATCGCCACCGGTTTGTAATCTTCGGGCGTCTTCGGATTGAACAGGGCACCGAGGCCCTTGTGCAGCTCCGAGGTGACGAAGTTTAGCCACTCCTGCTCCCGGTACCGCTCCATCGTGCCCGCCTTCGGCACGAGTCCGCTCTCCGGCTTCTGGTCCGCGATGTACTGCAGGATGACCGGTGCTTCCGTAAGCACGTCGCCGTTGTCCAGCTGCAACGCCGGCACATAGCCCTTGGCGTTGACCTTGGTGTAGTCGGCGCCGCTCTTGGTCTTCTTCGTGGCGAGGTCGACCTGCTCGAGGTCGAACTGATAGCCGGCCTCGCGCAGGCCGATGTGGGGGGCCAGCGAACAGGCGCCGGGCGTGAAGTAAAGCTTCATAATCGCCTCCTCTCGATCGGGGTGGGAATCTTATGCGCGCACAGTTACGAGGCCGGCGGCGGGCACGCAAGACGTGATCGGTTGGTGCGTGACTTACCGCCGAGTAATCGGTCGCGTCATGCCAGTCCGAGCGCTTCCTTGCGCTGCGCGGCCCAGGCCTGCGCGATGCGGTCGGCGACCATGGCGATGAGCGCCATGCTGAGACCGGCGACCGCGCCCTTGCCGGCATCGGCGTTGGTGAGCGCGTTGTAGACGAGCTGCCCCAGTTCGCGCGTGCCGACCAGCGCGGCTACGACCAGCATGGCAATGCCGAAGAGGATCGTCTGGTTGATGCCGAGCATGATCTCCGGCACGGCAAGCGGCAGCTGCACGCGCCACAGAATCTGGCGGCGCGTGCAGCCCATCGCGCGCGCGGCTTCCACGAGGTCGGGGCGTACCTGCCGGATGCCGTGCTCGGTGTAGCGGATCGACGGCACGGTGGCGTAGGACACCATGGCGAGCAGGGCGGGGAACTCGCCGACCTTGAAGAACATCACGACGGGAATCAGGAACACGAACTGCGGCATGGTCTGCAGCGTGTCGTTGATCGGCCGCAGGAACGCCGAGACGCGGTCGTTGAGCGCCGCCCAGATCCCGAGCGCGACGCCGATGGCGGCCGAGATGAAGACGGCGACGGCGCAGAGATAGAAGGAGAGCATTGCCTCGCGCCAGACGCCGTTCACGACCATGAACAGCACGGCGAAGCAGGCGAAGATCGCCATCGGCCAGGTACCCACCTGATAGGCGAAAAGCGCCACGGCGAGCAGCGCAGCGAGCCAGGGAACATTCACCGCGCCGAAGAAATAGAACACGCCGAGGATGAGGACCGTGAGCCCGAGTCGCCAGCCCGCTCGGCGCGTGGCAAGAACCGCGACGGCCAGGATAAGACCCCAATACACCGCAATCGCAGGCGGCGTGAGCGTGAATCCCCAGAGCTTCGGCGTCGCTACCGCGGTGATTCCATTGCGCAAGGGGAGCAGCAAGAAGAGCAGGAACTGGTCCTTTATCCAGCTCAAGAAGGCGCCGCAGGTCTGCAGGATGAAGGTGATGGCGTCGTTGAGCGCGGCGGCAGGCTGCAGCACCCACGCATCCGGGTAGTGGCTCAGAGCCGGCAGCATCTGAGCCAGCACGACCCACGTGACCGTCACGCCGAGCGCGGTCCACTGCCGGCGATAACGCTCCCAGAACGAGCCTTGCCGCGCCCCGACCAGGAACTGCTGTCTGGCGAAACCGCTGCTGATGCGGTCGAGCACCATGGCGATCAGCGCGATCACCAGTCCCGCCAGCAGGCTCTGGCCGAACTGCGCCTTGCGCAGGGTGCTGAGCAGCTCCCAGCCGATATCGTCGAAGCCGCCGATGACGGCGGCGATGATGACCATGCTGAGCGCCGCCATGATCGTCTGGTTCACACCGACCATGAGCGTCGGCAGGGCGGTCGGGATCTGCACCCGCCACAGCAGCTGCCGGCGCGTGCAGCCCATGATCTGGCCGGCCTCCAGCACTTCCGTCGGCACCCGCTGCAGGCCCAGCATGACGTTGCGGGTCATGCAGGGCGCGGCATAGATCATGCTGGCGATCAGGCCCACGACCTGACCGAATCCGAAGAGGAGGAGGATCGGAATCAGGTAGGCGAAGGTCGGAACGGTCTGCATGAGGTCGAGTACCGGCAGGATGATCCGGGCCGCCGTTCTGCTCTTGAAGCCCAGCAGCCCGACGCCCGCGCCCAACAGCAGCGACAGCGGAACGGAGACGCCGACCAGCGACAGCGTCGTCATCGATTCGTCCCAATAGCCGATCACGACCATGTAGAGCAGAGATAGGGTCGAGAACGCCGCCAGGCCGGCGCCGCCGGCTGCGTAGGCCACCATGGCGACGAGGCTGATCGTCGCCGGCCAGGGCAGCCAATGCAGCAGGCCCTGCAAGCCCCACATCGGCCAGTCGAGCAGCCAGTTCACCGCCCGGAACAGCCACTTGAAGCTGTGCACGAAGACGGCCATCACGGCGTTGATCCAGTCGGAAATCGGCGGCAGCAGATCGGCCGGCAGCGCCTTCAGTCCCGGCAGCGCGCCGCTTAATACGAAGACGACCGCACCCGTCGCCAGCACGGCGAGCCACAGCAGCATGGCGCGGTCGAGACCGGCCACACCGGCACTACCGGCGTCGTCCCGCGCGGTCTTCGCTAGCGTCATCGCTCGTTCCCGTCCGGGACGGCGGATCGCTGTCCGGAGACGAAAGGAGGTGCGGCGGAGCCGGCAGCGTCGCCGGCGCCGCCCTCGTCCATGGTCTCAGATCACATCATCGCGGCGTCGACCCAGGGCTTCCAGACCGATTCGTGCTGGTCGACCCAGGCCTTCACGACGTCTTCGAGCTTCTTTCCGTCGACGTCGACCGCCTTCATCATCGGTATCTGCGTATCGTTGCTGATCTTGTAGTTCTTCAGGAAACGGTAGGCGGTCGGCCACTTGTCCTTCATGCCGGGCCAGGCGAACTTCTGCGTGCGCGGCGCCGCCAGCCCGCAATCATGGGTCTCGTTCGGGTTGATGCCCCACTTCGGGTCGTCGTAGCAGGCCTGCTCGAACTTCGGGAACTGCACCCACTTGCCCGTGACGTCGGCGAACATGGCATGCGGCGCCCAGAACATCATGATAATCGGCTCTTTCTTCGCCACCGCCGCCTTGTACTCGGCTACGAGGTTGCCCTCGCCACCCGACGGCACCGATTGGAACGGCAGGCCCAGCGCCTTGATCATCTTGGCGCCGCGGTCGCCCCAGTCGGCCGGATAGTCGAGGAAGCGGCCGTCGGGCGAGGTGTCCGTGGTCGCGAACACGTCGGCGCACTTCTTCAGCGCCTCCCAGTTCGGCAGGCCCGGGCACAGCGGCTCGACGTAGTCGGGATAGAGCCAGCCCTCGACCGGGTCGAGACCGGCGTCGCCGATTCCCTCGATATGCCCGGCGGCGATCTCCTTCGGGAAGATGTCGCCCATATTGTTGTCCCAGATCTCTAGCGTCGCCGTCAGCGAGCCGTCGGCGATGCCGGTGGCCTGCGGATAGGAGCCGGCCGTGACATACTCGACCTTGTAGCCCATGCGGGTCAGGATCTCGCCGGCGATATAGGTCGTGATGTGCTGGCCCGTCCATTCGTTGATGGCGAGCTTGATGGGATCGGTCGATTCGGGGACGCTGCCTGCCCGCGCCTGTCCCGAAAGGGACAAGGCCGCGGCCACCGCGGCCGCACCGAGAAACAGCGATACGCGTCTTGAGATACTCAGCATTCCAGCCTCCCTGGCTTTTTCTTTTCGCTCGTCGAACCCGTCTGTGCGGCAGCGATGCCGCCACCGGGGCCCGTGCCGTCGCAATGGCGTGTCGATCATAGCAGGAACCGGCCCGTGTGTATGGCCCGACTTTCCGGTAGGATTCCTGCCTGTTTTCCAGGCACGACCATGATTGTCGAGTATCCGCCGCGATGACCCAGCCCTTCCCGCACCTCTTTTCGGCCCTGACGCTCAACTCCAAGACTCTGAAGCATCGCCTCAACTTCGGCGCCCACACCGCCAACATGAGCCTCGACGGCTATCCTGTCGATCGCCACCTCGGCTACTACCGCGAGCGCGCCATCGGCGGCGCCGCCATGATCGTGGTCGAGCCGGTGCCGGTGCACCACTCGAGCGTGCTGACGCGCGGCAACTTCCGCTGCGAGGACGACTCGGTCGTTCCGTATTTCCGCCGCATCACCGACGCCGTGCACGAGCACGGCACGGTCATCATGCAGCAGATGTACCACCTCGGCGCGCACGGCGACTGGGACAACGGCTTCGAGGCCAACTGGTCGCCCTCCGGCCTGCCCTCGATGCACGACACCGACGGCAGCCACGCCATGACCGAAGGCGAGATCGAGGAACTCGTTGCCGCCCACGTGCAGGCGGCGCGGCGCGCGAAGGAGGCGGGCTTCGACGGCTGCGAGCTGATGGCGGCCTACAATGCGCTCATCGAGCAGTTCTGGTCGCCCTATTCCAACCGACGCGACGATCGCTTCGGCGGCAGCTTCGAGAAGCGCATGGCCTTCTCCGCCGCGGTGCTCGAAGGCATCCGCAAGATGGCAGGGCCGGACTTCATCATCGGAGTCGCCGTGAGCGTCGATGCCACGCGGCCGGACGTGCTGTCGCTGGAGATGCAGCAGGAGATCGCGGCCTGGCACGATGCGCGCGGCCTCTATGACTACGTCAGCATCGGCACGGGCAGCTATTTCGACTTCACCCAGATCATCCCGACCTTTCTCTACGCCGACAAGCTGGGCGCGCCCTATGCCGAAGCGGTGAAGCGGGTGGTGAAGCACGCGAAGGTGCAGGCCGAGAGCCACATCCGTACGCCCGAGAATGCCGACTACGTGATCGCCTCCGGCCAGGCCGACATGGTCTCGATCGTGCGCGGCCAGATCGCCGATCCGCACATGGCCAACAAGGCGCGCGCCGGCCGCGCCGAGGACATCCGCCCCTGCATCTCCTGCAACCAGATGTGCTGGGGCCGACGGTCGCGCGACTATTGGATCAGCTGCCTGGTCAATCCGTCCGTGGGCCGCGAGTTCCAGTGGGGCGGCGATCGTTTCGCACCCTCGGCGGCGCCGAAACGCGTGCTGGTCGTCGGCGGCGGACCGGCGGGTCTCGAGGCCGCGCGCGTGGCCGCCGAGCGCGGCCATTCCGTCACGCTGGTCGAGGCGGCGCCGCGTCTCGGCGGCCAGTTCCGGCTCGCCGGCGAGCAGCCGCGCCGCGGCCAGATCATCGATCTCCTGACGTGGTACGAGGCGCAGCTGAGAAAGCTGCAGGTGGTGGTGAAGCTGAACACGCCGGTCGACGCCGACGAGGTGAAGGCCATGGGCGTGGACGTCGTCGTGCTCGCCGCCGGTTCGCAGCCGGCGGCTACGGGCTATCAGCGCGGGCTGCCGACGCGCGATCGTCTCCCGGGCCTCGAGCGCGGCAACGTCTGGTCGGTCGAGGACGTGATGGGAAAGGCGGCGCGCCTCGGCCGGCGCGTGCTGCTCGTCGACGACGGCGGCAACTGGCGCGGGTGCGGCACCGCCTGGCACCTGGCCGAGCACGGCCATGCCGTCACGCTGCTGACCGCGGATCCCCTGGTCGGCCGCGACCTGCAGCGCACCTCGTCCGACTGGGTGATCCGCCCGCGCCTGCGCCAGCTGAACGTCGCCTTCATGACCGAGTCGGTCGTGCTGGAATGGCACGGCGACGCCGCCACGATTCGCGACCTGCTGACCGGCAAGGACTCGCGCCACCCCTTCGACGCGCTCGTGCTGGCGACCACGAACGTCGCAGAGAGCGTCCTTGCGGACGACCTGCGCGCGGCCGGCATCGCGTTCCAGGCGATCGGCGACTGCGTATCGCCGCGCCACGCGCCGGCGGCGATCTACGAAGGGCGGCGGCTGGGGATTGCGCTGTGAGAGTTGCGAAGACGGTAAATAAAACTTAAGGTAAATCTACAATTTACCAGGTAATTCTCGAAGAATTTACCCGATTTACAGGTGAAACTCATTGCGCATTAATCTCGTGATGGCACAATGTGCATCGTCGAGGGTGTCCCACGGGACATCCGTCGCATCGAAAGGACGATACACACATGGCTGACGTAGGACGCGATCTCATCAGTGCCATCAACTCGCTGGCGACGGAGATCGAGCGCGGGATCTTCATCGCGCAGGGCATCGCCGCCGGCAACATCGGCGACCTTGCGGAGGACCGCGCCCGCGCCATGCAGCGCTGCACGCAGGCGATCGCGAGCCTGCAGGCCGGCGGCGCGTCGGCGGTCCCGCGCGGCGAAATCTCGGCCGCCATGCGCCGCCTCGAAGGCATGCTCGCGCGCGAGCAGCGGCTGGGCAAGTCGCCCCGCGTCTGCGGCGTGCAGTAGCGCCGCAGCCGCAATCGAACGTCCCAGGCCGGAATGGTGTCGGCGCCCGACAGGGCGCCGCGGTTGAACGCGTTCAGCGCGGGCGCGCCTTGTCTCCAGCGGAGATCTCGGTGGTGCCGAGCGCATCGGCCAAGCGCGTGCGCGCACTGCCGGGGGCGAGGGCACGCTGCTGACCGGCGGCCGGCGCCCAGGCGGTCAGATAGATGATCTGGAAGGTGGCGGCGAGCCGGCCGGCTCCGTCGCCGAAGCGCTGCCGATAGATCTCGTCGGCCCGCGCCGCGACCGCGCGGCTCACAGGGCGGCTCGTGCGTGCCCGCACGGCATTTGTCTCGCCCATCCCGCGCAGATCGCGCATCAGCTTGAGGATGTCCGGATAGCTGACCGTGAGGCGGTCGCCGTCGATCACGGGCAGCGCGAAGCCGGCGCGCTGCAGCAGGCCGCCGGCGTCGCGCAGATCCGCGAAGGGCGAGAGGCGCGGGCTGACGCCGCCGGCCTCGGCCAACTCCGCCTCCATCAGCGACTGCCGCAGCTCTTGGAGCGTGTCGCCGCCGAGCATCGCCGCCAGCAGCAGGCCGTCCGGCTTGAGGCAATGCCGGATCTGCAGCAGGCAGCCCGGCAGGTCGTTGACCCAATGCAGCGACAGGTTGCTGATCACGAGATCGAAGGACTCGGGCGCGAACGGCAGCAGCTCTTCATCCGCGACGAGCGTCGCGTGCCCGTTGACCGCGGCCTGCCGCGCCATTGCCGTCGACAGGTCGCACTGCGCGAGCGTCTCGATCCCGCCGCGCCCGCGCAGCGCCGCCGCCATCTCGCCGCCGTGACAGCCGAGATCGAGCGCGCGCGGGAATTTGCGGGTGACGTCGTCCAGCCGGTCGGCCAACCGCTCGGCGACCTCGCGGAAGAGAAAGTCGTGCGCGCCCAAGTCGGCGGCCGCGCGGTCGCGATGTCGCCGCACCAGCCGGCGGTCGAACACATTCATCGAGTCGGTCATCGCTGCGATCCGCGCGCGAGCCCTAGGTGCGCGGCCCCACCGGCCGCTCGCCCTTGATGGTCGTGCGGTGCATCAGCCGGCGCTGGCCGTCATAGTCGTTGATGGCGTAGTGCATGGTGCAGCGATTGTCCCACACCGCGAGGTCGCCCTGGCGCCAGCGCAGCCGGCAGGTGAATTCCGGCTGGATGGCGTGCTCGTAGAGGAACTTCAGCAGCGGCCTGCTCTCGGCCGGCGTCATGCCCTCGAAGCGGGTGGTGTAGATCGAGTTGACGAACAGCGCCTTGCGCCCGGTCGCGGGATGCACGCGCACCACCGGATGCACGGTCTCGCGGTCCGCCTCGGGGTTGTTGCGTTCCATGGTGATGGAGCGGGAGACCGCCAAATCCTTCGGCAAGCCCCCGACGCCGTAGGGCTTGCCCGCGTGGATGGCGTTGAGGCCGTCGAGCATGCGTCGCATACCCTGCGAGAGCGCCTCATAGGCCGCGTACATGTTGGCGAACAGGGTGTCGCCGCCATGGCTCGGCACCTCGCGCGCATAGAGCACAGAGCCGAGCGGCGGCTCCTCGAGGAAGCTGAAGTCGGAGTGCCAGGCGTTGCCGAAGGTGCTGATCTTGCGCTCGTCGGCCTCCTTCAGTACCGCGATGATGTCCGGGTACTCGTCCATATGCTTGACGTAGGGCGAGCGGCTGATCGGGCCGAAGCGGCGCGTGAAAGCGAGATGCTGTTCGGGAGTGAGGTCCTGGCCGTGCAGGAAGATGACGAGATGCTCGTGCAGCGCCCGCTCGATCGCCGCGAAGGCGGCGTCGGCCAGCGGCTGCGCCAGGTCGACACCGCCAATATCGGCGCCGAGCGCGCCCGCCATGGGGCGGATCTCGAGAGTAGCGGATGCACTGCTCATCTCAGACGGCGTCTCCCAGCACGATGTCGAACGCGGCCTTCAACGCCTGATCCTCCATCTCCGGCGCCGGCAGGAACGGCACGATCACCCGCTCGCGCGCGCTCACGTCGATGCCGTTCAGGATGCCGTCGGTCGTGTTGCGCGGCTCGCCCGCAACATACAACTGCGTGGTCAGGGAGTCGAAGCCGTTGCCGCGGATCTTGAAATGAATATGGGCCGTGCGGCCGGGATAGGGGACCGGCCTGATGGTGCGGAAGCGATAGCCGCCATCGACGGCCGTGATCGTCTGGCCATAGCCCTGGAAGCCGGCATCCTCGGCGGCCGGATTAGTGTCGCGCACGTAGTGATAGCGCCCGTTCGCATCGCATTGCCAGATCTCCACGCGGGCGCCGGGAACGGGCCGGCCATTGAGATCGAGGACGCGGCCGGCGACATGGGCGATCGTTCCGGCCGCGGCGGACGGCTGCCCAGAAACCCTGACGAGGTCGTTGTCGGAATCGAGCGGCAGGCGCAGCGGATAGAACGGGCCCTCGGTCTGCGCCGGCGTCGGCAGCAGCGCCGCCGCCGCGGACAACGGGCCGAGAAGGCCGGCTGTCGCCGCCGCGGCCATGCCGGTGAGGAGTCGTCGCCGGTCGTGCTGGATTGTCATCGTGATGTCCCGCTCATGATGGATTCATATGGGATGCGCCGACGCGGAAATGCAGTCGTGGTGGAAGCCATTTGACAGCGGCCCGTCCTCCGGGCCGGAATCCGTTCATGGCAACCCCCGCACCGCTCGTCGCCGGCATCAGGCGCGCCGGCCATCGGATGCTCGACATCGTCCTGCCGCCGCGCTGTCTTAAATGCGGGACGACGGTCGATTCCGTCGGCGTGTTGTGCGCGCGTTGCTGGCCGGCCGTCGCCTTCCTCGCGGCGCCGCAGTGCGCGGCCTGCGGCCTGCCGTTCGAGATCGATCTCGGTCCCGCTGCCCTGTGCGGCGCCTGCGCCGGCGAGCGGCCGGTGTTCGAGCGCGCCCGCGCCGCCTTCCGCTATGACGACGACAGCAAGGACCTGATCCTGCGCTTCAAGCACGCCGACCGCACGGACTCGGCGCCGGCCTTCGCGCGCTGGATGGCGCGGGCGGGCGAGGCCATGCTGGCCGACGCCGACCTCATCGTGCCGGTACCGCTGCACTGGCTGCGGCTGTTCATGCGGCGCTACAACCAGGCGGCCTTGCTGGCGTCCGAGCTGGGACACCTGTCCGGCAAGCCGGCCGTCAACGATCTGCTGCTCCGCCGCCGCCGCACGCCCTCGCAGGGCGGGCTCGGCGCGCTGGCGCGCCACCGCAACGTGGCCGGCGCCTTCGCCGTCGATTCGCGGCGGCGCCCGCTGCTGCAGGACAAGCGCGTGCTGCTGATCGATGATGTGCTGACGACCGGGGCGACGGTGTCCGCCTGCGCCGGCGTCCTGCTGCGGTCCGGCGCCCGGGCGGTCGACGTCCTCACCCTGGCCCGCGTCGTCCGCATCGCTGGCTAGCGTCCGGGCAGGGTGACAAAAGTTACCGGCCATGCCACCTATTAGGAAGGCAACGGCATAGGCGGAACGAACAGGCGTCATGGCCAAGATCGAGATCTACACGACGATGCTCTGCCCCTATTGTTATCGGGCGAAGAAGCTGCTGGCGCAGCATGGCGCCGATTTCACCGAGATCGACGTCATGGCCGACCAGGACCTGCGGCGCGAGATGGTCGAGCGGTCCGGCGGCCGCCGCACGGTTCCGCAGATCTTCATCGACGGCAAGCATATCGGCGGCTGCGAAGAGCTCTACGCCCTCGACGCCGCCGGCAAGCTGAAGGCGCTGCTGCAGCCGGTGCCGGCATGAGCGCGACCTTCAAGGTCGCCTGCATCCAGCTCAACGCTGCGCGCGATATCGCGCCCAACATCGCCGCCGCCTCGGCTCTGATCCGGCAAGCCCGCGCACAGGGCGCGCAGTTCATCCTGACGCCCGAGAATACCGGCATGATCGAGCCGAAGCGGCCGCAGATGCTGGAGAAGGCCAGGCCGGAGGCCGAGCATCCGGCCATCCCGGCCTTCGGGGCGCTGGCCGCGGAGCTGGGCGCCTGGCTGCTGATCGGCTCCCTGCAGATCAAGCTCGACCCCGCCACCTGCGCCAACCGCTCCTTGCTGTTCGACGATCGCGGCCGCATCGTCGCCCGCTACGACAAGATCCACATGTTCGACGTCGACCTGCAGGGCGGCGAGAGCTATCGCGAATCGAAGACCTTCCGGCCGGGCGACCGCGCGGTGGTGGCCAACACGCCCTGGGGCAAGGTCGGTCTCACGGTCTGCTACGACCTGCGCTTCGCCTATCTCTACCGCGCCCTGGCGCAGGCCGGCGCCAGCTTCCTCACGGTGCCCTCGGCTTTCACGGTGCCGACCGGCCAGGCGCATTGGCATACTCTGCTCCGGGCGCGGGCGATCGAGACCGGCAGCTTCGTCTTCGCCCCCGCCCAGTGCGGCGAGCATGCGGAGGGCCGCAAGACCTACGGCCACTCCCTGATCGTGGCGCCCTGGGGCGAGGTCCTGGCCGACGGCGGCGACGCCCCCGGCATCATCACCGCCGACATCGACCCGGCGAAGGCGGCCGAGGCCCGCGCCATGATCCCCGCCCTCACCCACGACCGGCGCTTCAGCGGACCGGCGGCGCCTTCGGTCGAGTCTCTGCGCGCCGCGGGCGAATGATCCTTCCGCGGGGCCGGATTCCTTCCGTCCGCCCCCGCCAGGGGTCGAACGCGAAAACTCGGAATTTTAAGCTGTCGTATTTTGCGTAACGACCGCTTCCGCGCCCGCGATGGAAGTTCGTCGTGCTCTGCAGCCGCCCGTGACGCGACTTCTCGGGTGTGATCGATACACGATGTCAAAGATCAAGCCGATGGGGCAACCGCATCCATCGACAAGAACATGATAGGAACTTACGCGATAGAAGTCAAGACGAGGGTGCGGACGACACCGCATCCCATCCTCGGTTGCGGCGCCGCGAAAAGACATCGGATCCGCACGTCCGCGCCTATTACCTAGCCATCTGGCACGGTGAAGACGGCGCACGGTGAGGCGATGCCTCGCAACGCATGCGTTCCCAGAGGGACCAGCGGCATGTCCGTTTCGGCCGCGACTGCGCCGGAGACCAGCACCGGGCGGTCGAGCGCCTGGCACAGCCCTTCCAGCCGGCTGACGAGATTGACGGCGGGGCCGATGGCGGTGAAATCGAGCCGGTCGGCGGCGCCGATATTGCCCCAGAAGATCTCACCGAGGTGAAGCGCGACGCCGAAGCGCAAGGGCGGCAGTTCCTGCTGCCGCCGTGTCGCGTCGAGATGGGCCATCCCGGCGCGGGCGGCGGAGACCGCGCGCAGCGCGGCCTCGCACGCGGCGCGCGGGGAATCGCCGGCGACCGGGAAGATCGCCAGCACGCCGTCGCCGATGAACTTCAGGACCTCGCCGCCGAAGGCGTGCACCGCGCCGGCGACCCGGTCGAACCAGGCGTCGAGCGCCGCGATCACCTCCGCCGGGGCGGCGGCCTCGGAGAGGGCGGTGAATCCGCGCAAGTCGGCATAAAGCAGCGCGGCGCGGATGGTCTCGCCGCCGCCGCGCCGCAGCGGCGCCGCCAGCATGCGGGCCGCGCTGCGCCGCCCGAGATAGGCCTCGAGCGCCGCGGTCAGCGTGGCGCGCGCCGCGAGGGCGGCGAGCGGCGCGGTCGCGAAACGCGCAGTCTGCCGCAGCTGCTCGGCCTCGGCGGCGGTGAAGGGGCGCGGCCCGATCCAGCCGAACAGGGGCGCCTCCGCTCCGGTCCCTGCTCTGTCCTCCTGCACGACCCCGGGAGCGAGCGCCGCCAGCCAGCGCCGTCCGCCATCGCCGTGCGGGGCCGCGGCGCCCCCCGCATCGGAGACAGCACCTGCGAAGCCGAGGGCTTCAATCACCGCGTCGGTATCCGCACGCCAGAGCCAGGTACGACGCGCGATGATCGGATGCGGCACCGCCAGGGTGAGGGCGCCGCCGGCAAGCGGAACGCGGTCCGCGATCAGCCGGACGCCGAGCTCCGCCAGCAACCGGTCGGCCCCCGATGACGCGCTCGCCGCGTCGATCAGCCAGGAGAGCGCCGAGGGAAGCTGCATGGGCGATCACGCCGCGGAGTCAGTGGTTGTCAGCAAGCGCTTTGCCGAGTTTGGTTCGCGCGCCACGTTATGCTTTCATGGGGCAGGGCAGCAAGGAGGCGGGCAATGGCTGAATCCCTCGTGGTCCGGCGCGAGATCCAGGTCGCAGCCCCGCCCGCGACCATCTTCGCCTTCCTGACCGATCCGGAGAAGATCCTGCGCTGGATGGGCAGCGATGCCGCGATGGAGCCGCATCCGGGCGGGCTCTACCTCCTCAAGATCAACGGACGCACCGCGCGCGGCAGCTTTCGCGAAGTCGTGCCGGTTCACCGCCTCGCCTACAGCTTCGGCTGGGACGGCGATGCCGACGTGCCGCCAGGCTCGGGCCTGGTCGAGGTCGACCTGATCGACCGGGGCGGCGGCACGCTGGTGCGCTTCGCCCATAGCGGCCTGCCCAATGCGGCGGAGCAGGAGGGCCACGCCAAGGGCTGGACGCACTACCTTGGCCGGCTCGCGGTCGCCGCCGCCGGCGGCGATCCGGGCGCCGATCTCGGCTGTCATGCGACGGCCGGTGTTGCGTGAGGCGGCCATCTGCCCGGGGGCTGCAGGATTGTCGGTCGTTGCGGGGGTCTTCTGATCATACTTCGGGTATGAAGACCGCCGTTTCCATCCCTGATCCGATCTTCCAGGAGGCCGAGAGATTGGCCCGCCGCCTGAAGAAGTCCCGCAGCCAACTGTACGCGGAGGCAATGGCTGACGGAACGGGTCGGGCACATCAGCCGCAATCAGCTGAATGCCATCCTCGACGGCATCGGTCTCGTGCTCGGGCACTGACGCCGGCTCACTGCGAGGCGGGCCGGATTGATCGCCGGTCGAATTGGCGCTAGTGTGGTCCAGGGCGCATCATCGTCTTTGGCCCTATTTTTCTCTCTCTGAACCAGCCACTCGGCGGCTCGGGCCGTTCGCGCGCTCGAGGTGAAAACCATGACGACATCCCTCGGCTTCGATTTCGGGACGACCAACACCGTGGTCGCACAGGTGCAAAACGGCGGGGGGCGGGCGGCGCCGTTCGAGTTCGCGTTCGAGAACCAGCGCATCGCGGCGTTCCGCTCGGCGCTGTGCTTCTGGGTCGACGTGGTGCGCCACCGCTCGCACATCCACGCCGAGGCCGGGCCGTGGGCGATCCAGCGCTTCATCGAGGATCCCTGGGACTGCCGCTTCATGCAGTCGATCAAGTCGTTCGCCGCCAGCCCCAACTTCCAGGGCACCGTGATCCACGGCAAGCGCCGCTCCTACGAGGAATTGCTGGGCGTGTTCTTCGAGCGCCTGCGCGCCCATGCCGGCGAGCGCCTGGACGCGCTCCCGCCGCGGCTCGTGGTCGGGCGCCCCATCACTTACGTCGGCGCTGAGCCGGACGGGCAGCTGGCGATGCGCCGCTACCAGGATGCGCTGGCGCCCTTCGGCTTTCGGGAGATCCGCTACGTCTACGAGCCCGTGGCGGCGGCCTTCTACTACGCCCAGCGCCTCACCAAGAGCGCTACGGTGCTGGTGGCCGATTTCGGCGGCGGTACGACCGACTACTCGGTCATGCGCTTCGACCTGGCCGGCGGGGCGATCGCGGCCCATGCGCTCGGCCACGCCGGCGTCGGCGTCGCCGGCGACAATTTCGACTACCGCATCATCGACCATGTCGTCTCGCCGCGGCTCGGCAAGGGCACGCTCTACAACAGCATGGGCAAGACGCTGGAGATCCCGAACTCCTACTACTCCAGCTTCGCGCGCTGGAACCTGCTGTCGGTGATGAAGACGTCGAAGGAGTTCCGCGACATCAAGCGGCTCGTTCAGGTGAGCCAGCGCCCCGATCTGCTCGAGCGCTTCGTCGAGCTGATCGAGCACGACCACGGCTATCCGCTCTATAAGGCGGTCTCCGAGGCCAAGGAGCGGCTGTCGCACGCCGAGGAGACGGAGTTCCACTTCGCCGCCGGCGACTTCCGGATCAAGACCCGCATCAAGCGCGCCGATTTCGAGGCCTGGATCGCCGACGATCTCGCGCGCATCGCCGCTGCGCTCGACGAAGCGCTGCGCAACGCGTCGGTGGGCGCTGGCGACATCGACAAGGTGTTCCTCACGGGCGGCACCTCCTTCGTGCCGGCGGTGCGCCGCCTGTTCGAGGAGCGCTTCCCCCGCGATTGGATCGAATCGGGCGACGAACTGCTCTCCATCGCCAACGGCTTGGCGCTGATCGGCGAGCAGGCGGATATCGACGACTGGACGGTGCCGCTGGAGCGGGCCTGACTCGCGGAACAGGCCCGCGTCATGCCGCGTCTTCAGGAAGCGAAGGCCGTGTGGCGAAAGCACGGCTTCCGACCATGATGGCGAGCGCGACGACGATCAGGCTCGCGCCGACGGCGAATGTGATCTGCATGCCGCCGGCGACCGCCTCGGGACGCGCCGTCGTCATGTCGACGGTCGACGATCCGAGCGCGAACACCGCGCCCATGACGGATGCGCCGGTGATGAGCCCGAGGTTGCGCGACAGGTTGAGCATGCCGGAGACGACGCCCCGCTGGTCCGCGTCGACATCGGTCATGACGGCGGTGTTGTTGGCTGCCTGGAACAGCTGATATCCGGGGGTCAGGACGACGAGGGCGGCAATGTAGCCCGCAACCCCGAACGTCGCCGGGAGCACGGACAGCGCGAGCGAGCCAGCCGCCATGGCGACGAGTCCGACAATGATCACGAACGGCGCGCCCAGACGATCGACAACGCGGCCGGCCGGGATGCCGCTCAGCGTGGAGATGATCGGTCCGGTCGACATGACGATCCCGACGAGAGCCGCGTCGAGCCCGAGCGCGCGCGAGAGATAGAACGGGCCGACCACGAGCGTCGCCATCATCACCGTCATGACGAGCGCGCTCGTGGCGAGGCCCGCGCTCAGCACGGGGTTGCGGAACATCGTCAGCCGGATCAGCGGCGATGCTGCTTTCGCCTCGGCGAGCACGAAGAGGCCGGTCCCGAGTCCGGCAGCCACCAACAGAGCCATGTTGAGCGAACCGAAACGGCCGCGCCCGATGGTCATGGCGAGCGCATAGGCCGCGAGCGTCAGCGCAAGCAAGAGCGTGCCCACGGCGTCGAAGCCGGCCCGATCCGTGTCCGGTCGCCGGCGGCCGGCGGGCAGGCAGCGCTGGGCGAGAACGAGAGTCAGGATGCCAAGAGGCACCATGACGAGGAAGAGCGCCCGCCAGCCGAATCCGGAGATCAGGACGCCGCCGAGCGACGGGCCGAGGGCGGTGCCGATCGCGGACATCGTCCCGAGCAGCCCCATGACGCTCCCGGTCCGTGCCTTCGGAACCGTCTCGCCGACGAACGCCAGGGCAAGGGCCATCATGACCGCGGCGCCGAGGCCCTGCGCCGCCCGGGCGGCAAGCAGCAGCCAGAGCGTGGGCGCGATGCCGCACAGGACCGAGGCCGCCGTGAACAGGACGAGTCCCGCCAGCAGCAGCCGGCGCCGGCCGATGATGTCGCCGAGCCGTCCGACGCTCACGATCAGGGTGGTGATGGCGAGGAGATAAGCGAGGACGATCCACTGGACGCCCTGGAAGGAGGCCGCGAACGCCTGGGCCAAGGTCGGCAGGCCGACGTTGGCGATGCTGGTACCGAGCGAGGAAAGCAACACGGAGAGTGAAAGGCCGGCGAGCGCCCACGGAACCGACGCTGGCTGTTCCCTGCTCCCGGCGACCGCCCCGTCTCGTCCTGCAATGATCGGCTTCACGATGAGCTCCGTCCTTCGACAGCCCCCGAACGGAGCCATCAGAGACATAGGCTGTTGCCAGGCATGGCGGAACATGCACTATTTGCACTCTATTCGTGCGTTTGACGCCACATCTCGATCACATCGCAACGCCGAGGCATGCCGACACCCGATCTGAACCTGCTCGTCACGCTCGACGTGCTGCTCGCGGAAGGCAGCGTCGCGCGCGCCGCCCGGCGGTTGCAGCTGAGCCCGTCGGCGATGAGCCGGGCGCTGGCGCGGTTGCGCGCGGCGACCGGCGATCCGCTGCTGGTCAGGGCCGGACGCGGCCTCGTTCCGACACCGCGGGCGCTCGCGCTGCGCGAGCGGGTCGGCCGGCTCGTGCAGGACGGTGAGGCGGTCCTGCGCCCCGCCGAGACGCTCGACCTGAAGCGGCTCGTCCGAACCTTCACGCTGCGGACCAGCGACGGCTTCGTCGAGAACTTCGGACCGGCTCTCATCGCGCGCCTCGGCAAGGAAGCGCCCGGCGTGCGGTTGCGCTTCGTGCAGAAGCCGGACAAGGACAGCACCCCCCTGCGCGACGGAACCATCGACCTGGACACCGGCGTCGTCGGGGGGACGGCGGGTCCGGAGGTGCGCGCGCAGGCCCTGTTCCGTGACCGGTTCATCGGCGTCGTGCGCAGGGGGCACGCGCTATGCCGGGGCCAGATCACGCCCTCCCGTTATGCGGCGGGCCGGCACATCCTGGTCTCGCGGCGGGGCCTCGACAAAGGCCCGATCGATGAAGCCTTGGCGCCGCTCGGGCTGGAGCGGGAGATCGTCACGACGGTCGGCGGCTTCTCGGCCGCGCTGGCTCTCGCCCGGTCCTCCGACCTGATCGCCAGCGTTCCCGAACGACACACCGGAAACCTGCGCGCGGGAATGCACAGCTTTCTCCTGCCGGTCTCCGTGCCGGAGATCACGATCTCCCTGCTCTGGCACCCGCGGCTGGATGCCGATCCCGCGCACCGCTGGCTGCGCGGCTGCGTCCGCGACGTCTGCGCGGAGTAGGGGCGACCGGCAGGTCGCCCGCGGCGACCGGCGACGGATAGACGGGCGACCTGCCGGTCGCCCCTACGGCTTTTTCTTCACGTAGACCAGCAGGGTCTCGACGCCCGTGCGGCTCGAAGTCTGATGCGGCACGCCGACCGGGCGGAACATGTAGTCGCCGGCCCTGTAGGTGACGCCGCCGCAGTCGAACTCGCCGCGCAGGACGTAGATGTGCTCCTCGGCGTCGGCATGGGCGTGCAGCTCGTCGGAGCCGCCGGGCGCGAGCTTCCACATCGAGACGGACACGCCCTCGGGATCGTCGCGCAGGCTTTTCCAGGACCAGCCCGGGAAATTCTCCGCGTCGGCCCAGGGCAGCTCGCCGGTCTTGATGTGCACGGTCTTCATCGTGTCTCCCATGGTCGCTACACCGCCGTATAGCCGCCGTCGGCGAAGATGATCTGGCCGGTGATGAGGTCGGAGGCCGGCGAGGCGAGGAACAGCACGAGGTCGGCGATCTCCACCGGCTTGCCGAAGCGGCCGAGCGGGATCTTGGCGCGCATGGGGTCGCCGACCTTGGGGTCGCCCCACACCATCTCGCCCATGGGCGTCATGATCACGGTCGGGCAGACCGCGTTCGACTGGATGTTGTACTTGGCCCACTCCACCGTCATCACCTTTGTCAGTGCGTTGAGGCCGGCCTTGGAGGCCATGTAGGCGGCGTGCTTGTCGAGCGCCACCTCGCTGGTCTGCGAGCTGACGTTGACGATCTTGCCGGCGCGCTTCTCGATCATCTTCGGCGCCAGCGCCTGCGCCAGCAGGAAGGGCGCGCGCAGGTTGACGCCCATCAGCCGGTCCCAGTTCTCGAGCCTGGTGTCGAGGATGCTCTCGACTGCCGTGGTGCCGGCGTTGTTGACGAGGATGTCGATCGCGCCCCAGGCCTCCAGCGCCGTGCGCGCCGCCGCTTTCGGGCCCTCGACCGTGGCGAGATCGGCCTCGATGACCAGGCAGCGCCGGCCCGCAGCCTCGACGGCCTGCTTTGCCTCGCGCAGGCCCTTGGGCTCGCGCGCAACCGCGACGATGTCGGCCCCGGCATCGGCCAGCACGCGGCAGAGCTCGGCGCCGATGCCCTTGGAGGCGCCGGTCACGAGCGCCTTCTTGCCCGTCAGCGAGAAGCGTTCCGTGAATTCGGCCACGTTAC
The DNA here is from genome assembly GCA_035518775.1 of Candidatus Acidiferrum sp. Classification (GTDB taxonomy): domain Bacteria; phylum Pseudomonadota; class Alphaproteobacteria; order Dongiales; family Dongiaceae; genus JBGPEQ01. The sequence goes on from DATIXH010000058.1 coordinate 36,321, forward strand.
CTCCTGACTAGTCTTCCATCTTCGCGATACTCGCTGCACGGACATCCTGCGTCCTTCGACAAGCTCAGGACGAAGGGAAATCTTGGTGGCACAAAGAATAGCCCTCATCCTGAGCTTGCCGAAGGACGCAGCGCGCTCATCGCAGGCCCCACAGGGCAACGCTACTTCAGCCCGAGCTTGTCGCGCGGCGGTCCCGGGAAGTCGGCGTAGGCGGCGATCTTCGCCCTGGCGCCCAGCAGGTCCTTCACCGCGCGGGCGGCTTGGTCGATGGCCGAGTGGGCGTAGGCGTAGGCGCCGGAGTCGGAATTGGCGATGGCGATGCGGCCCCAGGGCTTGCGCGCGCTCTCGATCGGTAGCGGGCCGTCCGGCCAGAACATGTCCCACGGGCGCATATATTCGTAGCTGTAGCCGTGCGACCAGCGGTTGGCCGTGATCGCCTCGATGTCGCGCGCCGGGTCGAAGCCGCCCTCGCCGAGGGCGCGGCCCAGCATGTCCCTGATCTCGCGCTCCATGTCCTCGAAGCTGAGGTTCACGAGCGACAGGCGTCCGGCCAGGTTCTGGTCGCGCTCGGAGACGCCGGCCTCGCCGGTCACCACGACCTTCGTGAGATGCAGGATCACGGGATCGCCCGGCTTGTCCGCGAACTTGTAGCGGCCCATGCTCACGGGGAAGTCGAGGGTGGCGCCGTGCCAGAAGCTGCTGGGCGCCTCGAAGTTCGAGATGCCGAGCTTGCTGAAGGCCTCCCAGTTGCGGATCAGCACGTTGCCGTAGACGAGCGGCACCTTCTGCTGGTCGTTGAGGGCGTCGATCTGCGGCTGCGCGAGCTCGTCCGTCAGGAACGGGATCACGCGGTGCCAGCAGGCCAGCACGACATGGCCGGCGGTCACCGTCTTCAGCTTGCCGTTCTCGACATAGGCCACCTCGACGGCCTTGGCGCTCTCCGGTGCGCCCTGGTGCTTCACGCGGACGACGGGCGAGTTGAGGCGGATGCGCACCTTGTTGCCGGGCTGATCGAGCTTCGCATAGTCGACGGCCGCGGTGACGAGGTCGATCATCGTCGAGCCCGGCAGGGCCTTCGGAATCGTCGCCCGCACCAGGGCGCGGGCGACGCCGGCGTTGCCGTCGGGAAAATGGAAGATGTAGGGGTCGGGATCGGTGAAGGCGAGCCGGCCGCTCGGGCTCATGGTGCGGTAGGGATCCTCTCCCAGGTCCATGCCGTCGAAGCCGGGATTGCCGTTGCCGCGGGCGTCGAGGCAGGTGGTGCCGTCGATGCCGATGCCGAAATACTCCTCCGTCGAGGTCTGGTAGTAGGTGACGAGCTGCGGATCGTAGCCGCAGATCTTGGTCAGGAACTCCGCGTAGGTGGTTTTCGACAGCAGGTCGAGCTTCTCCTCCTGGGACTTGCCCGGCAGATAGTCCGGCGGGCTGTCGAGCAGCTCGATGAGGTCGCGCTGAGCCTTGCCGGTGAGCGGCGTCTTCGGCACCCAGTCGGCCGCCTTCTCCGTCGTCTTCACCAGCTGGTCGGCGCCGAACAGCTCCTTGCGGAAGAACACGCCGTCGCCGAGCCCGCGCTTCTCGGCCCAGCCCTCGTCGTAATATTTGTGGAACTTCTCGGTATCGATGCCGACGTCGCGCAGCAGCTTCTTCACCGCCGGCGTGAAGTAGCTCGGCGTCTGCAGGCTCTGCGAACCGCCATAGCCGATCAGCAGCTTGCCGCCGGCGCTGGTGAACTCGTTCCGCTTGGCGTGGCCGCCGAAATCGTCGTGGTTCTCCAGGATCAGCACCCGCGCCTTGGGGCTGTTCTGGCGGTAGAGGAAGGCCGCCGCCAGCCCGCTGATGCCGCCGCCGACCACGATGAGGTCGTAGCTCTCGCCGGTCGCCTCCGGCGCGCCCGCGTTCTGCCAGAACGTGCCGTCGCGCAGGCTGTGCATGACCTCGAAGGACCCGGGGTGATGACCGCGCAGTCCGGTCAGGGCTGCTGGGTTCGGGGCCGCCGCTTCCGCCGAAGCCAGCGGAATACCGGCCGCCATGGCGCCGATGGCGACCGCCGCGCCGTTCAGGAAGTCGCGCCGCGTGATGGCGCGGTCCATGCCGAGTTCGCGATCGCGCGCCGACGATGTCATGACCTGTGCTCCCCCTCGTGCCGCATAGCCCCGATGCCCGGATTATCCAGCAACCGCGGAATCGCGCCAAGGCCGAGTTTGGCCGCTTTGTGAACCACGGAGGCGCAGAGACACGGAGGATTCACAGAGAAGGAAGAATGACCACAGATGAACACGGATAAGAAGGAATGAACACCGATGCGAAGGAGTCGCTCGCCACAGGCGCACAATATCCTTGTCTATGTCCATCCCTTCTTATCCGTGTTCATCTGTGTCCCCCTTCTTCTCTGTGAATCCTCTGTGACTCTGCGGCTCTGTGGTTCAGGGCCGCATAGTCGATCTCGCCTGCTGACAACATTGCTGACAGAATGCTGTCAGCAGGGGGCGCGTATCTCCGGGGCGTTGCCTCAACCCCGAACGAGAGGAGATATCCGATGTCGGCAAAGCATGAGCGGCGGAAGAATCGCGTGGTCTGGTTCGAGATCCCCGCCGGCGACCTCGCCCGCGCCACCAGGTTCTACGAGACCATCCTCGCCACCAGCCTGAAGGCCGAGACCTTCGGCGACCACGAGCTGCGCGTCTTCACCCATGAGGACGATGCCGCCGGCGGCTGCCTCATGAAGGGGCCGGGCCTCGAGCCGAGCAAGAGCGGCGCGATCGTCTTCCTCAACGCCGATCCCAGCCTCGACGCCGTGCTGGCGCGCGTCGAACGCGCCGGCGGCAAGATCGCCGTGCCGCGCACCGACCTGCCCGGCGACATGGGCAGCTTCGCCCATATCATCGACAGCGAGGGCAACCGCGTCGGCCTGCACGCGCTGCGGTGACGGCCATCGATGCGTCGCGCCGACCGCCTGTTCCAGATCGTCCAGTATCTGCGCGGTCGGCGCCTGACGACGGCGAGCCAGCTCGCCGAGTGGCTGGAGGTGGCGCCGCGCACGATCTATCGCGACATGCGCGACCTCCTGCTCTCGGGCATCCCGATCGAGGGCGAGGCCGGGGTCGGCTATCGCCTCCGTCCCGGCTTCGACCTGCCGCCGATCATGTTCAGCTATGACGAGGTCGAGGCGCTGGTGGCGGGCGCCCGCATGGTCGAGGCCTGGGGCTCGCCCGAGCTGGCGAAGCATGTGCGCGCGGCGCTCGCCAAGATCGCCGGCGCGCTGCCGCCGGCGCGCCGCGACGAGCTGGAGAAGCCGCGGCTGTTCGCGCTCAACTTCCGCGCCGACCCGGTCGTTGCGCAGACGCTCGAGACCATCCGCCAGGCGATCGCGCGCCGCATCGTGCTCGACATCGACTACAGCGATGCCAAGAGCGCAGGGTCGCAGCGGCTGGTGCGGCCGCTCGGCCTCTATTTCTGGGGCTCGGTCTGGACGCTCGGCGCCTGGTGCGAAGTGCGCACGGATTTCCGCAACTTCCGCCTCGACCGCATGCAGCGCGTCGCCCTCAGCGACCGCCGCTTCGTCGAGGAGCCCGGCAAGGGGCTGAACGATTTCCTGAAGCAGATGCGGGCGGAGCGCGCCGGGTAGCGGCTGCGGCCAAGCAAAAAGGGCCGGCGGAGCGGCCCGCCGGCCCTGACCCGTTCACCTCTGCCGCGCCTCAGTCCTGCGGCTGCGGGATGATGCGCAGATAGGGCTTCAGCGTCTTCCAGCCCTTCGGGTATTTCTGCTTGGCCTGGTCGTCGGAGACCGAGGGCGGGATGATGACGTCCTCGCCCTTCTTCCAGTTCACCGGCGTCGCCACGGTATGCTTGGCCGTCAGCTGGCAGGAATCGAGCAGCCGCAGCACCTCGTCGAAATTGCGTCCCGTGCTCATGGGATAGGTCAGCGAAGCCTTCACCTTCTTGTCGGGGCCGATGACGAAGACCGAGCGCACAGTGGCGTTGTCGGCCGCGGTGCGCCCTTCCGACGTCGTGCCGGCGCCGGCCGGCAGCATGTCGTAGGCCATCGCCACCTTCAGCTGGGGATCGCCGATCAGCGGATAGGTGACCTTGGCGCCCTGCGTCTCCTCGATGTCCTTCGCCCACTTCTCGTGGTTGCCGACGGGATCGACGCTGAGGCCGATGATCTTGGTGTTGCGCTTGTCGAATTCCGGCTTCAGGCGCGCCATGTAGCCGAGCTCGGTGGTGCAGACCGGGGTGAAGTCCTTGGGATGCGAGAACAGGATGCCCCAGCTGCTGCCGAGCCAGTCATGGAACTTGATCTTGCCCTGCGTGGTGTCCGCCTCGAAGTCGGGCGCGGTGTCGCCCAATCGAATGCTCATGGTGCTTTCCTCCCTCCTTGCATGGGTTGGGCGATTCCTTAACGAATCACGCCGGAGTCGTCGAGTCAGATATATTTGAATGCAGCTGCGTTCGTTTCGATTCACATGTGGTTCCCGAGATAAGCGCCTTCACGCCGCCGCCATGGCCGCGATGCGCTGGACCATGGCCGGCCGCGGCTCGTCCACCTGCAGATTTTCGTAGGCCAGCACGGCGAGGCGGCCGCGGACAGCTTCCAGCAGCTCGCCGGGACGGAGGAGGAAGTCCGGATTGCTCGGCTTGCCGAAGCGCTCGTTTCCGACGGCGAAGGTCTCGTAGATCAGGCAGCCGCCGGGCGCCACTGCCGCCACGAGAACCGGCACCAGCGGGCGGTGCAGGTAATTGGTCACGACGACGCCGGCGAAGCGGCGGTCGCCGAGCGGCCAGGGCCGGTCTTGCTCGAGGTCGGCAGCCAGAATGGTGACGGCGGGGTTGTCCTGCAGATCGGCCAGGCCGGTCACGTCGCGGTCGACGGCGACAACCGGATGACCCCGGCCAACCAGGAAGCGGGTGTGGCGGCCGGCGCCGGCCGCGAGGTCGAGCACCGTCCCGCCGGCCGGGATCCGGCCGGCAAACCGTGCTACCCACGCAGAGACCTCGGTCGGACCATGACTCATCGTAGTTACCCGCTCGTAACTCCGCTTGGCACTCTCGGCCAGAGAGTGCTTGTGCCGCGTCGAGTTTAAGATATTTATAAGACTTGCTAAGCGATGATTGACGATGAACCGCTCGCAAGGTTTTGCATGATCCTGTTCGACCTCCGCTGCGCCAAGGGCCACGTGTTCGAGGCGTGGTTCCGCAACAACGCCTCCTACGACGCGCAGGCCACCGCCGGGGCGGTCTCCTGTCCGGCCTGCGGCAACCGCAAGGTCGAGAAGGCGCCGATGGCGCCGCGGATCGGCAAGGGCAGCGAGGCGACGCGCCAGCAGATGGCTGCGGAGTTGACCGAGATGAAGAAGCAGCTGCAGGAGCTGCGCGCCAAGGTCGAGGCCAACTGCGACTATGTCGGCGGCAACTTCGCCGAGGAGGCGCGCCGCATCCATCACGGCGAGGTCGCGCACCGCGACATCTATGGCGAGGCGACCGACGAGGAAGCCCAGGAACTCGCCGACGAAGGCATCGAGTTCGCCCGCATTCCCTGGCCGCCACGGCACGACAGCTAGTCTTCACGCGATCCACGGCGTAGGAGCATGTCGGTGGCCGCCAGCGACACGCACGAGCGCGCCGTCCTCGCCTTGCACATCCGGCGCGCCCGTCCGGACGAAATCCCCGAGGTCAGCAGGCTGATCGCCCAGGCTCACGCCGAGACCTACGCGCCGTCGGAGGTCGACATCGAGGGCTATGTGGCCGCGTCCGCGGCCAAGGCGAAGCGGCAACGCTGGTTCTGGCGAACCTATCTCGTGGCGGAGGCGCAGGGGCGCATCGTCGGCGCCGCGCAGACCATGCACGATCTTGTCGTTGCCCTCTATGTCGACCGCGGCTGGCGCGGCCGCGGCGTGGGGGCGCTCCTGCTCGCGGCGGCCGAAGCGGGGCTGCGCGCGAAGGGCGTCGGCCGGGCCCAGGTGTACATCGCGGACGGCTATCCCCGCGTCCGCGCCTTCTACGAGCGGCATGGCTGGGAGATTCGGGACGAGGGCGAGCCGCGGCATGATCGGGAATGGGGCCTGCGCCTGGTGAAGCTGTGCAAGGAAATAGGCCCCCGCGAAGAGGCCCGGCACCGCACGGCAGCCGTCGTCCTCAGGGCGATGCGGGTCGGCCTCGGCGCCGCGCTCGTGTTTCCGGCCCTTGCCTTCTTGCGCTTAGGCGGCGAATTGACGTCGCACGCCGCAGCCGTCGCCGCTCTTCTGCTTGCGCTCATCGCCGTGGACAGCGCGCTCAGCGTGCGGCATCTGAACTTCAGCCTTGCGCGCAACCTGCTGGCGAGCGCCAGCGGCGTCGCCGCGTATCTCGCGCTGCCGCTCGCGGCGGTCGTGCTGGGCGCGCTTGCGCTGCAGGCCTTCGGCCTCGAGCATCTGCCCATCCGCGACCATTCCGATGCTACCCTGGCCATGTTGGGCCTCTTGCTCCTGGCGACGCGTTGGCCCGCACATCGGCTCCTGGTCCGCTGCCTTCAGCGTTTTCTCTGACGCCGACCCGGCCGCGAGGGCTGCTCAGGCCGCCGGTCGCCGCTTCGCCACCGCCATGTAGTTCACGTCGAGGTCGCGCGCCAGCGACCAGCGGTCGGTCAGCGGGTTGTAGGCAACGCCCGTGATCTCCGCGAACTCCAGGCCGTGCGGCCGGAGGCCGGCAGCCAACTCCGAGGGGCGGACGAATTTGCGCCAGTCGTGGGTGCCGCGCGGCAGCCAGCCCAGAACATATTCCGCGCCGACGATGGCGAGGGCGAAGGCCTTGGCCGTGCGGTTGATGGTGGCGATGATCATCAGGCCGTCCGCGGCCAGGAGGTCGCAGCAGGCCGCGAGGAAGGCGGCGCGGTCGGCGACGTGCTCGATCACCTCCATGTTCAGGATGACGTCGAACTTGCCGCCGCTCTCGATCAACTCCTCCGGCGTCGCGATCCGGTAGTCGATGGCGAGGCCGCCGCGTTCGGCATGCAGGCGCGCGACGGCGATGTTGCGCTCGACGGCGTCGATGCCGGTGACCGCAGCCCCGAGCCGCGCCATCGGCTCGGCCAGCAGGCCGCCGCCGCAGCCGATGTCCAGCAGCCTGAGGTCCGCCAGCGGGCGCGGCGCCAGGGGGTCGCGGCCGTGACGGGCGGCGACGCGGTCGCGGATGAAGGCGAGGCGCGTGGGGTTGAACTTGTGCAGCGGGCGGAACTTGCCCTGCGGATCCCACCAGGCCTCGGCCATGGCCGCGAACTTCGCGGTCTCCGCGGGATCGATGCTGGCGCTGCGCGGGCTCGCCGGCTCGCTGTCGCTGGGTGCGTCGCTCATGTCGCCTAGCGGATTTCCGCTGCAGCCTTGCCTCTGTCTACCCGAATGAGTATGGATACGCGCCGCCTGCCCGGCAACCGCCGAAACGGCGGTTTTCCGCCCGCGAAGGACCCGCATGGCCCCGCAGCCCAAGAAGCCGCGCCTCGTCATGAAGTTCGGCGGCACCTCCGTCGGCGACGTCGAGCGCATCCGCGCCGTCGCCCGCCGGGTGAAGCGCGAGGTCGATGCCGGGGCCGAGGTGGCGGTCGTCGTCTCGGCCATGGCCGGCGCCACCAATCAGCTGGTCGATTGGGTGCGTGACATCTCGCGCTTCCACGACGCCCGCGAGTACGACGCCGTGGTGGCGTCCGGCGAGCAGGTGACCAGCGGCCTCACCGCCCTGGCCCTCCAGGAGATCGGCGTCTCCGCCCGCTCCTGGCAGGGCTGGCAGGTGCCGATCGTCACCGACGACGCTCACGGCAAGGCCCGCATCCAGCGCATCGACACCGCTGTCATGGAGGAGCGTTTCCGGCAGGGCATGGTGGCTGTCGTCGCGGGCTTTCAGGGGATCGGCCCCGACAACAGGATGACAACGCTCGGGCGCGGCGGCTCCGACACCACGGCGGTCGCGCTGGCGGCCGCCCTGAACGCCGATCGCTGCGATATTTTCACCGATGTGGACGGAGTCTACACCACCGACCCGCGCATCGTTGCGAAGGCCCGCAAGCTCGATAAGATCACCTACGAGGAGATGCTGGAGATGGCGTCGCTCGGCGCCAAGGTG
>DATIXH010000059.1:0-4925 GCA_035518775.1 Candidatus Acidiferrum sp.
GGCTTGGGCTATTCTTGGCCGGAAGGTCAAGAAAACAGGGAGACCACAATCCATGAAGCGCATGATCATGGCCGCCCTTGCGGCTTTCGCCATCGCGGCACCGGCGGCGGCGGACGACTTCAAGCCGGCGGTCGTCTTCGATACCGGCGGCAAGTTCGACAAGTCCTTCAACGAGGCCGCCTACAACGGGGCCGAGAAGTTCAAGAAGGAGACCGGAATCGGCTACGCCGAGTTCGAGATCACCAACGATACGCAGCGCGAGCAGGCGTTGCGCAAGCTGGCGCAGCGCGGCGCCACCGTCATCGTCGGCACCGGCTTCGCCCAGGCGCCGGCCATGAAGACCGTGGCCGCCGAGTTCCCGAAGGTGAAGTTCGTGATCATCGACGACGTGATCGACCTGCCGAACGTGCAGTCGGTCGTGTTCAAGGAGCATGAGGGCTCGTTCCTCGTCGGCGTGCTGGCGGCGATGGCGTCGAAGACGGGCAAGGTCGGCTTCGTCGGCGGCATGGACATTCCGCTCATCCGCAAGTTCGAGTGCGGCTACGTGCAAGGCGTGAAGTACGTCAACGCGAAGGACGAAGTGTTCCAGAACATGACGGGCACGACCGACGACGCCTGGAACGATCCGACCAAGGGCGGCGAGCTCGCGCGCAGCCAGTTCGATCGCGGCGCCGACGTCGTCTATGCCGCCGCCGGCGGCACCGGCCTCGGCGTCTACCAGGCGGCCAAGGATGCCGGCAAGCTCGCCATCGGCGTCGACAGCAACCAGAACTACATCCATCCCGGCACGATGCTGACCTCGATGATGAAGCGCGTCGACCTGGCCACCTATAACGCCTTCAAGACCGCGAAGGACGGCACCTGGAAGCCGGGCCTGCAGGTCCTCGGACTCAAGGAAGAGGGCGTGGGCTGGGCGCTCGACGACAACAACAAGTCGCTGATCACCGCCGACATGCAGGCCAAGGTCGAGGCCGCCAAGAAGGACATCATCGACGGCACGATAAAGGTCCACGACTACACCGAAGACAACAACTGCCCGTAATCGCTCGTTCGGCGGGCAGGTCTCAACCCTCCCCCTTGAGGGGGAGGGTTGGGTGGGGGGTGCCGGCCGGTCGCACCATCGCGGAAGTATTGCATGGCCTCGACCCGAGCCAGGGAGCTTCGCAGGAACCCAATCGACGCCGAGCGCAAGCTCTGGTGGAAGCTGCGCTACCGTCAACTCGATGGCTGCCGCTTCCGCCGCCAGGTTCCGGTCGGTCAGTACATCGTCGAGTTCGCATGTCTGTCGCACCGGCTCTTGATCGAGATCGACGGCAGCCAGCATGGCGAAAAGGTCGCTTACGATCAGGCACGCACGAGATGGCTCGAATCCCGCGGCTATCGCGTCAAGCGCTTCTGGAACGGCGATGTCCTGCGGGATACCGATGGCGTCGTTGAAACGATCTGGCGAATGCTCTGTGAGACCCCCCACCCTGGCCCTCCCCCTCAAGGGGGGAGGGAATAGATGCCGGTGGCGTCTGTGCAGACAGCCGCGTCCCCTGCGGCGAACGCCGCTCCCGCCGTCGAGCTGATCGGCATCGACAAGCGCTTCGGGCCGGTGCATGCCAACCGCGCCGTCTCCGTCAGCATCGCGCGCGGCTCGATCCACGGCATCATCGGCGAGAACGGCGCCGGCAAGTCGACGCTGATGAGCATCCTCTACGGCTACTACCAGGCCGATGCCGGCGAGATCCGGGTCGGCGGCCGGTCCTGCCGCATCCACAGCTCGCATGACGCCATCGCCGCCGGCATCGGCATGGTGCATCAGCACTTCATGCTGGTGGACGACTTCACGGTGCTGGAGAACGTCATGCTCGGCATCGAGGGCGCGCCGCTGCTGCGCGAGGCGACCGCCAAGGCGCGCACCGCCCTGGCCGACCTCAGCAGGTCCTACGGCCTCGAGATCGATCCCGACGCCCTCATCCGCGACCTCCCTGTCGGCCTGCAGCAGCGCGTCGAGATTTTGAAGGCACTCCACCGCGGCGCCGAGATCCTGATCCTCGACGAGCCGACGGCCGTGCTGACGCCGCAGGAAGTCGATCAGCTCTTCCTCATGCTCCGCCGCTTCCGCCAGCTCGGCAAGACCGTGATCCTCATCACCCACAAGCTGCGCGAGATCATGGCGGTGACCGACCGCGTCACCGTCATGCGCGGCGGCGCCGTGGTGGCGACCGTCGACACCGCCGCCACCAGCCGCGAGCAGCTGGCGGAGATGATGGTCGGCCGCAAGGTGCTGCTGCAAGTAGAGAAGCCGCCGTCGACGCTCGGCGCTGTCGTGCTCGACGTCGCCCATCTGAACGTGGTCGACGGCGCCGGCGTGGCGCGCGTGAAAGATGTCAGCCTCAACGTCCGCGCCGGCGAGATCGTCGGCATCGCCGGCGTCAGCGGCAACGGCCAGAGCGAGCTGCTCGAGGCGCTCGCGGGCATGCGTTCTTTCACCGGCAACGTCGGGGTCAACGGCAAGCCGGTGACGGCCGATCATGGCTTCGCGCTCGCCAAGGCCTTGCGCCGCCAGCACGTCGCCCACGTGCCGGAGGACCGGCAGCGCGAAGGCCTCGTCGGCCCCTTCGCCGCCAACGAATCGGCCATCCTCGGCTACCACGACGATCCCGATTGCAACGGCCTGGTGCTGATGGACCGCCGCAAGATCGTCGCCCGCTGCCAGTCCGAGATGCAGTCGTTCGACGTGCGGCCCTGCAACCCGGTCCTGCGCACCGCCGCCTTCTCCGGCGGCAACCAGCAGAAGATCGTGCTGGCGCGCGAGATGGAGCGCGATCCCGCGCTGCTGCTGGTCGGCCAGCCGACGCGCGGCGTCGACATCGGCGCCATCGAGTTCATCCACCGCCGCCTGCTGGAGATGCGCGCCGCCGGCAAGGCGATCCTGCTGGTCTCGGTCGAGCTCGACGAGATCCTGGCGCTCGCCGACCGCATCCTCGTCATGTTCGACGGCCGCATCGTCGGCGAACTGCCGCGCAAGGACGCCACCGAGGCCAAGCTCGGCCTGCTCATGGCCGGCGTCGAGGGGCACGCCTAGATGGCAGCCGCTTCCCCGACCGAGATCCCCCGCTGGGTCGACTATCTGCTGGTGCCGCTGGTCAACCTGGCGGTGGCGCTGCTGCTCACGGGCGTGGTCGTCGTCGCCATCGGCGCCAATCCGATCGATGCCCTGCAGTCCCTGGCGTTCGGCGCGGTCGGCTATCCCGAGGCCATCGGCTTCACGCTCTACTATGCAACCAATTTCATCTTCACCGGCCTCTCCGTCGCCGTCGCCTTCCATGCCGGGCTGTTCAATATCGGCGGCGAGGGCCAGGCCTATGTCGGCGGCCTCGGCGTCGCCCTGGTCTGCCTCGCCCTCGGCAGCTGGCCGCTGGCCATCGTCTTCCCCATCGCCGTGGCAGCCGCGGCGCTGTTCGGGGCCGCCTGGGCCTTCATCCCGGCCTATCTGCAGGCCAGGCGCGGCAGCCATATCGTCATCACGACGATCATGTTCAACTTCATCGCCGCCGCGCTGATGACCTACGTCGTGGTCCACGTCCTGATCGAGCCGGGCCAGCAGGCGCCGCGCACCAGCGATTTTGCGCCCGGCGTCTGGCTGCCCATGGCGAAGGATCTCATGGAGGCGCTCGGCATCGACATCGGCGAGCCGCCGCTCAATCTATCCTCGCTGGTGGCGGTGCTGGCCTGCGTGTTCGTCTGGCTGTTCATCTGGCACACGCGCTGGGGCTACGAGCTGCGCACCGTCGGCCACAGCGAGCGCGCCGCGCGCTACGCCGGCATCTCCCGCACCCGCGCCATCATCCTGGCGATGCTGGTCTCGGGCGCGCTCTCCGGCCTGGTCGCCGTGAACGACATCATGGGCGTGCACCACTATCTGCCCGTGGGCTGGACCGGCGGCGTCGGCTTCGTCGGCATCGCCGTCGCCCTCATGGGCCGCAACCATCCGGTCGGCATCGCCATGGCGGCGCTCCTGTTCGGCGCGCTCTACCAGGGCGGCTCCGAGATCGCCTTCGACATCCCGCAGATCACCAAGGAGATGGTGGTGGTCATCCAGGGCCTGGTGATCCTGTTCTGCGGCGCGCTCGAGAACATGTTCAAGCCGCAGATCGCGGCCCTGTTCCGCCGCCGCACCCTGGCGGAGGCGGCGTGATGGAAGACCTCTGGGTCTCCTTCCTGGCGCTTGCCGCCTCGACCATCCGCCTGGTCACGCCGCTGATCCTGGCCGCCCTCGCCGGCCTCTTCTGCGAGCGCTCGGGCATCGTCGACATCGCGCTCGAGGGCAAGATGCTGGCCGCCGCCTTCGCCGCTGCGGCCACGGCCTACGTCACGAACTCGGCCTGGACCGGGCTGGGCGCCGGCATCCTCGTCGCCATCGCGCTCGCGCTGCTGCACGGCCTCGCCAGCATCCGCTACAACGGCAACCAGGTCGTCTCCGGCATGGCCCTCAACATCCTGGTGGCCGGCCTGGCGCCGACGCTCGGCAACGCCTGGTTCAGCCAGGGCGGGCAGACGCCGATGCTCGCTGGCGACGCGCGCTTCCCCGTCATCGTGCTGCCGGGCGCGGCGACGCTCGGACAGATCCCCATCGTCGGCCCGCTCTATCAATCTGTGATCAGCGGCCACAACATCATCGTCTACATGGCCGCGGTCGCAGTGCCGCTGGTGTGGTGGGTCGTCTACCGCACGCGCTTCGGTCTGCGCCTGCGCGCCGCCGGCGAGAATCCCCATGCCCTCGACACCGCCGGCGTCTCCGTCGCCTGGGTGCGCTACCGGGCGCTGATGATTACCGGCCTGCTCTGCGGCATCGCCGGCAGCTACCTGTCGATCGCCCACAATGCCGGCTTCGTGCGCGACATGACCGCCGGCAAGGGCTATCTGGCGCTCGCCGC